>PMZQ01000047.1:0-296 GCA_003170155.1 Actinomycetota bacterium | reverse complement strand
CGGGGGAAGGCGATGTCTCCCGCCGCAAAGACTCGTATCGCCATCGAGAGGACCGGTTCCGAGCCGAGCCCTGTTTGTGCACGCTTGACCGCGTGACCTGCGTGAAAGGACCGGTCGGAGGTGGGACGGCGTGATGGAGGAAAACGGCTCGCAGATCGACGGTGATCTGAGCGCCCGGCGCCCCCAGGCGACCCTGGCCGCGGAGCTGGTATTGCTCCTGGCGCTCGCTTTCGCCGCGAGCTATCTACTGCGCCCGGGCGGAGCGAGTGTCAGAGAGGGCATTTCGCTCGGATCGC
>PMZQ01000015.1 GCA_003170155.1 Actinomycetota bacterium | reverse complement strand
GACCGGCGACTCGGAGTAACGACGACGGAAGACGCGGTGTCCCCTGGGCGAGTGTTCAGGAATGTCACCCGAGATGGGCGCCGGCTATTGCCCAGGTACGGGGAGCGGAGCAGTCGACTAAACATTCCCGCCCCTGTCAGAGTCACCTGGTCGATGAACTCAAAGATCGTAACGATCGAATCGATCGAGTCCGTCTATCGCAACCGGGGCGCAGACTACTTCCGCCTAGCACTCGCCCGGACATCTGACCCCGAGCTTGCCCGCGACGCCGTTCAGGAAGGCTTCGCCCGCGCGATCCGTGCGCAAGCCGACTTCCGCGGCTCCGGATCGCTCGAAGCGTGGATCTGCCGCTGCGTCCTGAACGCGGCTCATGACTCCCGCCCGCCCGCCGGCGAATACGAGCTCCACGAAGCGGATGACGTCGTCTGGAAACCGGAGACGCCTGACGCCGAGGTGCGTGCGGCAGTGCGTCGGCTCCCGGCGCGGCAGCGAGACGCGCTCTTTCTTCGCTTCTACCTCGACTTCGACTACGCCACGATCGCCGAGACGCTCGGGGTCGAAGTCGGAACCGTGTCCGCCACGTTGCACGCAGCCCAAAAGACCCTGACTCAGGCGCTCGAGGAGGTAGCAAAATGAGATTCAACGACGAGGTTCTCAACCGACTTGCACCCGCGCTTTCCTGGGAGCCCGATTGGGCCGACGTGCTCGGACGTGCGGGCGAGCCTGAGCGACACCGGCTGTGGGGGAAACGCCGTTTGATCCTGATACTCGCTGTCCTCCTCGCGGCAGTGTTGATCCCGCTGATCGCTCTTGGTGCGGAGAACGAGTGGTGGTTCCTGAAAGGCGGAGGCGCGCCGACACCGACGAGCCCACCGGTGGTCGTGAAGGAGGGAAACTGGGACGGTCACCCTTGGGAGCTGGTCGCCTTCCGATCGGCCAAGGGGCGTCTCTGCCTCTCGGTGACGCCGACAGGCTCGAAGGCAGGTGTCGGCGGAGCTTTCCTTAACTGCGGCTCATTCGCAGGTATCTCGCGCACGAACTTGCCGAAGGCGACGCGGGACCTGCCGATCACACTTATAGGTGCGGGTGCTACCGACGGACTTCCCGCCTACATTGCCGGGTCAGTCGTCGAGAACGCGTCTCAGATCGAGATTCGCTTCGAGAACGGGCGGGTTCTGCGCGTACCAACGTTTACAGTGCCGACCTCCGTCGGGCGCGTTCGCCTCTACGCCGCGCCGCTGCCAGTGCGCGCAGGTGAGCCCATCAAGTTGGTCGCCGGCATCGACAACGACGGCAACGTCGTCGCCTGCGTCGTGTCGGCCACAGTAGGCGACGGCATCTCGCCGCTCTCTGCCTGCAAGTAGTACGCGTCTACCGGGGCTGAGCCACCGACTGAGAGGCAGTACTTAGGCGACAGATCGGCTGCGCTGCGTGCGCCGCTTGGGTAGCGCTGGCGGCGCACCATGCTCGAGCGCCCTCGGCTGAGCCAGTGGGTTTCATGCAATGCAAGATCAGGCCGCTGCGAGCAAGACCTCATGTTCCACGACGAGCGGAACGTTCTCTCGGAACCTCGCTTCGGACGGCCGCCCTGCCAGCGTGAGCGCACGGACAGGAGGGCGGCACGGACGGATGCGGTCGCGGCAGCGCCCGCGCCGGCCGCGGGGACCGCCTGGCCGCGCGCCACGAGTCAGTCGAACCGCTCGAACCGGGATTCTCGAAGCGAAAAGAAGAAGGTCGAGGGGGCTCCCCTCGATAATCGGGACAGGCCGACGGCGGGCCTTGCTTGTCACCGCAGGGCGGAGCCCGAAGGGGAACCCCGAAGGGGTTGACGAGCGACGCTCGGCGGTGGCAGGTAGCGGCGCGCAGCGCGCGCCGTCTTCACTTGAATAAGCAACGAAACTCGTAGGGGGAAAGAGCGTCTTCGCTCGGGAGATCGTCAGATGCGCCAGACGGGCTGGAAGCGATCGGGATCGAAGCGGTTGTAGCCTCGCCGGGCGGGGCCGACGACTACATGATCGAGGACGGCGGCGACGATAGAGCGCTGCCGGGTGAGGGGAAGATCTGACCATAGGTCGCGGAGATCGGAGGCCTTTCCGACGTGGTCGCCGAGAACGGAGGCGCGCGTCCTCTCGGCGAGTAGCTTCTTCGCGGCGGCGAGACGGCGCTCGATCGGTTTTCGGGCAGATAGCCACTCCGAGAGGCTGATGGCTCGCTCTCCGTAGGTCTTCGCCAGCTCGTCCAACTGGAACTGCGCCTCGTCCAGCTCCTGCTGCCAGGGAGCAGCGATTTGGTCCTCAGAACCGCCGCTGAGTGCGGCTGCAAGCTCGGGCGAGTCGAGCCGGTAGAGCACGGCCTCGACAACGAAGGCCTCGAGCGAGTCTGCAAGGACGGAGATGCGTCCGCAGCCGGTGAAGTTGGGACCCTTGGCGCAGACATAGGCGCGTACGCCTCCCGCCTTGGGGCGAGAGACGAGCGTCTCTCCGCAAAGATCGCAACGAAGCAGGCGCATGAGCAGATAGCGGCGAGCTGTCCGGTTGGTACGGCGCTCGGGATCTGTGAGTAGCGCTCTGATCCGGGCGCTCTCGGCAGGCTCGATGATCCCCGGCCACTCCGCCTGGGCGACCAGCTCTCCTTTGTGCTCGCGCTGGCCCGAGATGCGGCCGGACATGAGGATGGTGCGGAGTGTCTGCGTCTTCCACTCGCCACCCGTGACCGTCGGGATAGCGCGCTCGATGAGGTCGGAACAGACAGAGCGCAGTGACTCGCCTGCGAGCACGCGGCGGGCGCACTCCCGGATCACCTCTGCCTCCTCGAGGCGAATCGTCTTCCGGTCGGACTCGTAGCCGAAGGGACGCGTACCGCCGCCCGCGATCTTTCCGGCTTGGGCCAGCTCGAGGGCCTTTCGCTTGATGCGCCGGCTCTTGTCGTCTGACTCCTTGCGCGACACGGCTCCGAGGATACGGGCCAGGAAGCGGCCGTCGTCGTTTGCGAGATCAACGTCTCCGGTGACCGAGGCGAGGTTGCGGACGCCTGCTTGGTCACAGACCTCGAAGAACTCCTCCAGCTCCCTGGGCTGGCGGTGCAGTCGGTCCAGGTGCCAGACGACGACGGAGTCGATGAAGCCGCTTCTAAGGTCACCGAGCAGGCGGCGGTAGTCGGGCCGCTTGTGGCCGCTGTAGGCGCTCACGTCGTCGTCGATGTAGCGCTCGACTACTTGCCAGCCCTTGCGCTTCGCGAGCCTCTCGCAGTCCTCTAGCTGCCGGCGAACGCCGAGCTGGTCGCCGTCTCGATCGGAGGAGATGCGGGCGTAGATACCGGCACGAGGCATTCAAGTAACATACACGAACTCTCGGATGGGCGAGCATGCTGTTGCCCGACGGCAGATCATCCCGAGCTTCTGGTGAGCAAGGCGGCTCGACCGGTGCAGCGCCTGGCGTCTCGCGAGAGTTGGTAAACACCACGCGCAC
>PMZQ01000105.1:797-3081 GCA_003170155.1 Actinomycetota bacterium | reverse complement strand
CGCGACATCCGCGAGAAGCTGATCGTGCGCATCTGCGAGCACTATGGGCGCGAGCACGCGGCGCTGGTGGCCAGCTTTTCCACCTACCGGACGCGCGGCGCGATCCGCGACGTCGGCAAGGCGCTCGGGCTTCCCTTCGGCGAGCTGGAACGGCTGGCGCGCCTGTCGGAGAGCTGGGACGCGCGCGAGGTGGGGGAGGAGCTGAAGCGCCTGCCCGATGCCGAGGCCAAGCTCCGCTCGCGCCGCTGGCGCGCCTTCTCCGCCCTGACCGCCGAGATCGCGCGCCTGCCCCGCCACGTCTCTCAGCATCCGGGCGGCATGGTCATCTCCTCGCTGCCGCTGGTCGAGCTGGTGCCGGTGATGCCGGCCGCTATGCGCGGGCGCCAGCTCTGCCAGTGGGACAAGGATTCCTGCGCCGACGCCGGCTTCCTCAAGATCGACCTACTGGGGCTGGGCATGCTCTCGGCGGTCGAGGCCTGCGTCGAGGAGATCGCGCGCCTCCATGGTGAGCCGATCGACCTCTCGCGCATCCCGCTCGACGACGCGGCGATCTACGCCGAGATCCAGCGCGCCGACACGGTCGGCACCTTCCAGATCGAGAGCCGGGCGCAGATGCAGAGCCTGCCGCAGACGCTGCCCGCCAACCTCGATGACCTGACCGTGCAGGTGGCACTCGTACGCCCCGGGCCGATCCAGGGCAAGGCCATCCATCCCTACGTCGAGAATCGCCGCCGCCTGCGCGCCGACCCGAGCTTCCAGCCGCCATTCGACCATCCGCTCCTGGCATGTCCGCTGCGCGAGACGCTCGGCGTGGTCGTCTTCCAGGACCAGGTGCTGGAGGTGGCGATGGCGCTCGCCGGCTTCAGCGTGGGCGAGGCGGAGGGACTCAGACGGGCGATGAGCCGCAAGCGCAGCGCCGATGCGCTCGAGGCCTACCGCGAGCGCTTCATCGCCGGTTCGGCCGCGAAGGGCGTCAGCCCTGAGACGGCGAACCGCGTCTACGACAAGCTCGCCAGCTTCTCGGGCTTCGGCTTTCCCAAGTCGCACGCCGCCGCCTTCGCGCTGCTCGGCTACCAGTCGGCCTGGCTGCGCCACTACTACCCGGCCGAGTATCTGGCCTCGCTGCTCAATGCCCAGCCGATGGGCTTCTACTCGCCGGCGACGCTGGTGCGGGACGCGCAGCGCCGCGGCCTGACCGTGCTGCCCGTGGATGTGAACGCGAGCGCCGCCACGAGCCGGGTCGAGGATGGAGCGGTGCGGATTGGGCTCCTACTCGTACGCGCGCTCGGCGCCGAGGGGGCGAAGGCGCTGGCCGCGGAGCGGGAGCGGGGAGGAGCCTTCGCGGATGTGTGCGAGCTGGCGCAACGAAGCGGCCTCGACGAGCGCACGCTGAGCGCGCTCGTCGCGGCGGGCGCCTGCGACTCGTTCGGCGAGCCGCGGCGCTCGCTGCTCTGGCAACTCGGCTTGGCGCCGCGCGACAGGAGTGTCCCCGGCTCGGGCGGGAAGGAGCGGCAGCTCGCTTTGCCCCTGCTGCCGACCGTCGCCACGCCGCCTCTACCCGAGCAATCGGTCTGGGAGCGCATGCTCGCCGACTACCGCTCGACCGGGCTATCGACCGGCGTTCATCCGCTCGCGCTGCTCCGCCCCGAGCTTCCGCCGGGCACTATCTCCTCGGTCGATCTCCCTGACGCTCGCAACGGTTCCCGCGTGACAGTTGCCGGGCTCGTGGTCGCCCGTCAGCGCCCGCCGACGGCGAACGGCGTCACCTTCCTTCTGCTCGAGGACGAGCACGGCCAGCTGAACGTGATCGTGATGCCGCCTCTCTATGCCCAGAACTGCGCCCTCGTCCGCGGCGAGCCGATCCTGCTTGTACGCGGCCGCCTACAGTGCTCCGGCGGCACGATCAACGTCATCGCCGAGGAGCTGAAGAGTCTCGTTCCGCTCGCTCGCCGGCTCTCGCCCGGCGCCGACATCCACGGCTCGCTGCCTGGGATTCACAGCTTTCACTAGCGTGACGGCGACCGGTTACGGCGGTGGCTAAACGCTACTCGGCTCGGTTTCTTAAGGCATCACGTTCTGCCGCCCCCCGCCCTTATCCACCCACCCGCGGGGTCGTGAAACGGTAGCCAGAAAACGCGCATTGAATGTGCCAGTTTCGTGTCAGGTTGTGACGGGACACGTCGGCGCCCAAACTGCTTCGCGGACCGGAAGGCCGCCGGCTTCGTCACGTCTTCGGTTAGGGATTCGGAGTGGCCGTCCAGGTCGCTACGATGATCTCTCTGGC
>PMZQ01000105.1:0-782 GCA_003170155.1 Actinomycetota bacterium | reverse complement strand
ACGATCGAGCTGATCGCGTCCGAGAACTTCACCTGGCCCAGCGTGCTCGAGGCCCTGGGCTCGATCGCCACCAACAAGTACGCCGAGGGCCTGCCGGGCAAGCGCTACTACGGCGGCTGCGAGGTCGTGGACGAGATCGAGCAGCTGGCGATCGACCGCGTCAAGACACTCTTCGGCGCCGAGCACGCCAACGTGCAGGCGCACGCCGGCGCGATGGCCAACACCGCCGTCTATCTAGGCGCTCTGCAGACCGGCGACACGATCCTCTCGCTCTCGCTGGCGCACGGCGGCCACCTCTCGCACGGGCTCAAGGTCAACATCTCCGGGAAGCTCTTCAACATCGTCTCCTACGGAGTCAACCGCGACAGTTTCCTGATCGACTTCGACGAGGTGCGCGCGCTTGCGCTCGAGCACAGGCCCAAGCTGATCATCTGCGGCGGCTCGGCCTATCCACGCATCGTCGAGGCCGACAAGTTCCGCGAGATCGCCGACGAGGTCGGCGCGCTCCTGATGTGCGACATGGCTCACTTCGCCGGGCTTGTCGCCGCCGGCCTGCACCCGAATCCGGTGCCCTACTGCGACTTCGTCACCTCGACCACGCACAAGACGCTGGCCGGCCCGCGCGCCGGTTTCATCCTCTGCAAGGCCGAGCATGCCCAGGCGGTCGATCGCGGCATCTTCCCGGGGCTGCAGGGCGGACCGCTCCTGCACACGATCGCGGCCAAGGCGACCTGCTTCAAGCTCGCCGCCACCGAGCCCTTCAAGGCCTACCAGCGCCAGGT
>PMZQ01000024.1 GCA_003170155.1 Actinomycetota bacterium | reverse complement strand
GCGGCGCGCGAGACGCCGAAGAACTGCACCAGCCCGATCGCCACACCGAGCGAGAGAATCGGCGGCTTCAGCGCCGACTTCGAGATCAGGTAGCCCGAGGTCGACATCAAACCGATCCCGGCTCCGATCGCGCAGGCGCCGAGTAGAACGGAGAGCGCCAAACGCCACCCGAGCGGCCGCGCCTCCACGAGCATGCGACGCACACTCACAGGGGTGCTCCCTGTGGCGCGCCCTCGAGCTCGATCACGCGATCGGCCAAAGGCGAGAGCAAGGGATCGTGCGTGGCAATCACGACCGTCTGCCCGCGCCCGAGCGAGGCGAGCGAAGAACGGATCCGGGCCGCGGTATCCGCATCGAGGTGAGCGGTCGGCTCGTCGAGCACGAGCAGAGGTGCCTCGCGTACGAACGCGCGCGCCAGCGCGATCCGGCGCAGCTCGCCGGCCGAGAGCGGCAGGCCTCCCTCGCCGACTCTGGTTGCCAGACCGTGGGACAGGGCGACGACGAGCTCCTCGGCGCCGGCGGCACGAAGAGCCTCCCAAAGGCGATCCTCCGCGGCTTCGGGCGCCCCGATCCTGAGCGCATCGGCGATCGTGCCCGCGAGCAGGCGCGGATGCTGCGGGAGCCAGGCGATACCGCGCCGCCACTCGTCCGGATCGAGCTCGCGCAGATCGATCTTGCCGGCGCTGATCCGGCCCCGAGCCGGGTCGGCGAAGCGCATCAGGAGCCCGAGCGCGGTCGTCTTGCCGGCGCCGCTCTCGCCGGAAAAAAGCGTACGCCTCCCCGCCTCGATCTCACAGTCGAGCTCGTGCAAGACGGGAGATCCACGACCTTCGTAGGCGAAGCCGACCTTCTCGAAGCGGAGCGTGACGGCGCTCGGGTCGGGCGGCGCGAGCGGAGTCGCCGGCACCGAGACGGCCGGCTCGAGATCGATCAGCTCGAAAGCTCGGCGCGCGGCGGCCAGCCCGTCGCTGGAAGCATGGAACTGCGCCGCGACACCCCGTAGTGGCAGATAGAGCTCCGGCGCCAGTACGAGCACGGCAAGCGAGGGCGCCAGTGCCACGCTCCCGTCCACCAGCCGAATGCCGATCACGGCCGCGATCAGCGCGATCGACATCGTCGCGGCCAGCTCGAGCGCGAGAGCGGAGAGAAAGGCGATCCGGAGCGTTCCGATCGTCTCGCGCCGGAACTCCTCGCTCGTGCGGGCGATCGCGTCGGCCTGTGCCTTGCCGCGCCGGTAGGCGCGAAGGGTCGCCAGCCCGCGCACGATGTCGAGGAAGTGCGAGCTCATCTGCGAGAGAGCCGCCAGCCGCCTCCGCGTCGTTTCCTCGGCCGCCCTGCCGATCAGAGCGCCGAAGATCGGGATCAGGGGCAGCGTCAGCACCATGATCAACGCCGAGACGAGATCGTGAAAGGCGACCCAGATAATGATCGCCGGCGAGACTACGGCGGCCAGTACCAGCTGGGGAAGAAAGCGCACAAAATACGGATCGAGGGCATCGAGGCCGCTGGTCGCGGTCGTCGCGACCTCGCCGGTGCGGAGATCGCCGAGGCCCGTGGGCCGGGCACGCAGGACTCGCTCGAGCAAACGCCGGCGCAGGCGCAGGCGCACGCGCCACGAGGTGGCGTGCCCGCTCGTCTCGAGCGCCCAGGCGATCGCCGCCCGCAAGAACGCGATCGCGACGAGCGCGATCAAGAGCCCCGAGATCGCGCCGAGATCGTCCCCCTCCAGGAAGACTCCGGCGACCGCCTTTCCGATCAGCACCGCCCAGGCGATCGCGGCGGCGGCGGAGAGCGCGGCCAGCACGGTGGCTCTCGCGAGAAAGCGACCAACCTCGGGCGCTTCGCGCAGGAGCCTGCGATCGAGCGGGGCCACGACTCAGCCCGAAGACCGGCTCGAAGTGCTGCCGGATCCGGTCGTACCGGGGAACGGGTCTCCGCGCAGGCGAGCGCGGAAGACCCAATAGGTCCAGGCCTGATAGATGAGGACAACCGGAGTGAAGATCAGCGCCACGATCGTCATCACCCAGAGCGTGTGATGAGAGGAGCTCGAGGCGGAGACGGTGAGGCTGAAGTCCGGGCTCGTGCTCGAGACGAGCACACGCGGATAGAGGGCGACGAAGAGCATCGCGGTCGCCGAGACGATCGCGAGCGCGGTCGCGCCGAAGGCGAAGCCGTCCCGATCCTTGAAGACGAGCAGGAGCGAGAGAACGAGCAGAAGCGCGGCGGCGGCGGCCAGTAACGCGGCGGCGATCCACTTACCGGCGGCCATGCCGGAGTCGGCCCAGCTCCAGAGCAGGATCGAGCCGGCGAGCAGAATCGCCGGCACCGCGAGGATGAGCGCGGCCGAGCGAGCACGCTTTCGCACTTCTCCCTCGGTCCTCAGAGTCAGAAAGACGGCGCCGTGCAAGGCGAACAGCGCCAGCGAGACGAATCCGCCCAGAATCGCGTAGCCGTTGAACAGGTCGAGCACCCCACCGGAGTACTCGCCGTTCGATCCGATCGGAACGCCGTGGATCACGTTCGCGAAGACGAGGCCGAAGAGGAAGGCCGGAATCGCGCTACCGGCGAAGATGCCGAGATCCCAGAGCGCCTTCCAGCGCGCCCCCTCGCGCTTGGCGCGGTACTCGATCGCCACGCCGCGCACGATCAGCCCGACCAGGATCAGGAAGAGAACGATGTAGAAGCCCGAGAAGAGAGTCGCGTACCAATCCGGGAAAGCGGCGAGGGTCGCTCCTCCGGCCACGATCAGCCAGACCTCGTTGCCATCCCAGACCGGCGCGATCGTGCCCAGCGCCGCCTTGCGCCCGTTCTCGCCGCGCCCGACCAGCGGCGCCAGCATGCCGACACCGAAGTCGAAGCCCTCGAGCACGAAGAAGCCCGCCCAGAGCACACCGAGCAGCGCGAACCAGAATCCCTGCAGGCTGATGAAGGTGGCTGCGAGCATCAGTACTCCATCCGCAGGAGCTTCCCGCCTTCCTCCTGGCCCTCTTTCGAGACCGGCGCCGGCCCGCCTCTGACGATGTGGAGAACCAGACCCGTCTCGACGATCGCCAGCACGCTGTAGACGAGAATGAAGCCCCCGAGCGTGAAGGCGACCGAGGCCACGCTGACGCTGTGCGAGAAGGCGTCACTCGTCTTGTACAGACCCTGGACGATCCAGGGTTGGCGCCCCATCTCGGTCAGCAACCAGCCCGTCGTGTTGGCGACAAACGGAAGCAAAACGAACGGAATCGAGAGGAGAAGATAGAGCCGAGCGCTTTCGAGGC
>PMZQ01000052.1:7189-36332 GCA_003170155.1 Actinomycetota bacterium | reverse complement strand
GAACTTCATTGCGACGCGGACGACGTTCGGCCGCCATGTGTATGCGGTTGGCGGCAACGACGAGGCGGCACGCCGGGCGGGCATCAACGTCCCTCGGATCAAGCTCGTCGTCTTCATGATCTCGGGCGTGATGGCCACTTTCGGCGGCGTACTGTTAGCTTCCCGTGAAACATCGGCAGTTCCCACCGCCGGCGCCGATCCACTCCTGATGTACGCGATCGCGGCGGCGGTAATCGGCGGTACGAGCCTCTTCGGCGGCCGTGGGCAGGTGAAGAGCGCCGTGCTTGGCGCGTTGATCATCTACATGATCGCCAACGGCTGCGATCTGGTCGGCTACAGCTCCTCAACGAAGTTCATCTCGACCGCTCTCATCCTCCTCGCGGCCGTGACGTTGGACACTGTTGCGCGCAATCGACAGAAGAAGGTCGGGCGCTAGACGCCGGGGAATGTCTCCGAGTTCTCCCACGCTTAAGGGGAGAGCGTCGATAGGTCTTCAGGAGACAGCGACCGGTTATCGAGCGCTGTTCATTTTCCGAGACTCCAGCTCCACTCCGGCAGGTGAAGATCGCTTTCTCGGCCGCGTCTACCGGGCTCTTGTCAACGGCGGGCCGAACGGTCTGCGCGGTCGCTGGCCGCCGCGGGGCGGCCGCTTCGGGCTTGTCGACCTGCCGGGATAGCTCTAGCGCGCGAGCTTCTCCAGGGGCGCGTATTCCAGCATCAATCGACGCTCGCTGTTCTCGCCGGCGAAGCGGACGGTGACAACGCCGCCGGGCTCGATGCGAGTGATAACTCCCTCGCCGAGGGTCGAGTGCCGAACCGAGTCGCCGGTCGCGAGCACGGGGAGGTCGGTGCGCGGGCTGACAGCACTGCCTTTCGGCGGTTTGTGCCCCGACCAAGAAGAGGCGCGCAGCCGCTCGCGCTTGATCCAGCGCTCGGGCAGCTCGTCGAGAAAGCGCGAGGGGAGATTGTAGTCGTGCCGGCCGTAGAGCGAGCGCGAGGCGGCGTGCGTGAGCGTGAGTCGTTCCATCGCTCGGGTCATGCCGACGTAGCAGAGCCGCCGCTCCTCCTCGATCCCCTGCTCCTCGATCGAGCGTGAGTGCGGAAAGATTCCCTCCTCCATCCCGATGATGAAGACAGATCGGTACTCCAGTCCCTTGGCGTTGTGAAGCGTCATCAGCGTCACGTCGCTGCGCTCTTCCACGAGAGCGTCGGAGTCGGAGAAGAGCGAGATATCCTGCAGGAACTCGGCCAGGTCAGGACGGTCGTCCCGGGCGCTGAACTCACGCGCCACACCGACCAGCTCCTCCAGGTTCTCGATCCTGCCGGCCGCCTCGATGGTGCGCTCGGCCTGGAGCGACTCCAGGTATCCACTCCGCTCCAGAACCGCCTCGAGCAGCTCCGGCAATTCCAGCTCCTGCGCTGCCGACTGCAGCGACTGGATCAGGGCGTGAAAGCTTTCGGCTGCGCGCAGAGAAGCGCCCGAAATTCCCGTCTCCTCGGCGCGTCCGAGCGCCTGCCAGAGCGAGATCTCCTGCGCGTCGGCGAAGGCCTGTAGCCGGGCCAGCGTGGTTTGACCGAGCCCGCGCCGGGGACGGTTGGCGATCCGAAGCAACGAGACCTCGTCGAGCGGGTTGTCGATCGCCTGCAGATAGGCGACCAGATCTTTGATCTCGGCGCGCTCGTAGAAGCGCGGGCCGCCGATCACGCGGTAGCCGATCTCCTGGCGCACGAGCACATCCTCGAGCACGCGCGACTGAGCGTTGGTGCGGTAGAAGACGGCGATCTCGGAACCGGAGTAGCCCTCGTCCACGAGGGCGGCGATCGAGGCGGCGACATAACGCGCCTCGGCGTGTTCGTCCTCGACTTCGATCACTTGCAGCGGCTCGCCCTCCCCCAGTTCCGACCAGAGCCTCTTCTCCTTGCGCTCGCGGTTCTGAAGGATGACGCCGTTCGCCGCCTCGAGTATCGACATGGTCGAGCGGTAGTTCTGCTCGAGGGCGATCTGCCGAGCCTCGCCGAAGTCGCGCTCGAACTCGAGGATGTTGCGGATGTCGGCGCCGCGGAAGGCGTAGATCGACTGATCGGGATCGCCGACCGCGAACACGTTCTTGTGTTTGCCCGCGAGCAGCTGCAGGAGCCGGTACTGAGCGTGATTGGTGTCCTGGTACTCGTCCACGAGCACGTAACGAAACGCCTTCTGCCAGCGCTCGAGCGCCTCGGGAAAGCGCTCCAGCACCTGAACGGTCAGGAAGAGCAGATCGTCGAAGTCGAGCGCGTTCGCGGCGTAGAGGCGGCGCTGGTAGAGGTCGTAGACCTCGGCTACGGTCTGGTCGCAGAAGGAAGAGACGCGGGCTCGGTACTCCTCTGGGCCGACCAGGCGGTTCTTGGCATTCGAGATCTGAGAGTGGACGCCGCGGGGAGGGAAGCGTTTGGGATCGCGATCAAGCTCTGCCAGACAGAGCTTGACCACCCTGATCTGATCGGGTTGGTCGTAAATGGTGAAGCTGGAGCGATAGCCAAGCCGCTCGATCTCCGAGCGCAGGATGCGTCCGCAGGCGGCGTGGAAGGTCATGATCCAGGTTCGCTCGGCCACCGGTCCGAGCAGCGAGAAGAGTCGAGAGCGCATCTCCCCAGCGGCCCGGTTGGTGAAGGTGATGGCGATGATCTCGTGCGGCTTGACGCCGCAGGCGCGGATCAGATGGGCAACCCGATAGGTGAGTACGCGCGTCTTGCCCGAGCCGGCACCCGCCACCACGAGCAGCGGCCCCTCGGTCGAGAGCACGGCCTCGCGCTGAGCGTCGTTGAGCTCGGCGAGGTAGCTCTCGGGAGAGGAGGCGACAGACATGCAGTCCATGCTATCGACGCCCGGCGGATGTCCTTCGCAAGGCCCGTCCACTGCGTCCCGTTCCGGCTCCAGCCGGCACAGATTTGACACGCTCCGGGCTCACATCTGTTGCGGGATCCAGGGTACGATCGCAGCAGGTCGGAGGTTGATGCACCGACGCGTCACCCAACCTCACCCAGAGCGAACGCGACATCCACTAGAGACGGCTGGGAAAGTCCGAGGATGCAACGAAGATGATCGCGGCTCTGGTCGATTCAGATCGCTACCCGGCCGGCCAGAACTTCTTCGTCGATGGCGGCCTGTTCATGCACTGAAGCGGCACCGGGCGTTTCGGCCCAGACGACCTC
Source organism: Actinomycetota bacterium (assembly GCA_003170155.1). Classification (GTDB taxonomy): domain Bacteria; phylum Actinomycetota; class Thermoleophilia; order Gaiellales; family Gaiellaceae; genus Fen-549. The sequence goes on along the minus strand of PMZQ01000052.1, from coordinate 33,140 downwards.
GGTATGAATCCGCAGCGAGAAGCGGGCGAGCATCCGACAGAGCTCCGGACCGACGACGAACGCGATCGCAAAGGAGCCGAGCGCGTGCGCCAGTGTGAAGGGAAAGCCGGTTGTGAGCGAGATCGCCAGCCCGGCCCAGCTGTGGGCGTAGCGGTACCACCAGTCGCTCACGTCCATCGCGGTCGAGAAGCCGTAGGCAAGCAAGCCGCACATGAGCGCGAAAACGAGACGGCGACGGGCAAGCGAGGAGCCGACGGCGCCGATCGCGCCGCAGAGCGCCCAGAGCGCCATCTGCCAGGGCGTCCAGGGCCCCTGAATGAGGAAGAAGTTGGAGACGAGTGCCGCCAGAGCTCCGACCGAGACGCCGATCCTGAGACCGAAGGCAGCGCCGGAGGCGATGACTATGACCGTCATCGGCTGCACGCCAGGGAAGGGATGGACGAGCAGACGCCCAGCCACCGCGATCCCCGTCAAGGTGGCGATCAGAGCCACCTCCTTGGCCGAGTCGGGCCCCGATTCCACGAAGACGCCGAGCGCGAGCGCGAGCGCGACCCCGAGCACGATCGCCGCGACCACCCACTGCCCGACGGCGAAGCCGAACGCAAGCGCCAAAGCGGCGACGAGAGCCGCGAGCGCGTAGCCCAGTCGCTCAGGCATGGCTGAGTTCCCATGCGCCCGGAAGAGTGAGGACGCGATCACAGACCGCGGCGGCGAAGCCGGTGTCGTGGGTGACGAGAAGGGTCGCGCGCTCCGACGCGTGAGCGCGAAGAAGTTCCGCGAGCTCGCGCTTGCGATCGGGATCGACTCCGCGCGTGGGCTCGTCGAGAACGAGCAGGTCGGGCTCGATTGCGAGCACGGCGGCCAACCCCAGGCGCTCGCGCTCGCCACTGGAGAGATCGCGTGGGTGCCGCCGTTCGCAACCGCCCAGTCCCAGCTCCCGGAGCCAGTCGTGAGCCCGCTCCAGATCCCCACCGATCCCGAGCGCGACCTCCTCTTCGGCTCGCTCGCAGACGACGTAGCGACCCGGATTCTGAGAGAGGTAGCCGGCGCACCCGTGGAGCTCAACCTCTCCGTCCTGAATGTCGAGGAGTCCGCAAGCCAGCTTGGCTAGCGTGGTCTTACCGCAGCCGTTCCGACCGGCGAGGCCGACGACCTCGCCACGGCGGATCTCGAGCGTGACGTCCTCGAGCACCGGCTCTCCGGGCCGATAGGCGTAAGTGACCGCCTTAATAGTGCAGACGACCTCGCCAGCGCCCGTTCGCTCGCGCGCCGGCTCGAGTGCCTGGAGGAACCCGGGCTCCTCTCTCTCCAGCCGATCGAGCGCCTGCTGCCGCGGCGCGTCGAGCACGAGCTGCCCGTCTCTGAGAAAGAGCACGCGATCGCAGATCGCAAGCGGGTGCGCCGGGCGCTGCTCGCTCAAGACGACCGCCGTCCCACGCTCGCGCGCCAGCCTCTCGATCAAGGCCAGAAAAGCCTCGGCACCCTCCGGGTCGAGCTGTGAAGTCGGTTCGTCTAGCAGAAGCAGATCGGGCTCGAGCGCAAGCGCGGCGGCGAGGCAGACACGCTGCAGCTCGCCTCCGGAAAGCTCGCGCGTCGCTCGCCCGAGTAGGTGCTCGGCGCCTACCGCCGCCAGTGCCTCCCGCGCTCGCCCAAGCGCCTGCTCGGCACTCGCGCCGAGGTTCTCCGGGCCGAAGGCAACCTCGTTCGCGACCGAGTCGAAGATGATCTGATCCTCGGGATCCTGGAACAGCGTCGCCACGTCGCCCGCGAGCGCCGCCGGCAGTACCTCGCGCGTATCGCGCCCCGAGACGACGACCGAGCCCGAGAAGCGGCCGCCATGGAAGTGCGGGACGAGTCCGGAGAGCGCGCGCAGCAACGTCGACTTCCCTGAGCCCGAGCGACCGAGTAGGAGCACGACCTCGCCGCGCTCGAGCTCGAGCGAAACCTCTCTGAGCGCAGCCGTGGCGGCTTCGGGATAGGAGAAGGAGAGGTTCTCGATCCGCGCTAGAGCCATAGGAGCGAGGAGATCGTGAGTAGGAGAGAAAAGGCGAGCGACAGTCGCTCGCGCCAGCTGAAGCCAAGGTGCGACCGCGGCGGGCGACCGCGGCGGCCGTAGCCGCGTGCCTCCATCGACTCGGCCAGCGTCAATCCCCGCTCTAGCGAGCTCGCCACGAGCGGTGCGAGCAAGCGGGCACGTCCGCGCAGGCCCCGCACCGGAACGCCGCGGCCGCGAAGCGCCTCGATGAAGCCGACCGCGTCACGCTCGAGGGTGGGGATCAATCTCGTCGCCAGCGCCACCGTCAGGACCGAGCGCCGCGCCAGCCGCACCTCGCGCACGAGTCGGTCGTGATCGAGCCGGAGCGCCCAAACCGCGAAGGCGAGCGCGACGATCGCCAGGCGAAGCGCCTGCATGGCGCCGGCCGACAGCTCCTCGTAGGTCACGTCGATCGAGCCGATCACAGGCACGATCGGCCCGTTCCAGAGGGGATGGCTGCCGACGTGCGCTGTCAGCGGCCAGATCAGAAACAGGCTGAGCGAGGAGACGACGATCCCGAGCAGATACAGGCGAGCCCGCCGCCAGGACGCTCGCAGCACGAGCACAAGGAGCGCCGCGGCAAGCGTGGCCAGCGAAAGTGGGTGCGAAGCCACAAGCGCCGTGACAACACAGGCCGAGAGCAGCGCCAGTGACGGCAGCGGTCTCACGGCGTCGCCTGGTAGCGGTAGCGAACAAGTGTCCGGTTGCCGGCGAGCGCGCGGGCGAAGTTCTTGCCGCTGAGCACGAACCGGACTGGATCGCCGGCCCGCTCGCCACTCCGGAACCCGGCCACAAGGCTCGGCCTTCCTGCGCTGACGACGAGCAGGTTCGCGGCCGGGGCGACCGCCACTCCGAGTGGCGCGACCGAGCGCGCTCGGACGACCCGCGCGAGCGCGAGTGCCTCGGAGCGAAGCCCGAGCTGGAAACGAACAGCCGCCGGCCGACGCTTGCCGTCGTAGCCGTGCAGGAAGGGTTCGGGGAATGCGCCGACAGCCACCGGTACGTGTTCCCGTCCTCGCCAGGCGCGGTAATCCCACCACTCCACGTCGCCCGCGCGAAGCCGGTAGGAGGCGGCACCGCGGTCGGACTCGTAGCCGTTTACAAAATAGAACCAGTCGCGCTGGCGGAGCTGTGAGTTGCCGAGCCCGTCGATCGCGGTCACAAATGCGCCTCCGTAGCCGGTCTCGACCTTCGCAAGGCGGTCGAGTCCCTGCAGCGCGGTCAGCCCGGCCGGAACCGTGCCCCGCTCGAGCAGGGTCGCGCCCTGGTCACGCGTGATCCAGACTCGTGCCTTGCCGTTCCCGCTGCCCGCGCCGCAGCCGGTTAAGCCGGCCACAGCGACGAGCAAAACGAGGAAAACCGGAAGTCGGCGTCCGTTCACGCGAGTTTGTTCGAGCGCACTGCGCCGCTCAGGGTCGCCTGTACGAGTAACCCGCGGTGCGGTCCCACGCACGCACGCCCCTTCCCGGTCTTCACTGCTCGCTTCGAACCGACGTGAAGAACGGCGCCATTGGCGGGAGTGATCGCACCCCTGTCGTCCTGAGCAACGGCCGCGTAGCAGTAGAGCTTGGCGTGCGTTCGCCTCTCCAGCGCGCGCTCGGCGTGTGTGAGCCCGCTGATTGTCAGGCGCAGCGTCTTCGGGCCGGCGAAGGTCGCCGGGTCGAAGTTCGCCCAGTACCAGAGCACGTGATCGCCGCTTTTAAGCGCGACTTTGTCAGCACCGACCGGCGGCAGCACACCGTTGACCTTGAACATCCAGCCGCCCGAGGTGAGAGCCGGATAGAGACCGATCTGATCGACGTAAGAGCCCGACGAGCCGGTGCTGAGGTGGTAGTAGATCTCGCCTGCATGAGCCGCCGCCACAAGAGCGTCGAGAGCGGTCGAGGTGACCTGCAGTTGCGGATCGGTGCCGCCGAAGAGAGTCCGAGTCTTGCCTTCGATACGCACCGAGACAGAGACCGCCGCCGCTGAGGAGACGAAAACCACAGCCAGGACGGCGATGGAAAAGATGATGAGAACGCGCTTTCGCACGAATCCTCCTTCCTCGAGGGGTCCGATGGGCGACGAGCGACAGGTCTTCTGACTCGGGGCGCCCTCCCCCGCCGCCTTCCCAGCCCGAGGGCCAGTGACGTCGTGGCAAGGGAGCTTCTCCCCTTACAGCGGCGGGACCGTCCCGGGCTTACACCGGGTTCCCTAACCGCTCGCCGTTATGTGCGGGCGAGCCTATCATGGCCACCGGTCATGTTCACGCGCATTCCGAGAGCTCTGAAACTCTGGTTACCGGTAGTTCTCTGGGCCGGATTCATCTTTGCCCTCTCCTCCATCCCAAGCCTGAGCTCGGGACTCGGCTTCTGGGATCTCATCCTCCGCAAGCTCGCGCACACTTGTGAGTACGCCCTGCTCTCGGCGCTCCTCATGCGCGCACTCGCCCGAGCCTGGCCGGCGCTGGCGATCGCCGTTGCCTATGCGGCGAGCGACGAGCTGCACCAGCACTTCGTGCGCGGCCGGGTCGGGTCTCCCTGGGACATCGCGATCGACGCCGCCGGGGCTACGGTCGGGCTGATCGTCTTCGCTCACCGGCAGCAGCTCGTAGCGAAGCTCAAACCTGGAAAAAACTGAGCGCCGGCGACGTCCCGGCCAACTCGACCGGGCGGACGCGCTCGCGGCGGCGAGATTAGAGTCCGGGCATGCACGAGATCATCAGCTTCGCGACGATCGTGCTCGTCGTGGCCGGCGGGCTCACTATCGCTCTGACCTGGAGCAAGTTGAGCGAGCGCGTACCGGTGCCCGCGGCGGCGTTCTTTCTGATTCTTGGCGCGATTCTCTCCGACATCTTTCCGGCGCTCGAGCGTCACGCCTCGATTCGGACGGTCGAGCGGGTCGTGGTCGTGGCGGTGGTGATCATCCTCTTCGACGGCGGCATGCACATCGGCTGGCGTCGCTTTCGCGCCGCGATCGTGCCGATAACGACGCTCGGCTTTCTGGGGACGTTCGGCACAGCGGCGGTGATCGCCGGCGGCTGCCATCTCCTGCTCGACCTCGGCTGGATGACATCGGGCCTGATCGGAGCCGCGCTGGCACCCACCGACCCGGCCGTGATGTTCTCGGTGCTGGGCGGGCACGAAGTGGGCGGTCGCACCGACACTATTCTCGAGGGTGAGTCGGGTGCCAACGACCCGGTCGGGATCGCGCTGATGCTGGCGATGGTCCAGTTCGCCACCGCCAGCAACGGCTCGTTCCTGTTAGTCGTGCGGGAGTTCGTCATTGCGACGGGCGTCGGGCTCACGATCGGGATCGTCGCCGGGCGGCTACTCGTGCCGCTGATGCGGATCCGGCTTCCGAGCAATGGCCTCTATCCCCTCCGCACACTCGCAGCTTGCGGCGTGGTATACGGGCTCGCCAGCGTTGCGCACGGCTCCGGGTTCCTGGCCGTCTTCGTGGCCGGGATCCTCGTCGGCGACGAGCAAGTTCCCTTCAAGAAGGAGATCGAGTCCTTCCATTCCTCGCTCGCAAGCCTGGCTGAGATCGCTGCGTTCGGCGGCCTCGGCCTGACGATCGATCTCACTTTTGTCGGACACGACTGGCTCTGGCTCAAAGGCCTCGTGATCGCGCTGCTGCTGGTTCTCGTGGCTCGACCGCTCGTCGCCGGGCTCCTACTCCTGCCTGTGCGTCTGGATCGAGGCGAACGCATCTTCCTGCTCTGGGGCGGACTGAAAGGAGCGGTACCGATTCTCCTCGCGGCCTTCGCGGTGCTGGCGAAGGTGGACGACGCCAGGCTGATCTACTCGCTCGTCTTCGTCGCCGTCGCCTTCTCCGTGATCGTGCAGGGGACGACGATTCCCGCAGCCGCGAGGCGCCTGGGGATTCCCATGCGCCCGATCGAGTAGCCCGAGCGCTGCGAACTCATTTCGGAATGAAGACCCGTCGACTGGGTGNNCTGGGTGCGATCGGTGGATGCGATGCTAGGACGCAGCGCCTCGGTCGTAGCCAAGGCTACGGGCGAGGCCGAGGACAACGCAGGGCGCCGCCGAGCGCGGCCAGGCGATGGAGTGCTTCGTTTTGAAAGGAGTTCTTAGCGCTTGAGCAGGACGCGCCGCAACTCGTCCTCGCAACCGGGCTGGAGGATGGCGAGCACACGGTCGCCGGGCTCGAGCTTGGTCGAGCCGGTGGCGATCTCGGAGCGTCCTTCGCGGGCGACGGAGATCAGTCGCGTTCCGTCGGGCATCTTCAGCTGCTCAACGCGCTTGCCCGACGAGGGAGAGTCGGCACCGATCGGCACCTCAACGATCTCGAGCTCGTCGTCGCGCAGCTGCAGCAGCCGGATGAAGTCGCTCTCGGGCACCTCGTGCTCGATCAGGGCCATGATGCTCGAGGTGGCGCAAACGGTTGGCGCGACGCCGAGCAGATCGAAGTGCGTCTGGTTGCGCGGATCGTTGACGCGTGCGATCACCTTAGGAACGAAGTAGCGCTTCTGAGCGATCTCGCAGATGACGATGTTGTCCTCGTCGTCGCCGGTGACGGCGAGCATCAGATCGGGAGGGCGGCCGATGCCGGCGCGCTCGAGCACGTGTAGCTCGGTTGCGTCGCCGCGCTGAACCACGTAGTCGAACTCCTCCTCGAGCACCCGGAAACGTTCCGCACGCTGCTCGATGATCGTCACCTCGTGACCCTGGCGCAGAAGCGTGCGGGTGACGTTGGCGCCCACCTTTCCGCCACCTGCCACGAGCACGTACATCAGTGTCCCTTCCCGTGATGCTTCCGAGTCTCTGGGTCGCTAGCACCAAGCGATGCCAGGGAGCTCGTCTGGGGACGGAGGGGCGCGACTGAGGACAACGCAGCGCGCCGCGTGATAGCGGACGAGAGGCCGGAGGGTGTTGCCGGACGGGGCACTATATGCTCGCCCCTTCGCTCGCCACCGTCTCGCTCACGAGCGCAGCCTCGGTGAGAGCTCCGATCGCGATCGAGGTGGGACAGATCGTGTGCAGGCCCCGCTCGGCGAAGAAGGCGGCGCGGGCCGGATCGAGGATTCGCACGACGACGCGCTCGACTCGGAAACGGCGCTGGGCGATCAGCCCGATCACGATGTTAGTGTTGTCGCCGTCGGTGGAGACGACGACCGCGTCCGCGCCCTCGATACCGCTCTCTACCAGCACTTCGATGTCGAGACCGTGCCCGACGATGAATCGCCCGGGCCAGCGCGTTCCGAGGTTGGAGAGGGCCTCCGCGTCTTCGTCGACGACAACCACCTCCCAGTGCGCGTCGAGCAGATGCTGCGCAACCGACGAGCCGGTACGACCGCAACCGATGATGATCGCCTTCATTCCACCTCAGACTAACTCATGCAGCGGTGCGAACAGCGTCGAGCCGTCAGCGCGAGGGCACGAGTCGTCGGCGCGCCGGCCTTGAGTTTCGAGTCGCTTCGCGCGGCACCCGGCGAGGGTCGGGTTACCGAGCAGTTCAGCGCTCACGGACGAATCAGCACCAGTGTTCCGTTCGGCACCGTCTTTGAGAAATTCCTGATCTCCCAGTTGTACAAGCGCACGCAGCCGTGGCTCGCCCAGGTGCCGATACTCCAGGGTTCGTCGGTGCCGTGGATGTAGAAGCCGCTCGGCTTACGCCGCGAGCCGAAGACTCTGTACAGCGGGCGGCGCAGGACACCCCAGGGGCCCGAGGCCGGCCGTGCGGCGCCGATCACGAAGTAGCCGTTGGGCGTGGGTGTCGAGGGCGTACCTATGGCGATGTCGTAGTGCCTGACGACTCGTTGCCCGCGCACGTAGTAGAGAGTCATCGAACGCTTGTCGACGAGGACGTAGCGCGAGCGCTCGGGCAGCTTCGACCGTGGCCCGAGACTGTAGACGGTCTCGGCTTTCGACGGTAACGACGAGCCAAAGCCGTTGCGCGCGATGAGCTCTATCTGTTCGACGCCATAGGGCACGCGCACGCCGCTCACAGCGATCTGACCGTCGGCGCCCGTCACGAGGGTGACCGGATGCGTCAACGGCTCGGGCTCGGTCTTGACGACAACGCTCGTGACCGTGTGGTCACTGACGGCCTTTAACGCGAGCGAGAAGTCGACGACAGTTCCGGCGGCGAGCTCCAACTCGGGTGCCGACGGCCTGTACATCGCCGGCGTCAGCGCTAGCGTCGCAACGCCGATGGACGCGTTCTGAGCATCACGCGCATCGGCGCTGAAATCGGTCGGCGTCGTCAAGGGGAAGGGCACTCCCGAGCTGACTGTGCCGGCGACCGTGTCGTCCGCCACGACGACCGTGGCAATCGTCTGCCCGATCGCCGAGAAGACGACCGACTGGGTACCCGCCGGGTAGTCGGCGGAGACGGTGACAGTGCCGGCCGACCAGTCGATGCCGGAAGAGGGAACGGTGATCTGCGGCGCGTCGGCCCACGCCGCCGACACCGAAACTCCGGCTGCCAGAACGACCAAAGCCGCGGTAAACGAACGGCAGCAAAAGGTCACTTCGATCTCACGACGATCTGGTATACCCGCCGCGTCTTGTTCAAAACCCAGAAATCGGTGAACGGCCGCCCGTCGAGGATGTAGTGGTTGAACTTGGTCGTGTGGATGCTCGTCATGCGGCTGTAGCGAACTGTGAGTAGCGCTTCGGTGCTCCCGACCTTGATGCCTCTCGAGGTCACATAGACGGCGGAGTTGAAGCTGAACTGGAAGACTCTGTGCTCGGCATCACTCGCCATCTCGCACGGATAACGGCCGTCTCTCATCCTCCCGCCGAAGTCGATCCAGTAGACGACTCGACTTCCATAGTTGGGGTCGCGCTGCAGACTGCCGTGGCGACCCAAATAAGTGGCCGCCGTGGTGTCAATCTGGCCAAGTCGCGCTTTGCCGGCGCCCTTGCCCTCGTGGATGACGACCGCCGTCATTCCCTCCGAGGCGAAGATCAGAACGGTCGCCATCAAGGCGAACATGAGTACGACTCGTTGCCAGATCTTCATTGTTCGCGCCCTAGAAGAAACCGCCAGCCACGCGCTCGAGGCTGTTCGTCCTGTAGTGACGAGATGCTACTGTCGGGCTGTTCCAGGGTCAACTTGGCATGAAAGCCCGCGCTTGGAGACCGGCGCGCTGGCAACGAGCGAGGGCATGAGGACCGGTCAGGGCAGCGGCGACGAGAGCCAGCGCGAAACGCATCGGCTATCACTGGCTCGCCTGGTCGTGCGCCTGTGCGTAATGGTCATCGCCCTGGTCGCGATCGACGGTCTGGTCGCCGCCTATCTGCGGCCCGGCCAGCACTACGACGCCGACTGGCGCCTGCCGAAGACGTGGCCGATGTCGGCACTGCCCGGCTACGTTGACCACATCGAGGCCTTGTCTCGAGATGCGCGTCGCCCGGTGGTGTTGTTTCTCGGTGCGTCGCCCACCTGGGGCGAGATGAACAGTGACAGCCATCACGCTTACCCCGCCGCCTTCGCTCGTGTCGCACACGCCAACGGAAGTGGCGCGCGTGTGTACAACCTCGGTGTCGACGGTGCACTGGTCGCCGACCAGTACTTCATCGCCGATCGTCTCGCCGGACACGCCGACTTACTGGCCGTTCAGCTCACCTACCACACGTTCAACCCTGTGGCGCGCATCGAGGGCAGACAGCAGTTCCCCGAGCTGCCCAGGATCCTCGGCGAGGCGGTGAGTCTTCAGGTCGCGAGTGTGCTCGGTATCGATGCCTCTCGAGCGTTCAACCTAAGCGGCATCGTCGATCGCACGCTGGACCGCCACTGGGTGCTGTTCCGCGAGCACGACTCGCTGGCAGCGCGACTCTTCGGCCGCCCTGTTCGGGACGAGCTATTCGCCCGCTGGCAGGACCTGACAAGCAGCGCGCCCGAAGAACTGCCGCTGGCGTCGCACTCGCCGGCGAGCCTCAGCTTCGACGACCTCGATCCGGCGCGGCAGACCGAGATCGTTGAGCGCTACGCCGATTTCGCCAACTTCCAGATCAAACGAACCGACTCCGAGTTGCGCATGCTCGACCTGCTTTGCGCACGGCTGCAGCGACAGCACGCGCATGCGGTTTTCTTCATGTCGCCGCTCAACATCACCGCGCTCACGGGCTTCGAGGTGTTCGACCGTCACCTCTACGACGCCAACGTAGCCGTCATCCGTTCGGTCGTCGAACGGCACGGCCTGACCTTCATCGATTGGAACCAACCGAAGCTAGAGCTACCGTCGGCGTTCTTCGCTGACATCACGCACACAACCGACGCCGGCAGCGCGCTATTCGCGCGCCGGCTCTATAAGGCGCTGGCGCCGCTCATTACCAGCACGAAAGCGCCATCGTGATCTTCGGCGAGGCGCTGTATTTCATCGGGCTGGCGATCGTGGTCGTCGTCTTCCGCTTCGGTCCGCGGAGATTACGACCCTGGCTCATCTTCGTCGCCGGACTCGCCTTTTACACCTACTACGCAGGGCGCTTCTGGCTGCTGATTCTCGGCGAGGCGCTGCTCGTGTACGTGCTGGGCAGGGTTATGCGCAGGCCGCGATTCGGCTTGCCGGCGTTCGCGCTCGGACTCACCGGCACCATCGGGGCGCTGGCCTATTTCAAGTACTCGCGCCTGCTCGGCCCGATCCTGGGACAAGCCCTGAGCTCGCACTCCGGTACGCTGCCGACCTTTCAGGACATCGCCGTGCCGCTGGCGATCTCGTTCTTCACCTTCGAATTCATCCACTACATCGTCGATATTCGCCGCGGCACCATCGAGCGCCACGGCATCGGCGATTTCCTCGCCTTCGCCATGTTCGCGCCCACGATGGTCGCCGGCCCGATCAAGCGCTTCCAGCAGTTCTCACCCCAGGTCAAAGCGGCTCGCGCCGACGCGGCCGATGTCAACGCCGGCATCACACGCATCGTGATCGGACTGGCCAAGAAGATGGTGCTCGCAGACACGTTCGCACTCTGGCTGGGCCCACTCGGTAGCACCAACGCCCTCAACCAGGCCTCGAAGTTCCAGATCGCCAGTGCGCTCGTCGCCTATTCGCTGCACATCTACTTCGACTTCTCCGGCTACTCCGACATCGCCATCGGCTCGGCGCGCCTGTTCGGCATCAGCGTGCCCGAGAACTTCGCCTGGCCTTACTTGCGCTCCAGCATCCGCAGCTTCTGGCGGCACTGGCATATGTCTCTCACACGCTGGGTAACCGACTACGTCTACATACCGCTCGGCGGCAATCGCCGCGGACTCGTGCTGACGTGCCTGAACCTGATGGTGGCTTTCACGATCGTCGGGATCTGGCACGGGGCCGCCTGGCATTTCGCCGCCTGGGGCGCCTTCAACGGCCTACTCTTGGTGCTGCACCGGCTCTGGACCGAGCTCGGCCGCAAGCCCCTGCTCGCCGCCGTTCCCGCTCTGAGCAGAGGAACCGCCAGGAAGCTCCTCCACTACGGCGGCAGCGCGGCCGGTGGTCTGCTGACGTTTTCGCTCGTGACCGTCGGCTGGGGCTTGTTCGTGATGCCCTACGACCGCTTCCTGCACATGCTCGGGAGGTTGCTGTGAGCCACGAGCAGCAAGAGCCGCGTGGCACGCAAGCGGCCTGGATCAGAGCTCGGCTGGGAATGAAGATCCGCCGACCCGGTACGACCGGCAGGTGCGAGGCTCGCACACAGGGAGCGTTGGTATCAAAAGAGATACGGATGCGACCAGGGATTACGCACCACTTCGCCGAGCGTGGCCAGGCGGCGAATCACTTCGTCTTGAAGCGAGCTCTACGGCACCTGCTATTCGACATCGCAGTCGGCGTGGCGTGGGCACTGCTTCTCGCCGCCGCCATCATCTTCATGAGCGGCGTCTCACAGTTCATCTACGTCGATTTCTAGTGACAGCGCGACGGAGGCTGCTAACTCGACTCCGCCTCACTCTCCCCGACCACGGGCTCGCCCTCGAGCACGTCCTCGGGGAAGGAGACGATCATGACCTCGCAGGGCGCCTTGCGCAGTACATGCTCGACCGTGGGCGAGAAGAAACGCGACTGACGGCGCCAGTGCGGGCTGGAGCCGAGCACGATCAGATCGACACCCAGCTCCCGCGCCTGCTCGACCACCGCGGTACCGATCGAGCGCGCATGCACGGTAAGGCCCCGCACGGGCACGCCGTGTTCTTCGGCGAGCGCCCGTGCCTCATCGAGTGCCTCTTTCGCTCCCTCTTCTTCGGCCGGTAGCTTTTCGCCGAGCCGGCGGGCGAGCGGCACCTCGATGACGTTGAGCGCGACCACGGAGGCCTGGCGGTCCTGAGCGATCCGTACCGCGGTCGCCATCATCTCTTCGCCGATATCGCCCAGCGTCATCGGTACGAGGATGCTGGCGAAGCGAACATCTGGAAGCTGCTGCTCGTCGTTGGGGACGGCCTGCTCGATCACGCCAGCACCGCGCTGCCGGCGCACCAGCCAGTAGATGGCCAGGCCGGTTGCCAGCCAGATCGGTCCTCCGTAGCGAGCGGCCGGATGCGTCGCCATCGTCAGTACGAAGACGAAGACCGTGAGCAGGGCGCCGAGAAGAGCCGGCAGCGGCAGATCGCCGCCGAAGACGTGGATCGAGAACGGAACCCGGTAGGGACGGGGACGATCCGGCTCCGTGTAGCGGAGGCGTACCACGGCAAGCTGAGCGGCGCTGAAGGCAATCAGGATCCCGAACGAGAAGAGACTGGCGAGGAAGGTCGCCTGGCCCTGGAGCCCGTGGTTGTGCAGCGGCTCGGTCGCAACCAGAAGCCCACCGGCGATCAGAACGATCGCGATCAGCGACTGCGGCGAGACGAGCGTGCGGCGACTGAGACGACCGAATGGGGCCGGCAGCATCCGGTGCTCACCAAGGGAGTGAGCGAGCCGGGAAAAGCCGGAGATCGCATTCGACGCCGCCAGTAACAGGATCGCGACGCCGCTAAAGCCGACGAAGACACGCAGCAGGTCGCCGAGAAGGGTCGGGAGGTGAGGCATCAGCGTGGCGACAATCCCCATCAGAGGTGCGCGCCGCCACTCGCTGCCGAGCTCCGTCTTGCCGCTCGTGACCGGGAAGGCCGAGAGACCGATCACGGCGATCAGCACGTAGAAGGTGATCACGGCGCCGGCAGCCCGGAACAGGTTGCCCGGTAGCTCCGTCGGCCGGCGGCTCTCCCCCGAGAGATTCGCGACCGTCTCGATACCGGTGTAGGCGAGCATCGCCAGTGGCAGTGCGAAGGCGAGCGCACCCCAGGTCGGCATCGTCCCGAGGTGGACTCCCGAGGCGAGGCCGCGACTCGAGAAGAGGAACGAGAAGCCAAGGACGATCAGGAGCAGCTGCGTAACCAGGTCTAGAGCGGCGAGCACGATCCCGAAGCGGTAGACATTCGGGCGGAAGATCAGCCGCATCAGCGCCAGCAGGGTCACGAGCCCGACCGCGACCAGCGTGTCGTAGGGCGCGCGCCTGAGCGTGGTCGACTCGATCGCAGCGCCCAGATAGTGCGGGACGAACAGCGTCGTCAGCGCGATCACGATCAGGTAGTCGAGCAGCAGCACCCAGCCGACGACGAAGCCGGACAGGTCGTTGAAGGCACGGCGCACGAATGTGGCCGCCCCGCCCGTCTCGGGCGCGGAAGCAATCGCCTCGGCATAGGAGGCGACGACGAGAAGGAAGAGCCCCCCCACGACGAGGAGCACGGCCGGCGTTAACCCGAGCGCCCGCGCGGCGACGATGCCGAGCGCGAAGTAGATAGAAGAAGCGATCTCGCCGTAAGCGATCGAGAAGAGATCACGCCCGGCGAGGACACGCTCGAGTCTGGGACGCTTCCGAGCCATGACTCCTCGACTCTAGCGGTGCCGGAGGAGGAGCAGGCGACCGAGCCCCGCGGCCACGAACAGCGGCCCGAGCAGATAACCGACGAGACCGCCGCCGACTATCACAGTTCTGGTCACGATCGCCACACCCACCCCGATCAGAGCCAGCGAGGTGAGTGTGATCGAGAGACGATAGAGACTCATGCCGGGAGCACTTTAGTGCGCCTCGCAGTGGAGAGCGTGTTCCCGCGAGTGAAAGCCGAACGAGCGAGACCGCATCAAGTCGGCGCGGCCGATACCTTTCGCTCTGCAATGAAGATCTTCGTAGTCGGAGCAGGGCAAGTCGGGACGACCATCATCGAGGCGCTTCACGGCGAGCACGAGCTAACCGTCGTCGACATCGATCACGAGCGCCTGGGTGAGCTGGCGCAGAGTCACGGCGTTACGACGGTGGAGGGAAACGGCAGCAGCCGCCACGTGCTCGAGCGCGGCGGCGTTGACGAGGCTGATCTGTTCATCTCCTGCACATCCCGCGACGAGACGAACCTGATCGCCTGCCTGCTCACGCGCACGCTCGCGCCCAAGGCGATGACGATCGCGCGCGTATCCAACGAGGAGTACCTCGAGATCTGCCGCGACCGCCTCCTCGATGTCGACTTCGTCGTCTCCTCCGAGCTCGAGGCCGCGCTGGCCGTGTCGAGGATCATCGGCATCCCTGCCGCCAGACAGACCAACGTCTTCGCTGACGGCCAGGTGCACATGGTCGAGTTTGAGGTGCCGCCCAGCGCCAAGCCTGGAGCGGTCATCGGCAGGCGCCTGCGCGAGAGCGCGGCACCCTACGACTCGCGCGTCGTCAGCATCATCCGCAGCGGTCACCGGATCATCCCGCGCGGCGCCGAGCGAATCGAGCCGGGAGACCGCGTGGTCGTGCTCGGCTCGGCCAAAGCAATCCGGCTCTGGAGCAGTATCGTCGCCAGCGGCGAGCAGCGAACGGGCGACGTGGTGATCTTCGGTGGCGGGCGCACAGGTGTGGCGATCGCGCGCGTCCTTCTCACCCAAGGCAGCAGGGTGCGTATCGTCGAGTCCGACAGCAGGCGGGCACACGAGATCGCCGAGCTCCTGCCGCAGGCGCGCGTTCTCGAGGCGACCGGGATGGATCCCGACTTCCTCGATCGCGAGCGGATCGGCAACGCCGAAGTGGCGGTCTTCGCCATGCGCGAGGACGCCAAGAACCACTACGCGGCGACTCTCGCCAAGCTGCACGGAGTTCCCTTCACGATCGCGATCGTCCACGACGTAGTCTCGGTCGAGGTGTTCGAGCGCTCGGGAATCGACGTCGCCCTCAACCCGCGCCTGATCACCTCCGAGGAGATCGTTCGCTTCGCCCACGATCCGCGGACGCGTCAAGTGTCGATGCTCGAACGCAATCGCTTCGAGATCCTCGACGTGACCGTCCGAGCCGACAAGGAGCTGATCGGCAAGCCGTTCAGCGAGCTTCCCACCACCGGCACCGTGATCGGAGCGATCGTGCGCGGCGAAAGGGCCTTCTTCCCGCACGGGCACGACCGCCTACAGCCTGACGACCGCGTGATCGTCTTCACGGAAGCCGAGCGATCCGTCGAGGTTGAGCGCGAGCTGTGATCAGCACCCGGCGGCTCAGGCGTGGAGCCAGGCGCCAGACGCTGGGCGTCAGCGTACGGGCTAGCCTGCACGCGCTCGGTCGCATACTCGAGATCGTCAGCCTGGCGCTGGCGGTCCCGGCTTTCGTCGCCGCTATCTACCTCGAATCGCCGCTTCCCTTCCTCGTCCCGCTGGCGATCGGGCTCGCCGTCGGGTTCGTGCTCGAGCGGAGCAACCGCGGTAGCGGCCGGCTGGGGACGAGAGAGGCCTTCCTCGTTGCCACTCTGACCTGGGTTGCGGCGGCAATTCTCGGGAGCGTGCCCTACCTGCTCGCCAAGAACGGACTCGGTCACTGGCCCGACGCCTTCATGGAGTCGATGGCCGGACTGACCACCAGCAACATCAGCGTGCTCAGAGACCCCTCCGTGTTGCCTCGCTCGCTTCTTTTCTGGCGCCAGTTCAGCCAGTGGCTGGGCGGCCTCGGCGTGATCGTCTTAGTGCTGGCGCTTCTTCCACGGTTGCGAGTGGGCGGACGCGAGCTGATGGCTCCGGAGCAACCGGGCCGAGAGGTAGAGCAGCTCTCGCGGGGCGTGCAGGCGGTGATCAGGCGCTTCGGCGCGCTCTACGTCGCTCTCACGGCCGTTGCTGCGTTGATCCTGATCGGGCTCGATCTCTTCGACATCGACGATCGTTTGAACGTCTTCGACTCGATCGGCATCGCCTTCAGTACGGTCTCTACGGGTGGGTTCTCGCCCCGTGCCGGCTCGCTCGCCGGCTACTCGACCGCCACGCAGTGGGTCGTCTTCGGTTTCATGCTGCTAGCGGGCGTGAACATCCTGCTCGTCTTCAGAGCGCTCGTCCGCCGCGAGCTGCGTCCACTCGTACGCGACGGTGAGACGCGCCTCTATCTGACGATCGCCATCCTGGGTGCGATCGGCGTCGCTGCAGCGCTGGCCGCCGGCAGCGCCGATCGCGGCTGGGCATCCATTCGCGCGGGCCTCTTCCAGTCGGTCTCTTTCCTGACCACGACCGGGTTCACGAACGCCAACATCGCCGCCTGGCCCCTGGCTGCGCCAGCGATTTTGGTCGGACTGGTTCTGATCGGAGGGTGTGCGTCGTCGCTCGCCGGCTCACAGAAGATCATGCGCGTTCAGATCATCGGCAAGCTGCTTCACCGTGAACTGGTGCAGGCCGTGCACCCCGAGATGATCCGCCACATCCGTCGCAACCGCCGCCTGATCGACGAGCGGGCGGTGCGTGGTGTAGCCGCATTCGTGCTCATCTTCTTCGGGCTGCTGGCTCTGGGAACACTCGCGCTCGAGCTCGACGCCGCACGGATGGACTTCCACCTCGACATCTTCTCGGCGATCGCCGACGCCGCCGCCGCTCTCGCAAACGCTGGCCCCGGGCTCGGGTTCGCGGGACCGGTCGGATCCTTTGCTCCCTTCAGCGATGTGTCCAAGCTCGTGCTATCCGCACTGATGTTGCTCGGCAGGTTGGAGATAATCCCAGTAGCCGTTCTCTTCACCAAGAGTTACTGGCGCGCGTAATTGCCCGAACATGCCGCCGCGATCTAGACAACTCCGGGCTTCGAATCTCCTGCGCAAGCACCTGCGCTGGCTTGGACCGACCGTCTACTTCTGTGGACTCGGCAGCTTCACCTATCTGTTCGGTCTGCCGATGGCGCGTGACCGCGCGCTCACCTGGATCCTGCTCGGATTGCTTGCCTTCTCGCTCACCGATCTGCGCCGGCTCGGTCACGGCCTCGTCTACGACTGGGCACCCTTCATCGCGATCCTGTTCTTCTACGACCTCCTGCGCGGCCGCGCCGACAAGATGCTGTTCTCGGCGCACACCTGGCCGCAGATCCATGCCGACCAGTGGCTCGCCTCCGGCCGCGTGCCGACCGTCTGGCTTCAGGCTCATCTCTGGCACGGAGCCGAGCACATCCGCTGGTATGACTACGCGCTCTGGTTCGTCTACCTCACGCATTTCTTCGCCACTCTGGTGGCGGCCGCGCTTCTGTGGTCGTTGCGACCCAGCCGCTTCCGGCGCTACGTGGCATCGGTTGTCACACTCTCCATGCTCGGCTTCGTCACCTACGCGCTTTTCCCGGCGGTGCCGCCCTGGATGGCCAGCGAGCAGGGAAACCTGCCGCCGCTTCAGCGGATCATCGCCATCGTCTGGAAGCACATCCCGATATCGGCGATGAGCCCACTCTTCGAGCGAGGCTCGCACTACGCCAACAACGTCGCCGCCATGCCTTCCCTACACGCCGCTTACGCGATGCTGATCACGATCTTCTTCTGGAAGTTCTCCCGCTGGTACTGGCGCATCCCGCTGGCGATCTACCCGCTGGTGATGGGCTTTGCCCTCGTCTACACGGCGGAGCACTACGTCACCGACGTTCTCGCCGGTTGGATCTACGCGGCGGTCTCCTATCTGATCGTCGTGTGGGTGGCCGACAGGCACGCAAAGCGCGCCGAGCACAGGCGACTGATTGCCTCGCTCGTGGAGCCTCTGCCGGAAGAGCCAATCGCGGTCGGCGAGCTCGAGACCAACCTGATCAGCTAGATCGTTCTACCACTCCGCGCAGGCTGTCCAGAAACACCGAGGGGGCCTCGCGGCCCCCTCGAACTTCGTGTTGATAGATCTGTTCTCTAGCCGTGGATCGAGGCGATCAGCGGAATCATCAGGATCGCGACGATGTTGGCGATCTTGATCATCGGGTTGATCGCGGGGCCGGCGGTGTCCTTATAGGGATCGCCGACCGTGTCGCCAGTGATGCCGGCGGCGTGCGCGGGAGAGCCCTTGCCGCCGTAGAGACCGTCCTCGATCATCTTCTTGGCGTTGTCCCAAGCGCCTCCACCGGAGGTCATCTGGATGGCCAGGAAGATCCCGGTGACTATCGTGCCGATCAGAAGCCCGCCGAGCATGTCGGCGGAGATCACGCCGGCCACGATCGGGATCACGATCGGGATCAGCGCCGGTGCCAGCATCTTCTTGATCGCTGAGCCGGTAACGATGCTGACGGCACGCGTGTAGTCGGGCTTCTGCGTGCCCTCCATGATCCCGGGCATCTCCTTGAACTGCCGCCGCACTTCCTCGACGACCTGGCCTCCGACGACGCCGACCGCCTGCATCGCCAGCGAGGCGAACAGGAACGGCATCAGACCTCCGACGAAGAGACCGGCGATGACCCATGGGTTGTTGAGCTGGAAGTTGGTGTGAACGTGCTCGGCTCCCAGCTTGGTCGAGTACTCCGAGAAGAGCACCAATGCGGCCAGTCCGGCCGATCCGATCGCGTAGCCCTTGGTCACGGCCTTGGTGGTGTTACCGACCGCGTCGAGTGGATCTGTGATGCCGCGTACCGACTCGTCCAGGTCGGCCATCTCGGCGATACCACCGGCGTTGTCGGTCACCGGCCCGTAGGCGTCGAGCGCGACGATCAGGCCGGTCATCGAGAGCTGCGCCATGACCGCGACGCCGATGCCGTACAGGCCCTTCTTGGGGTCGTTGCCGCCGCCGGCCAGATAATAGGCTGAGAGAATGCCGGCCGCGATCACGATCACCGGTGCGACCGTGGCCTGCATGCCCCAGGCGAGCCCGGAAATGATGTTCGTCGCGTGCCCGGTCTGCGAGGCCGCTGCGATCGACTTGACCGCGTGCCAGCGCGTGCCCGTGTAGTACTCGGTGATCGCCACGAGCAGGAACGTGATGGCAAGGCCGACGAGCGCCGACAGGTAGAGCTGGCGGAACGAGAACATGCCGCCGTCGTAGGCCATCATGATCGGGATGAAGCCGATCGCGGAAAGCACCGTGGCCACGATCACGCTCTTGTAAAGAGCGTTCATGATCGAGCCGGAGCGACCGATGCGCGCGAAGAAGGTGCCGATGATCGAAGCGAAGATCGAGACGCCGCCGATCGCCAGCGGAAGCAGGATCAATCCCTGCTGCGACTTCATGAAGTGCGTGGCCAGGAGCATCACCGCAACCGCGGTGACGGCATAGGTCTCGAACAGGTCGGCCGCCATGCCGGCGCAGTCGCCGACGTTGTCGCCGACGTTGTCGGCGATGACCGCCGGGTTGCGCGGGTCGTCCTCGGGGATACCGGCCTCGATCTTGCCGACGAGGTCAGCCCCAACGTCAGCGGCCTTGGTGAAGATGCCGCCGCCAAGTCGAGCGAAGACCGAGATCAGCGAGCCTCCGAAGGCCAGGCCGACCAGATGGTCGACGGTGTGAGCCTTCGAGACGTCGAAGCCCGCGGTGAGGATCCAGTAGTAGCCGGCAACGCCGAACAGACCCAAACCGACGACCAGCAGCCCGGTCACCGAGCCGGCACGGAAGGCAATCTTGAAGGCCGGCTTGAGCCCGCCCTTGGCCGCTTCGGCGGTGCGGACATTCGAGCGCACCGACACGTTCATGCCGATGAATCCCGCCGCTGCCGAAAGCGTCGCGCCGACCAGGAAGCCGATCGCCGTTCCCCAACCGAGCTTGTCGTAGAAGCCGATCAGGAGAAACGGAATAACCGCGACGATGGCTATCGTCGTGTACTGCTTGCGCAGATAGGCGCCCGCGCCCTCCTGGACGGCGTGCGAGATCTCGCGCATGCGCTCTGTCCCGCTTGGCTGCTTGAGCAGCCACACGATCAGAGCGACTCCGTAGCTGACACCGGCGGCCGCGGCTACAAGCGCGAACAGCACGGCATGGTTTTGAAAGAAGTCCATTGTCCTCCGCTCTCACAAGGTTCGCGCCGAAGTCTGCCGGCGCGGCATTTTTGTATCACAGAAAGGCCGTCGGGTTGAGCATAACCAGGCGCCCTCGGCTCTTTTCGGGTCGGCTTGTGGCGACTATCGAACGAGGACAGCCGGGCCGGCTACTCGCCGGGGCTGGGCGCATCGGCCGGCGCCTGCTCGCCACTTTCGGGCTCGGCCTCGCCTCTGGTAGGGGCTTCGGGCTCGGGTTTTGCGCTCATAGCCTCTGCGTACCCGAGCTGCAAGCTCGTGATCGTAGCCTGCAACTCGCCAGCCAACTCAGCGGATACTTGCTCACGTATCACGGGCTCGAGCGCCCGCAACGTATCGATCGCCAGACGCGCCTGGACGAGATCGCGCTGATCGCCGCTCAGCCGCAACGACCCGAGCGAGACGAGCCCGGTCGCGGTCTGGACGACAATGTCGGCGACCGTGATCCGACGCAGCTGCTCGGCGATGTCCTCGAAGCTCGCGCCTTCGGCCGCCTGATTCTCGTTACCGGCCACCGACCCGCTCCTTTCCCCTCACCAGCTCGGCGTAGATCTCCTGCAGGCTGGCACCTGCGTCAAAGCGAGCTATCTGCCGCTCGGCTGAGTTCTGCTCCGGAACCGCCAGGTAGGACGCCGCTCCAAGCTCTTCGGCGACCGGCATCACCCACTCGATCAGCTCCTCGACAGCCGCGCGGGTCGAGCGCACCTCGCCCGTCTTCAGGTTGATCATCTCGCCCGAAAGTCCCCAGCGAATCGCGCGCCAGAGATTCTCCTCGATCATCCGGTGCGGGTGCCAGACGAGCGGCTCGTTCTCGTCTATCGCCCTGGCGCAGCGCGCTACCAGCGAGAAGGCGAGCGCCGCCAACGAGCGCGCCTCGCCCAGATCGGGCTGCGCGTCGGCGATCCTCACCTCCACGGTCGGGAAGGCGAGATGGACGCGCACGCTCCACCACAGCTGCGTGTGCTCCTCGACCGAGCCGGTGTGGTAGAGGAAGCGAACGAACTCCTCGTATTCGTGCCAGTCGCTGAAGGCGTCCGGGACGCCACAGCGCGGAAAGGTGCGAGTGAAGATCTGCGTGCGGGCAGAGTGCAGGCCGCTGTTCACATCCTCGACGAAGGGCGAGGAGGCCGAGAGGGCGAGCAGCTCGGGCAGGAAGTTGCGCATGGCGTTCGCGACCCAGACCGCCCGGTCGGCGCCGCGGACGGCGACGTGCACGTGCTGCCCGAAGGTGTTGTTGCGCCAGACGACGTAGCGCAGAAGCTCGTCGTTGCGGCGGTAGTGAGGCGTGTCGATGATCCGCTGTGCTTGCCAGGGGCTCCACGGATGAGCACCGCTCGCGCCGAGCAGGACTCCAAGCTCGTCGGCGAGCGCGGTCAGCTGCTCGCGTCGCTCGCTCATCTTCGCCGCCGCCTCGGCGAAGGTCTCGCAGCGACCG
Organism: Actinomycetota bacterium; assembly: GCA_003170155.1. GTDB lineage: Bacteria > Actinomycetota > Thermoleophilia > Gaiellales > Gaiellaceae > Fen-549. Next base: position 11,541 of record PMZQ01000052.1, on the reverse strand, counting down.
GTCCTGACCTCTGCCTCCGAGGCGATCAGCTCACCAACCAGATGGGACTCGACCTCGCGTCCGGCAGCGAGAGCCTGCAGCTCCTCGAACCGGTTGTCGAGACCGAGCGTGTCCGGATCGAGCAGCGCGAACTCCTCCTCGACCGCCGTCGTGAAATCGCGCGCATTCTCCAGCTGCTCGAAGGCCAGCGCCAGTTGCTGGTCGGCAGAAAGCTTTTGTTCCTCGCCCATCACTTCAAATAATAAAGAATTCAGGCCGATACTTCAAATAGTAAAGGGATCGAGCAGCCGCTCGGCCACCGTTGACCAGCTCCAGTTGTTCACAGCCGCCCGTCGCGCAGCCCGGCCGAGTGCCTCGCGATCGACCTCGGGCAGCGACAGCAACGCCTCGAGCTTCGCGCGCAGATCGGCGACATCGCCGTTGGCGAAGCTCGCCAGCTCGCGCAGCCTGTTTGGGTACTCGCGCTCGAGACCGGCCGCGATCTCCGCCAGGCCGGAATGGTGAGCAACCAGCGGCGGGACGCCCGACGCCGCGGCTTCGGCAGCGACCATCCCGAACGCCTCCGGAAAGATTGACGGCACCACGGCCACGTCGGCAAGCGGGAGCAGATCTACCAGGTGCCGGTGCTCGAGCGCCCCGGTGAAGAGCACGCGTGCGCCCGCGAGCCGCTCGAGCTCGCATCGGTAGTCGCCGAAGCCGACGACGACCACCTTCGCCGCCAGTCCCCGCAGAGCTTCGAGCAAGAGGTGCACTCCCTTGTTCTCGAGCAGCTTGCCCAGGTAGACGACGGTCGGGCCCGGCTCCGAGAAGAAGGCGTTGAAACGATCGGCGTTGCCCTCGTCGGGCAGGCGCTCGTCGGCTCCACCGGGGTTGGCCGGGTCGCGCCTCGCCTCGGCGATCAGCGCAGGCAGAGCCTCGTCCCGCTCGCGCGGAGCGAACGCCTTGATGTCGACGCCGGGAGGCACCTCGTAGATGCGGTCGTGTGGGCCAACGACCTCCTCCAGCGCCCCGCGGATGTGCTCGGAGCCCACGAAGACGGCGCCGGCATGCTCGAGACTGTGCCTCCCCCACTCCTCCAGCTCGCGGTTGCCGCGCATCGAGTACTCGAGCTCAGAGCCGTGAGCCTTGACCGCGAAGGGCGCTCCGACGGCGGCCGCGATCGCTCCGCCCGGAAGAACATGGTTGGCGAAGACGAGATCGGCCGGGAGGTGACGGCGGAGCTCCGCGGCATTGAGCTCGATGTAGCGCTCCAGCTCCGCCCGGCTCAGATCCTGGAGCAGGCGTGCTTCCAGTCCCTCGTAACGATCGAGCACGAACACCGGCAAGAGCGGCCCGATCTCGGGCCGAACCAGCGTCGCCCTACCGATGTCGTAGCGCTCGGGGTGGCGCTCCTGGCAGAAGAGGACAACCTCGTGTCCGGCGTTGCTCCACTCCCGTGCGAGCGCGCGTGTGTAGACGTTGGAGCCCGTCCCGCCGAGCAGATAGCCGTGCCAGAGAAGAATGCGCACCGAGCGCAGATTACGTGCAAGAAGCCCTGACAGAATGACGACCCGCCGCCTGGCCGCGCTCGACGGCGCGATGCTCTGTCCTCAGTCGTACCCGTGGCCTCGGTTACGAGCGCTCCCTGCGTCTCGGCCTCGCACTCACCGATCACACCCGGTGACGGATCTTCGTTACGTTAGGGGTTCCCAGGCTTGACGCCTGTCGTCGTCTGCACGGTCGAACTCTGCGAGCGCATGATCGTGAACGGGAGCGAGCGCAGAGAGCTCTTGCCGCCGCCGCTCGGGACAACGACGATTTGCAACCTGTAGGTGCCGGGCGAGAGCGTGACTCCGGCCGGGTTTCGGCCAGTGAGCCCGAACACGTAGTGACCGGGAAGCACGTCTCTCATTCTCGCCAACACACCGAGAAAGCGCCCGTCAGAATTCCAGAGCTCGATGTCGACTCTGGTAGCCGGCTCGATCTCTCGCTCGACCGCTCCGCCGACACGACCGAGCCCGAGCGTGAGAAGCGTAGGCGCGTTGTCCGAGGGATCGAAACGGCGGCGCGAGAGAGTGGCCCTGGCGATCATCTTGCTCTGACCCTGCGACGCAACTCTCAGTGCCCAGGGGACATGGAGCACGCGACCGTTGGAAAGAAGGAGGGCGATGGTGCCCTGAGCGCTCGTGCCGGGGTGTTTTCCGATCAAGCGCGCTCTCACCTTTACGTACACGCGACGGCCCGCCTTGATCAGAACTCGCGCCGGAACGATTCGCAGGCGAAGCCAGCCCTGATCTCCCTGCAGGTGAACGCTCGGAGCTACCAGCAGCGTCTGCGCGCCGAGATTCCGGAGCTCGAGCCGGAGCGTCACCTGCTTCTGACGGCCGCCTAGAAGCGGAAACGTAAGCGCCTGCGGTTGGACGACGAGCGAAACATGCTCGGTCGCCGTCAGGTCGAGAGCACCCACTCCCTGCGCCGTGACAGGGACGCGCGCCAGCGGCTTCGAGGTCGTAACCAGAAGCGACCTCAACTCGCTCTCGTCGAGTGCGGGCCTGGCCTCGGTCAGCACCGCGGCGGCTCCGGCGACCACCGCGGCAGCCGCGCTCGAGCCACTGACCGTGGCGAAGCTGGGGTATCCCTCACTCGTCGTACCGGCGTCGGAGGTGGCGACCCCGACACCCGGCGCGACCAGGTCGGGCTTTACCGCGCCCGAGAAGGAGAGCCCATAGGAGGAGAAGGGTGCGATCTGCCCCTCGTCCGGATTCGCCACCGAGTAAGGCCGTCCAACCGATACGTCAACGTCCTCGCCGCGACTCAGCCTGACACTCGCCTCATCCCCGATCCGGCCGGGAATGCTGACCACGGGGACGGTGACGTTCTCGTCCAGGCCCAGCGCGCCACTCGGCACTGTTCCTCCGTAGAGAACGACAGCCTTCGCACCGGCCAGCGAGGCATTTCGAGCGGCGCTGCGAGGATCGTCTCCGGCGGGAACAAGCGCCGCTTCACCGGCGACCAGACTGTATCCCTTGGAGCCGAAGAAGCTCTCCAGGCTCGGTGCCGACGTCAGCCCGCTCGTCGTGACGGCCTGCGGACGCGGACGCGCGAGCGAGCAATCGAGCGGCGCTTCTGGCGCCGCCGAGCCACCCAGAGGAACCGCCCCGTTGAACAGCACGTCGAGACCGCTGTGGATCACGACGCGCACTCTCTCGCTACGCCGGCGCAGGTCGAGCGCGCCGACGGTGAGCGCGTCGTCGGCACTCCCGGGAGCGCCGATCGTGCCGAAGGTCGGTCCCGCTGCTCCGTCATTGCCCGCGGGCGCGACGACGAGCGTGTCGAGTGCCGCCGCCCCGCGCACGGCCCGGGCCTCGGGCCCGTCAGCGAAGCCCGCCAACGGCGCCGAGACTCCCACCAGGGCGATGCGGGCGGCATCGTGGGCGTCGCCATCCCCGTTTGGATCGACAGCGCGCTCGAGACCGGCGATCAGCTGGTCGGTGCGACCGTAGACCTCGTAGGCACCGCTCGCATCGCGTTGCCAGCCGGCGACACGAATCGGGAAGATCGAGGCGCCCGGCGCCACTCCACCGAGGGCGCCCGGTCCGACGACGATACCGGCCAGCTGCGTGCCGTGGCGCTCGAGCTCCGAGCGATTGTCTGGATTGGGCGCGGCGCTCACGTCAGGATCGCCGCCGACGATGTCCACCCCGGGCAGCACGTGACCGCGCAGGTACTCGTGCAGACGGTCGACACCGGTGTCGAGAAGAGCCACCGTCACATCCTCGCCGTCGTAGGGCGACAGCTTCACTTGAGGGTGATAGCCCTCGGTCAGCGCGGGCGGGTTGCCGAGTGACTCGACATCGATCGACGCCGGGTAGGTAACCCGCACCGGATAAATGCCAAGCACCTCTGGTGAGCGCTCGAGCACAGCGATCGCGCCGGCATCGAGGGCTGCCGAGAACCCGTTCAGAACGCGAGTGAAACTGTATTCCGGATTGATCGCGGCACCGCGAAGGGCGAGCTTGGCGATGATCGTCTTCTGATCCGAGGACGCCTCGGCGGTCCACTGGCGCTCCTGGTCGTCGCTCGCAAGGCCTCCGGCCTCAGACACGCGCGAGGCCAGCGACGGGGCTCGCAAGACGACGAGAGCCTGCTCCCCGACCGAAACGTCCGAGCGGGGAGAACCGGCCAGCCCAACCCAGTCGGTCGAGCCGCCCGCCCGCGATCGGCTCCCGCTCTCTCTGAGCGCGAGCCCGAGCCAGATCGCTCCGACGAGGAAGAGCACAACCAGTGCGAGTCGCGTCAGCCGGTGATTACGCAAGCTGCCGAGAGGCATAGGCATCTAGTCCAAGATAGCCGGATGGTTGCAGGGGTTCGAG
>PMZQ01000052.1:0-7158 GCA_003170155.1 Actinomycetota bacterium | reverse complement strand
TTGGCCGCCCGCAACGTCTGCTCGACGAGCGCACGCACGATCGCATGCTGGTAGGAGGCCGCCAGATCGGCTCGCCGGCACTCGAGTTCGTTCGGCGAGAGCCCGCGCACCTCATAGAGAAGGGCTGTCTTGAGCCCGGAGAAGGAGAAGTCGAAACCGCCCACGCGCGCCACCGGAAAGGCGTAGGCGCTCGCATCTCCCTCGCGTGCCAGTCTGTCGAGCGCAGCACCGCCCGGATAGCCGAGCCCGAGCAGCCGCGCTCCCTTGTCGAAGGCCTCGCCGGCCGCATCGTCGAGCGTTGTTCCGAGCGGGCGAAAGGAAGCGTGCTCGCGGACATCGAGGAGCAGCGTGTGACCGCCGCTGGCAAGCAGGCAGAGAAACGGCGGCTCGAGCGCCGGGGGTTCCAGGTAGAGGGCCGCGACGTGCCCGAGCAGATGATCGACCGGCACCAGTGGCAGCCGCCTCGACCAGGCAATCGCCTTCGCGGCGGCAATCCCGACGAGCAGCGCCCCGATCAGTCCCGGTCCCTGTGTAACGGCAATCGAGTCGACCTCATCGAGAGTCGTCTGTGCCTCCTCGAGCGCGGCGCGCAGCACGGGGACGATCAGCTCCAGATGACGACGGGAGGCGACCTCGGGAACGACGCCACCGAAGCGGGCGTGAAGCTCGGCCTGCGAAGAGATGACGTTAGCGCGCAGACGACCCGAGCCATCGAGGAGCGCCGCCGCGGTTTCGTCGCAGGACGTCTCGATCGCCAGGATCATCTGCTCGAGCTCGTTTCGAGATAGGCGCGCGTAGTGCCGGAAGGCTAGCCCCTGGAGGTCAGCTCAGTCTCCCTTGAACGCGATTCGCACGTAGCCCCGCTTCGATTAAAGAGAGCGCGGGCCGCCGCGAGAATCAAACCTCGTCGGCGTCCTTCCACATGATCAGCGCGTCCTCGTGGTCGTCGAGGTAGTAGCCACGACGAACGCCGCGAGCCCGAAAGCCGAGCTTCTCGTAGAGGCTGATCGCGGAGGGGTTAGACGGTCTCACCTCGAGCGTGTAACCGCGCTCGGCAGTGCCCTCCGTGCGCACGAAGAGCTCCTCGAGCAGCTGCGTGGCCACACCCTGGCGGCGCCAGGCGCTATCCACCGCCACGTTCATGACATGCCAGGCATCGACGTAGCGCGAGACGATCAGGTACCCGATCAGCCGTCCCTGTCCGAAGGCACCGAGGCTTATCGAGCTCGACTTGACCAGTTCGCCGGCGAACATCGTCCGCGACCAGGGCAGCGGATAGGAACGCCGCTCGATCGACTCGATCTGGTCGAGGTGCTCGAACTCGAGCGGAGCGATCTCGAACTCGGGTGGCGGCAGGCTAGCGGGATCGCTCATGAGGAGCCAAGCGCCTTCTCGGCGTCGGGGACGCGCAGATAGAGAGGCTCGACCTTCTCGGCCGGGCCGAATTCGGCGGCCAGGGCAACGTGGAAACGAGCCCGGACTGCATGCAGCTCGCTGGCGTCGAGAGGTATCTCGGCACCGGCTCGCTCCAGCAGCGCCCGGTAGCGAACGGCACCGTCGCCGACGCACAGTGTCCCCGTCTCGAGCACGAGCTCCTCAGGCCGTATCACCACGGGAGCGCCTTCGGCCAGGGTGAAGACCTCCTTGCGGCTCCCGTCGATCACGGGTAGCGCGCCCGGCGCTCCCGTCGCCAGAGCCGCCAGAGTGGAGACGCCCGCCAGCGGCAGATCGAGCGCCAGCGCCAGGCTGCGCGCGGTCGCCAGCCCGATCCGGATGCCGGTGAAGCTGCCGGGCCCGGTGCCGCAGACGATCCGGTCGAGGTCGCCGGGAACCAGGCCGTTCTCGGCCAGCAGCTCTTCGGCCACTGCCAGCACAGCGATCGCGCGCGACTCCCGCTCGTCCAGAAGCTCTCCGTCTCTGACCAGCGCGCAACTCGAGCGCGGAGTGGCGGTGTCAAGGGCGAGTGTGAGCACAGGTCAGCTGGTCGAGGAGGACGGCATCTGAATTCTCGATGGTAATCCGTCTACAGGTTCCGTCATCGTGCTCGATCGACACCCGCGCGCGCGCCGACGGCAGTACGCCCGCTCCCGCCTCGGGCCACTCCACGAAGACGNNGAAGTACGGCTCGAGGTCGCCCCACTCGGCAGCCGAAACGCCGTTGTAGCGGTAGAGATCGAGGTGCGAAACGACGACCCTGCCCTGATAGCGATGCCCGATCGCGAAGGTTGGGCTCGTCACCGGCCCTTCGACACCCAGCGCCCGGCAGGCACCGCGCACGAAGGTCGTCTTGCCGGCGCCGAGCTCGCCGGCGACGGTGACGACGTCCCCGGGCTCGAGCGCTGCAGCGAACGCACCCGCGAGCTGCTCGGTCTCCTCGACGGAGAGGCTGACGAAGACCATCGACTAGAAGAGCCCTAGCTGGGGCTCGGTTGACGGGGCGCCGAGCTCCTCGCCGTGAGCGGGCTCGAGCACCTCCTCGACGGGGGTAGCCGGCGCTTGCTGGCGACCGAGCAGCTCCGGCAGGCGGCGGAAGTCCTCCTCGAGCACGCGCAGCATCGCCTGGGTGTAGAGCGCGGCGGCCGGATGGTAGATCGGATAGAGCAACACCTCGCTCTGCCCCAGACGTACGTTCTGTTCGCGTCCGTGTACGCGCGTGATCCCGGTCGGGTTGCCGGAAAGGAGCTTGGTCGCGAAGTTGCCCAGCGTCGCGACCACGCGCGGCTGGATCAGCTCGATCTGACGGAAGAGATGCGCCTGGCAGGCCTCGATCTCGTCGCCGAGGGGGTCGCGATTACCGGGCGGGCGGCACTTGAGCACGTTACCGATGAAGACGTCATCCCTCGTCAGCCCGATCTCACCCAGCAGCCGCTCGAGTAGTTTGCCGGCCGCGCCGACGAAGGGAAGGCCCTGCTGATCCTCGTGGAAGCCGGGCGCTTCGCCGACGAACATCAACTCAGCATCGGGATCGCCGGAGCCGAAGACGACCTGGGTGCGCGTCTCGGCCAGGCGGCAGGCAGTGCACGGAGAGACGGCCGTACGAAGCGCCGCGAGCTCGGACGCGCGGGACTCGCTAGCAGCCGCCACCGCATCCACCGCAGTTTCCGCCCGCGCAGCTGCCGCAGGACTTGCCGGGCCCTCCCTTGGTGGCGAAGCTCGAGTACTTGCGGGTCACGTTCGTGGCTGCGCAGCTCGGGCAGGCCGGCATCTCGTCCGCGTGCACGAGCTCCTCGAAGTGGCGCTCGCACTTCATACAGACGTATTCATATATCGGCATCTCTCGCAGTGTAGACAGCGGCGCAGATCTCAGGCCGATAGCCCACCAGGCGCACTCGCTCACTCGTTAACTACACTTTCACCAGACGCCCGGTATCCGCTACGGAACTGGAGCAGGTTGATGAACCAAGAGAAGAAAAGCCAGGCGGCGTGAAGGTCGTTCGCGCCAAGGACGAGCTGTGCAGCGCGCTCGAGCCGCTCCACGGCAGCCGCATTGGGCTGGTACCGACGATGGGCGCCTTCCACGACGGGCACCTGGCCCTGCTCCGCGCCGCCCGCAAGGAGTGCGACACCGTCGTCTGCAGCCTGTTTATCAACCCCACCCAGTTCGGGCAGAGCGAGGATCTCGAGCGCTATCCCAGGAATGAGGCGCGCGACCTCGAGCTGGCCCGGGCCGAAGGCGTCGACTTTCTCTTCGCCCCCTCGCCGGAGGAGATCTACCCGCCCGGCTTCGAGACCCGAGTCGAGCCCGAAAGGCTGGCGCTCGAGCTGGAAGGAGTAATCAGGCCCACGCACTTCCGCGGCGTCGCCACGATCTGCCTCAAGCTCTTCAACATCGTCCGCCCAAACGTCGCCTACTTCGGCGCCAAGGACGCGCAGCAGCTCGCGGTGATCGAGCGACTCGTGCTCGACCTCGATCTGGAGCTCGAGATTCGCCCTGTCGAGACCGTCCGCGACGACGACGGCCTGGCGCTCTCCTCTCGCAACGTTCACCTCTCCCCCGCCGAGCGCAAGGTTGCCCTCGCGCTGCCGCGAGCGCTCGAGCTCGGCGCCGAGGCCGAGCGCGACGGCGGCGACCCGGTCGTGACCGCGCGCGCTGCTCTCTCGGAGGAGCCCGGCCTCAAGACCCAGTACGTCGCCGTGGCGGATTACGCCGGGCCGCGCCTGCTAGCTGCGGTTCAGGTTGGCAAGACCCGTTTGATCGACAACGTTACGTTGGAAGGGACGAAGAGATGAGCACTCCTCCGCCTGGGAAGCTCGGGTTGCCCGAGCTCGCCGTCAAGAAGCGCCGTGGCGAGAAGATCGTCATGGTCACCGCCTACGACTCGCCCGGCGCCCGCTTCGCCGAAGACGCCGGCATCGACATCCTGCTCGTCGGCGACACCGCCGCGATGGTGGTGCTGGGGCACGAGTCCACCACCGTACCGGTGACCGTCGAGGAGATGCTCTTCCTCACCCGCACGGTCGCTCGCGTCGCCCGGCGCCCGATCGTCGTCGGCGACATGCCCTTCGGTTCTTACGAGGTGTCCGACGAGGAGGCCGTCTCGAACGCAGTTCGCTTCGTCAAGGAAGGCGGCGCCGACGTGGTCAAGCTCGAGGGCGCCGGCACCTCGGTCTCCCGCGCCCACGCGATCGTCGCCGCGGGCATTCCGGTGATGGGGCACATCGGCCTCACGCCGCAGTCGGCGACCATGCTCGGCGGCTTCAAGACGCAGGGCAAGACGGCAGCGCGCGCGCTCGAGCTGGTCAACGAGGCGATCGAGCTGGAACGGGCCGGCTGCTTCTCGCTCGTGCTCGAGGCGGTGCCGGCCGCGGTGTCCGCCCGGATAACCGAGCTGCTCGAGATCCCAACCTTCGGCATCGGCGGCGGGCCCGGCTGCGACGGCCAGGTGCTCGTCTACCACGACCTGCTCGGACTGACTGAGGGGCACCTGCCGCGTTTCGTCAAACGCTACGCGAACCTCTCGGCCGAGATCAGAGACGCGCTCACCTCCTACGCCGAGGAGGTTCGCAGCGGCGCCTTCCCCGACGACGAGCACTCCTACTCGATGGACGAAGACGAGCTGGCGGAGTTCGAAGCGGCGCTCGAGAAACAGCCTCGTATCCACGATTTGCGGCGCCTCTACGAATAGCATGCTCGCTCATGCGACTATGCCTTCGCCAGGCAACTCTCGAGTGTGGCTGGCGTCCACATCGTTCGCCTTCCCTCGACGGAAAGCCGTTCACTGTGCTGCTGGCGGACGGGCGCGNNTCCGGCGTGCCGGTGGTGATCACCTCGCCGCCCTCCTCGCCACCCTCGGGGCCGAGGTCGATGATCCAGTCGGCCTGCTTGATCACGTCCAGGTTGTGTTCGATCACGACCACCGTGTTGCCGGCGTCGGCCAGGCGTTGCAGCACCTCGAGTAGCTTCTCGATGTCGGCGAAATGTAGGCCGGTGGTCGGCTCGTCGAGGATGTAGAGCGTGCGCCCGGTGGCGATCTTCGACAGCTCGGCGGCCAGCTTGACCCTCTGGGCCTCGCCACCCGAGAGCGTCGTTGCCGGCTGGCCGAGCTTGACGTAGTCGAGCCCGACGTCGTGCAGCGTCTGCAGGCGGCGGCGGATCTTGGGGATCTTGACGAAGAAGTGCAGCGCCTCCTCGACCGACATCTCGAGCACGTCGGCGATCGACTTGCCCTTGAAGTGCACCTCCAAGGTCTCGCGGTTGTAGCGGCGCCCGTGGCAGGTCTCGCAGGGCACGTAGACGTCGGGCAGGAAGTGCATCTCGATCTTGATCTGGCCGTCGCCGCGGCAGGTCTCGCAGCGGCCGCCGCGCACGTTGAAGGAGAAGCGCCCCGGCCGGTAGCCGCGCACCTTCGACTCCGAGGTGAGCGAGTAGAGCTCACGGATATGAGTGAACAGGTCGGTGTAAGTGGCCGGGTTGGAGCGCGGCGTACGCCCGATCGGCGCCTGGTCGATGTCGATGACCTTGTCGAAGGCCTCGATTCCCTCGATCTCGTCGTGGGCGCCCGGCTTGACGCGCGCCCGCTGTAGACGGTTGGCGAGCGCCTTGTAGACGATCTCGTTCACGAGCGTGGACTTGCCCGAGCCCGAGACTCCGGTCACACAGACAAACTTGCCGAGCGGGAACTCGACGTCGATGCCCTTCAGATTGTGCTGGCGCGCCCCGAGCACGCGGAAGGAGCCGCGATCGTCGAGACGGCGCTCCGGTACCGCGATCGAGCGCCGGTGCGAGAGGAAGTCGCCGGTGATCGAGCCGGGCGTATTGGCGATCAGCTCGGCCGGTCCCTCGGCCACGAGCTCGCCCCCGTGCTCACCCGCACCCGGGCCCATGTCCACGATCCAGTCGGCCGAGCGCATCATCTGCTCGTCGTGCTCGACCACGATCACGGTGTTGCCGATGTCGCGCAGACGCTCGAGCGTGACGATCAGGCGCCCGTTGTCGCGCTGGTGCAGTCCGATCGAGGGCTCGTCGAGGATGTAGAGGACACCCACGAGCTGCGAGCCGATCTGGGTCGCCAGGCGCAACCGCTGCGCCTCGCCACCCGATAGCGTCGCCGAAGCGCGGTCGAGCTGCAGGTAGCCGACGCCGACGTCGTCGAGGAAGGTGAGGCGGGCGCGGATCTCACGAATGATCCGCGCGCCGATCAGAAGCTCGGTCTCGGATAGCCCTAATTCCTCGAGAAATGCACGCGCCCGCGCCACCGACATACGGGTGAACTCGTGAATGTTAATGCCGCCGATGGTCACCGCCAGCACCTCCGGCTTGAGCCGGGCACCGTGACAGACCGGGCACGGGCGCAGGCTCATGAACTCCTCGATCTTCTCGCGCGAGGTCTCGGAGTCGGTCTCGCGGTAGCGGCGCGAGAGGTTGGCCAGCACGCCTTCGAACGAGGTCATATAGGAGCGCCGGAAGCCCATCCGGTTGCGATAGTTGACATGGATGCGCTCGCCCTTGGTGCCGTTGAGGACGAGCTCGCGCTCGCGCTCGGAGAGGTCCTGCCAGGGCGTCTCCAGATCGATGCCGTAGTGCTCGGCGAGGCCCTGGACGATGCCCTCGTAGTAGCCGTTGTGGCCGACCGGCCAGGGCGCGACGGCACCCTCGCTGATCGAAAGTGTGGGATCGGGAACGACCAGCTCGGGGTCGATCTCCTGCTGCGAGCCGAG
>PMZQ01000082.1 GCA_003170155.1 Actinomycetota bacterium | reverse complement strand
GCTTCACCAGGGGCTAATGCCCTTCCTATCGAGAACCGATACAAACCGCAATGAAATCGACCCCCACTCCACGCGCGCGTTTCATAGCGGTGATCGCTCTGATCGTCGTCGCCGGCGGCGGCCTCCTCGTGTTCTTGAATACTCAGGGCACGAAATCGGCGAAGCCGCACCTGATCAGAACGCAAACGTCGACCGAGCCTAGGACTCAGACTTCGAAGACGACCAGCACAACCGCGACGACAAACACCACGACCACAACCGCGAAACCGCGATCCAAGCCCAAGCCCGCGCCGACCTCGGTCGCGACTGCACTCGATGGAGCTCTACTGAACCACGCCGTCGTCGTCGTTTCCCTCTACTCCCCCGAGGTCTCCACTGACACCGCGGCAATGAGCGAGGCCAGGGCGGGAGCGGCGGCGGCGAACGCCGGCTTCGTCGCCTTCAACATCTACGACGAGAAACTGGCGCGCCAACTTGCGAGCCTGCTCGGAGCCGATTTCGATATCACCAACCCGGAGGTGCTCTTCTTCAAGCGGCCGCGCACGCTGGCCTTCGAGTTGCAGGGATTCGTTGACAGCCAGGTGGTCGCGCAGGCGGCGAGCGACCTCCACCCGGCGATCGAGTTCTGGGCCAGCGAAGCGGGAGGGATCTGCAAGCACTATGGAACCTCTCTCGGCACGCTCGAAGCAAAGGTCAGGAACTCCGATTTGACCGCGACCGCAGGCCAGACGGAGGCGGCCGTCGCGATGGATCAAGCTGCCGCGCTCTTCAACAAGGAGGCACAGGCGCTGGGCGCGATCAAGGCCAGCGCGGCCGAGGCAAAAAGCTTCGCCGAGGTGGTTGCCGGTTACCGCCAGGCTGCGACAAACATGAGCTCCGAAGCGCAGGCGCTTCGCCGCAACGACCTGACCGCAGCGAGGGCGATCGAGACGAGGAACGCAGTGTTGGCCATTTCGATCAACTCGCTCGTCGCGAAGCTCAATCTTTCGGGCTGCTCGGCGTGAGCGACCTCGCCGACGAATACGGTCTACGAGGGCCCGATCGGGGCGCGACGGCCAAGAAGGGCTCCAAGGCGGCCAAGGAAAGCTTCCACCGCCACGCCAAGAAGGATGGACGGCGCGTCGTGATCCTGCGCCTGTTCGAGCGCGACGAGCAGTTCGTGGTCGAGTGCGACGTCTACCCGACGAACAGTCTGCGTGTCGAGCCCCTGCACCCCGGCCCGTACCACTTCGGCGCCAGGGACGAGGCGGCGGCTTTCATCGAGGAAGCCCTGCTCGCGCTCGAGTATCTCGGCTGCGACGTCAGCTAGAGCTCGTATCGGAATGAAGACCCGCCGGCTGGGCGTGATCGGTGGGTGAGATGCTAGGGAACTCGTCTGGAGACGGAGAAGCGCCGGATGAGTGCGAGATCGTGGTGCGAGATCGGGACGCAGGGAGTGTTCGCGTCGGTCATAGATAAGGATGCGACCGAGGACAACGTTCTCGGTCCTCCGAGCACAGTCAGTTGGTGGAGTGCTTCGTTTTTTCGCCGGGATCGCGTCGAGCGTCTGTCCGAAACGAGCTACTAAGCGTCGCCGTCGCCCGTGAACATGCGCCCGCGTGCGCCCGAGCCACTCCAACCGGTGTCTTGGCGCTCGACGTCGATCGAGACGATCGTCTCGGGACGGAGGTAGCGGCCGCCGATGAAGGGCCAGCCTCCGTCCTTCACGTCGGAGAATTGCTTGACGATCTCGCCCGCCTGCGCCTGTGCCTCCTCGAGGTTGGGATAGGTGCCGATCGGCACCCGATCGCCGTCGGAGAGGCGTAGAACGAGCTCGTACTCGCCCCGGCTGGCATCATCGGGCTCGGCTTCGGCGGGCGCCGGCGCTTCGGCCTCCGGCTCGGCGACCGGATCCGGTTCTGGCTTCGCCGCCGCTTCGGCTGGGTCTGACGTTTCGGCGACGACCTCCTCTGCGCTTCCCTCGGGCGCCAGGGGCGGCTCCCAGGCATCGCCTTCCTCGGCGACCGGCTCGAGTTCCTCGCCCGCGCCTTCGGGCTGCCAATCCGCGCCTGGCCGAGCAGTCGAGTCAGGGGCTTGCGAAACGCCGGATTCGACGAAGTCGGCCGCGTCGTCGGCGATCACGTTGGCCTCGCCTTGCATCCAGACCGGAGTCACTGTCCCCACCTCCATAACATCGTCGGCGGCGGCGATCTCCTCGACGGGCTGCTCCGGCGTCTCCCCATTGCTCGGCGCCGGTTCGGGGACGGGCTCCTGGACGGACTGGGGAGGCGTCTCCTGCCAGCTCTCCGCTGCCGACGGCTCGCCCTCCGGCGGCTGCTCGTAGGCCGCGTACTCCTCGGCGCCGGGTGCTGCGGCTTCCGGCGCGGGCTCGCCCGGCTGCCAGGCACTCCCCTCGAGGAGTGAGGAGTCGCCGTAGTAGCCGTACTCGCCCGTCTGCACGTCGGGAGGAAGCTGCTCGAGGGGCGCGCCGAGTATCTCGGGCTGAGGGGCGTCGCTATAGGAATCGAAGTTCGGGTAGTCGATCTCGCCTGGAGTGATGAGCGGAACGAACTCCTCGCGCGCCGCCTGTTCTTCCTGCGCCGGCGGAGCCACGGGCTCTTCGACGAAGACCAGAGGCGCCTCGGCGGGCAGCGGCTCGACCGGAGACGTTTCGCCGGGCGCCGGCTCGGCGGGCAGCGGCTCGGGTTGAGCCTGCTCGGGCACGGATGGCGTTACGAGGAGTGTCGAGGCCGGCGCCGCAACCCCACCGAGCACCTCGTCGGTCAGGCGCGCGAGCGCGCTTGGAGCGGCGATGACAAAACGGGTCTCTGGACCTAGCCGGGCTCGTAGCCGTTCCATCACTCCCTCGTCGGGATCGCACACGGCCACCACGGGTGCGCCGAACTCGGTCACCAGCGGTAGCGCCATCTCGCGGCGAGCATCCTCGTAGCTCATGGCCTGCGCGAGCTCGCGGTCGATCGCGATCTGCTCGACGTCCGCGTAGGGTAAGCCCTTCTGCCCGGCCAGCAAGCGGCTGAGATCTTCCTCGCTCAGCCAGCCGCGCGCGAGCAGCACCTCCCCCAGGCGCTTGCCACTGCGCAGTCCCTCGGCGAGCGCATCTTCGAGCTGCTGGGGCGCGATCAGGCCGGCCCGGAAGATGAGAGTCCCGAGTGGCATGTCAAGCATCTCGTCGGCGCCCTCCACCAGCTGGAACTGAGACGCCACGACCGAATCGGGTTGCACCTCGGGTGCGGGCGGTGCCTCGGGCACGAGTGACGCCTCGGGCGCAAGCGGCACCTCGGGTGCGGGCGGCACCGCGGCCGAGAAGTCGTGCTCATCCTCTTGTCGACGGCGAAGAAACGGCACTGTTTAGGCCTCTACATTCATGTACGCCCGCCTTGGCGGAACGCCTTGACAAGCACACTCTACCCCGCGGGCGACGAAGCTCCTTCCAGATGCCGCAGATGTTCTCGGCAAGCGGCCCGGATCAGGTCGCGACGACACGAGCCAGCTCCTCGATCGACGTCAACCCCTGGGCGACCTTGCTCATGCCATCGTCCCACATCGAGCGCATACCCATCTTGAACGCTCGCTGACGTAGCTCCTCGTGCGAGGGCTTGGTGGCGGCATAGGCGGCGAGCTCATCGGACATGCTCAGGAACTCGAAGATTCCGACTCGCCCCTTGTAGCCGGTGTGATTGCAGCGTGGGCAGCCGACTTTGCGGTAGAAGGCCATGCCGTCGAGCTGAGCGGCGATATCTGGCGAGACGTTTGACCCGATCAAATCGCCGGCGCTGGGCGTGTACATCTCGGCACAGTTCGTACACAGCCGCCGGGCCAGGCGTTGAGCGAGCACGCCCGAGACGGCGGCGCTGGCGAGGAAGGGCTCGACACCCATCTCGTTCAGGCGCGTAAGTGCGCTCGGAGCGTCGTTGGTATGCAGCGAAGAGAGCACCATGTGGCCGGTGAGGGCGGCCTCGATCGAGATCTTGGCCGTCTCTGAGTCGCGAATCTCACCCACCATCACGATGTCGGGATCGGCGCGCAAAATCGAGCGCAGCACGGCGGCGAAGCTGAGCCCGGCCTTGGTGTTGATCTGAACCTGGTTGATGCCCTGGAGCCGGTACTCGACCGGATCCTCGACAGTGATGACGTTGACCTCGGGCTGAGCGACGATGTGCAGAGCCGCGTAGAGCGTGGTCGATTTACCGGAACCGGTCGGCCCGGTGACGAGCAGAGCGCCGGTCGGCTTCTTGACCACGCGCTCCAGCTCCACGTGCATGTCCTCGGCCAGGCCGAGACCCTCGAGTGTCGGCGCCTTCTTCGACTTGTCGATCAAGCGCATGACCACGCACTCGCCCTCGACGGTCGGCAGCACCGCGACGCGGATGTCGAGCCTCCGGCCCGCAGTCTTGGCGTTCAGTGAGATTCGACCGTCCTGGGGCTTACGCCGCTCGGCGATGTCGAGCTTGGCCAGCACCTTGAGGCGGGTCGTGACACCAGAGGCCATCCGGTGAGGGACACGTTGGATCTCGCGCAGCACACCGTCGACTCGGTAACGGATGACGAGCGCGTCCTCTTCGGGCATGAAGTGGATGTCGCTCGCCTCGTCTGCGGCACCCTGGAAGATGATCGAGTTCACCAGCCTTACCAGCGGTGCGTCGGAAATGCCGTCGTCGGCCTCGAGGTCGTCCAGCAAATCCTCCTCGGAGACGACCTCCACATCCTCGAGCGCGGCCGACTGCACCGTCAGCGTCTCGCTCGTACGCAACATCCGCTGGATCTCGGACAGGATCTCTTCGCGCGAGGCGACGCCCAGCTCGATCTGGTAGTGAGTCGCCAGCTTCAGCTCGTCGACACCGCTGACGTTCGACGGGTCGGCGATGGCGACGTGCAGGCGCTCGCCGGCGATCTTGTAGGGCAGTGCGACGACGCGCTCGAGCACGTGAATGGGAATTGCGATGGCGGCGTCGGGCGAGATCTTCTCTTCGCCGAGAACGATCAGCGGCAGGTGGAAGTGCGCGGCCTGAACCTCGGCCACCCGCTGCGCGGGAATGACGCCGTGCTCGGCAAGAGCCGAGACGAGCGAACCCGTGGCACCGGCCTCGGCGCGTGCTTCCCCGAGTTTGTCGGAGGTGACCAATCCGGTGGCTTCGAGCAGGTCTCCGAGCAGCTCGGCTAGGGCGTTTACCTTCGCCGAACCGGCAAGAGAGCGCGCGCCGCTACGCGCGCCCGTGCGCGAACCACCTTTAGTGGACTGCCTTTCGTCGGCCATATCCCTCGAACGAGCTATCGGCAGCGAAGTCGAACTTCTTGATACCGCGACGAGTGATACGCCGGGTGAATCGATCACCCTCCGTGGCGGTCGCTTGCAGGCGTTTCTCGATCATCGAGCCCAGCTTCACGAGCACGTAAGCTCTGGTTTTACGGGAAGCCGATCCCGGCTCTCGCGGAGGCTAAGGGCGTATCCCGGTAGGAATAGATGGTCAAGCCGTGGATGCCAGTAGTAGGAGGGCTGTGAAGACGCGCTGGTGGTGCGTTGAGCATCTCTACGGTTGCTGGCGCCGCGGGCCGGCGTGTCGGCCTATCGAGATAAACCCTTAGTAAAGCGACAGGTAGGTGTCGAGCAGATACGAGCCGGCGAACAGTGCCACGACGGCGCCGAGCGCGAGAAAGGGCGCGAACGGGATCTTCATCTTGCGTGCCTTCCCGCCGTGGCGGGCGATCAGCCAGATCGACGGTACGAGCGCACTGAGAGCACCGACGGCGAACGCGACCGCGACCGTGCGGCCGAGCATGGCGCCAAGGAGAAGCGCGAGCTTGACGTCGCCCATCCCCATCCCTCCGGGATAGACAAGCGCCACGAGCAGGAGAAAAGCCGCGAACGCGAACGCAGAGATTGCCCATTCGAAGGACGGATGAATCGCACTCTGAGCCGCGAGCACAACCGCGGCGGCCGGAAGCACGATCACGTTCGGAACGATCATGTGCTCGAGGTCGGCCGCGGAGATCGCGACCAGCGCGGCGCCGAAGACGACCGCAACGAGCGCCTCGGGATGGAGCCCGAACTTCCAGACGCACGCGGAGATCAGAAGCGCTGTGACGAGCTCGACCGCGGGGTAACGGAGCCCGATTTTCGCCTTGCAGGTGCGGCAGCGACCGCGCAAAACCGCGTAGGAGACGAGTGGGATATTGTCGTACCAGGCGATCTCATGATCGCAGCTCATGCAGTGCGAGCCCGGGCTCACAATCGACTCGCGCCGAGGCACGCGCGCGGCGACGACGTTCAGGAAGCTGCCCAGGGCCAGACCCGGCAGGAAGGCGAAAAGCGCGGCAACCGCGCTCATCGGTCGCGGAACTCCAGCTCGGGTGTCGATTGATGGATCGCCGTGCTCGCTTTCGAATCGCTCGTGCGAAGGCTAACTCCTGCCCCTTCGCCTTTGCTTTCGGCACCCCTTCCGAGGCCCGTTTACGGCAGAATCGTCGCCCACAGGCGTAAACCCAAAGCGTCAGGCCGTATAGCGAATACGGGGGACACAGTTTTTGGACGTTTCTGCCGAAAGGAACATTCAGGTGGACTGGATCAAGTGCATCACGCGTAGGCTGCTTCGCGCCGTTCGGCGTGAGGTTGGTGTGACCCTGATCGAGACGGTGGTAGCGATCTCCATCTTCGGCATCGCCAGTACCGCGCTCATCGGCGTGCTCACCTCGGCCACAGCGGCCGACGGGCTATCCCGGCAGCGAAGCGTCGCGCTGGAGCTCGCGCAGCAGGAAGTCGAGTACGTCCGCCAGCTCGCCTACTCGAACGTCGGCATTGTGGGGGGCAACCCGCCGGGCGTTATCGTGGCCACCCAGCAGAAGGCGGTGACCGGACTCTGGTACACGCTCGTGACCCGCATCAGGTGGGTTAACGACCCGATCGCTAGCAGCTTTGTCACCTACGCGAACTACAAGCAGATCAGGGTCACCGTCACCCGCAACACCGACAACAAGCAGCTCGCGAGGGTCTACACCTACCTGTCGTCCTCCACACGTGCTCCCTACGGTGGCGTCAACAACGCGATCATCAACGTCAACACTCAGGACTACGCGCTCAAGACGGCGCTTCAGAACGTCGCCGTGAGCCTGCTCGACGGACCCGAGAATACGAGCGACGTGACCGACGAGACAGGGCTGGTCACCTTCCCGGCGCTGACGCCTAATCCAACCTCGGGCAACACCTCCTACTACGACATCGCGGCAGGCCTGTCCAACTACCAGACGCTCAGGGAAGACCTCCCTCCCTCCGCACCCAGCCCCACCCTGGCCGCGACCGCCGCGCACGTCCAGGTCGCTCCTAGCCAAACGGTGACGACGACGATCTACCTGTACCAGCCGGTGACCTTCTGCATCCAGATCCTCAACGCGGACGGAAGTCAATACACCGGCACTGCGAACGTGGAGGTCGGCGAGAATCTCTCCTCCTCGTCCTCGCTCCTCCGCAGCGCCGACGAGTTCCTACAGTCCAACGCTGCTTCGACCAGTTGCTACCTAAACGTGACCCAAACAACCACACTCGCAGACGATCTCGGTAGCGAGCCGCTCATTCCCAGCGTCGCCTACGAGCTGGGCGTGAGAACACCGCAGAATTGCACGACCAACTGCTACTTCGCCGAAGCCCACGCTCAGCTCAGTCAGTCCGACGGTTATCCGAGCACCCTCAGCAAGACCTTCTCGATGACCCTTCCGTCTTCACCGACAGCGACGAAATCGTGCAAGGTAACCGTGAAGAACGGGAGCGGCAGCACAGTGGCGAACGCCCGCGTAGACGTCAGCAACTGGGTGAGCTCTCCCAACATCTACTTCACCGGAACGACCAATAGCAGCGGGGCTTACACCTTCTACGTCCCGGCGCAGAAAGGCTACAACGTCTACGCGCGAAGCGGACCACTTAACACATTGAACGGAACCCCCTTGAGCAATCAGGATTGGACAACGAATTCGTGCTCCTCCCTCGGGGTGACGATCAAATGAGTGACATGTCTGCGTTTCGCCACCGCTGGGCAGCGATCGAGCGCGAAGGCGGGTTCACGCTGATCGAACTGCTCGTGGTCATGGTCTTGATCGGAATCACCTCGGCCATGTTCGAAACGAC
The DNA here is from genome assembly GCA_003170155.1 of Actinomycetota bacterium. Lineage (GTDB taxonomy): Bacteria > Actinomycetota > Thermoleophilia > Gaiellales > Gaiellaceae > Fen-549. The sequence goes on along the minus strand of PMZQ01000082.1, from coordinate 2,861 downwards.
TTTCGGTGCTGTCGTCAATCGAAGCTCGCAGGTGCAAGCCCAAAACATCGATCAGACCGAGGCGCGCGCCGCTCTCAATCAACTCGTGAGCGACGTTCGCGATGCGTCCCCCGGAGACGCGACCAACGTTCCGTTCGTGTCGATGCCGACGGCGACGCAGATGATCTTCTACTCGCCTGACCGCTTGAACCCCTTCCATATGCGCCGAATCAAGTACTGGGTGAGCGGCACGAGTTTGATGCGCCAAGTGACCACGAGCACGAACACGAGTACGACCGGGCCACCCTGGGCAGGAATCAGCGCCGATACCGGACCCATCTGGACGCTCGTCAGCTCGCTTCAAAATCCCACCAGCATCCCCGTCTTCAAGTACTGCACCCAGACTCCGCGCGATATGGCGCTCGATACGACCAATTCCCCGACTTCGCCCCTGCCGATTACCTGGGCGTGCTCTACTCCCACCGCGGTCGCAAACGTCAAGACCGTGATCGTGAACGTGGGGATCGCAGCCAACCCGTCGAGCCCGGATTACTACTACGGGGCAGTCGCAACCTTGAGGTGGAATGCGTCATGAGAAAGCTGAAGCGATTCTTCGCACGCGAGGACGGAATAGCGTTGGCCACGGTCGTCTGCATGATCTCGGTCCTCACGATCCTCTCGGTCGCCTTGATCGATCAAGTCACCTCGGAGTCCAGTCGCTCCGCAGCCGCGGTCAAGTCGGACGCCGTCTATCAGGCGGCCGAAGCCGGCATCAACGACTACATCGCCAAGCTGCTCGACGATCCTCAGTACTACGACCACTTCGTGGCCAACGGCGAAGCGACGCGGACGTCGTGCACGACCTATGCCAACGGGGTCTGCACCGGTTTCGGGTCCCTGGTCGTCGGCCCCGGTCAGGCCTGGACGACCGGCACCCACTGGGGATATACCGCCAGCGCCCCGAACAACAAGGACACCTGGTACACGGGAACCGGCAATACGTACGGCAACTCGACCGTTCTGAAAGGTTACGCCTACGACCTGATGATCACACCGCCGAGCCCCACGCTCGGGACAGACTACGTCACGATCCTGTCCACCGGGTGCAAGCTCGTCTCGGGCGGGACGACCTGCGACACGAGCTCCACGACAGGCGTTTCTCAGCGATCGATCGAGGTGCGCGCGAGGAGAACGACTCCGGCCGACTTCCAGTTCATGTGGCCCGGTAACGTCTCTTACGGAGACGACGCCACAACCTACGGGACGATCTACGCCGCCGGGACTATCAATCACAGCGGTGTCGCGTATGGAAATCTGGAGTCGGAGGTGGGCGTGACCGGCTCGCCGGACCTTAGGAACGGAGCGACGATCTATACCCCTTCCACGAACCCGAGTATCCGCACGGTCGTCACGAGCCCGATCTTCCCTACCGGCAATCTCTCCAACAACACCTACTTCGCCTACTCGTTGACCGACACCAAACGCGCGGCCGCAACGAACAGTCCTTCGACGGATTTCGAAGATTCGAGCGCAAGCGCCTGGCGCTTCAACTTCACTCAGAGCGGAACCGTTCAGGTGTGGAGGTGCATCAACAGCTCGACTCCGCAAACTAGNNCTCCTTCCCCAACTCCGGCACAATTTACATCGGCCCCACTAGCGGCGGCAGGATCGATACGGTCACTTACTCGGGCACGTCGGGCAACTCGTTCACCGGCGTAAAGTGCACCAGTTCGAGCAACTGCGGCTCGGGAATAACTCACTCCACCGGCGAGACCGTCTCCATCGTCTCGGGCGGGCTACCCGGCCCCGTTCCCGCTTACAACGGGCCGATTCCGTCGAACGGCGCCTTCTACACTGGCCAGGACGCAATCGTTTCCTGGCCTGACCCTATTAGTGGATACTCCAGCGACGGCTCGAGCACGGTCAACGGTCGCGTGACTCTCGCCACGAATGCCGACGTGGTAATCGGCGGAGACATCTACTACAACTCCGACCCGGCGCACGGTGGGGGCCCGAACGACGACGTACTCGGACTGATCGCCAACAGCGACGTCTGGATGGCCACGTGGTCCCCTGATGGGACACCAACCGCACCATTCGAGTGGCGCGCAGCCACGATCGCCGAGACGGGCACCTGGTCGTCCGCTGCGTCGTGCTCGACGAACCGGGCCAGCGGCTCTACGCTGATATTCATAGGCTCGACGACGGCTCAGACGGCGGGCTGCGCGACCGATTTCGACAACCGCACCTACGCGTCCGACGACGGTTCGTACAGCTCCACCTTCTCCGCTCTCAAGTACCTGTTCCCACCGTGGTACCCGGTGATCGACGGCATGGAGACCACAATGCTCTTCGACGAGGTTCCGTCCAGCACCACACTCCCAGTCGGTTAAGAGCCTATTCCACTAGGCCTGTACGCCCGAGACGGCCGATCCGCGGCGCCAGAGACCGTAAAACTGCTATCCGCACTACCAGTGCGCCTTCGCAGTTCTCCGGCCGCTGACATCCACGGCTTGACCCCCTCGAACGCACATTCCTACCGAAATAGGCTCTATGCGCATGGGTTCGGACCGCGAGGCCCAGGAACTTACCGGGCTGCTGCGGGTAGCGGGCATTCGCGGCGGCGCGCGATCCAGTGCGAGTGCAACGAAAGATGGCGCCCGGCTCGATCCGTCTACCGTCGTGTCGGCAAGCCCTAGATTCGCAGACGGTGCCAGCTCAGCAGCGGCGGTCTCTCAGCCGCCGTGCGCCCGCACGAACTCGAGCGCCGCTCGCGCCTCGGCCTCGCTCTTCGAGCCAATACCCCAGAACGTCTCGACTCGTTTGTCGACCGCAATCAGAGCCTCGAGCGCCTGCGCTCCGTGCCACCAGCCGAACTTGGC
>PMZQ01000115.1 GCA_003170155.1 Actinomycetota bacterium | reverse complement strand
GATCAGAACCGCCGGCGGCAGCGCTCCCGTGAAAACCTCGTCGATCGCCTTGATCGGGTCGAAGCCGACTCTGAGAGCGTCCTCGATCACGGCGGCGTGGTACGGAGGCTCGAGCGCCACGTCATAGCCGGCCGAGTAGGCGACGCCGACCAGATCTGGTACGCCCCACACCCGCACACGCGCCGGCGGGGGTGGTAGCCGCGAGATTGCGAACTCAATGAATTCGATGGCTCCATTCTGGAGACTCGCTCGGCGCTCAGCGTCGGTTAACGTGAAGAAGAGCGCGAGCAGTCACTACGATCGAGGGTATGCCGGAGCTCCTCGACCTCCATTTTCTCGGCGAAGAGCAGCTTGTCGGTACCTATCTGCTCGACCTTGACGACGGTCTTACGCTGGTCGATTGCGGACCGGCTACGACACTGCCCGTGCTCGAGAAGAGACTCGGCGAGCTCGACCTCGGAGTCGCCGATCTGCGCCACCTACTCCTTACTCACATCCACTTCGACCACGCCGGTGCCGCCGGAGCGCTCGTCGCGGCTAATCCGCGTATCAAGGTGCACGTCTCCGAGCAGGGCGCTCCGCACATGATCGATCCCGAGCGGCTCGAGCGTAGTGCCCGGCGTCTCTACGGCGACATGTTCGATCTGCTCTGGGGTCCCGTTACACCGGTCCCGGCCGAGAACATCGAGCTGGTCGGCAGGCGCGTTCTCGGCCTCGAGTGCTTTCCGACGCCGGGGCACGCGGTTCACCACGTCTGCTACATGGACGCAGAAGGGACGCTGTTCGCGGGCGATTCTGTCGGCGTGCGCTGGCCGCCGAGCGACTACATCCTGCCGGCGACTCCCCCGCCCGACGTCGATCTCGAGGCCTGGCACACAAGCCTGGACGAGATCGAGCGACGCGTTCCCGACACGCTGGCGCTACCGCATTTCGGGCTGGTGGAAGAGCCCGAGGAGCACCTGAAGATCTTCCGGCACCGGCTGATGCTCTGGGCCGAGATCGTTCGCCGCGGCGTCAGTGCCAGAGAGTTCGCCGACGAGGCGAGCCGCGATATCGATTCCCAGACCGCCAGGTTCTCCGAGCTCACCGATCTGCTCAGGCACTCGTACCTCGGGCTCAAGCGCTACTGGAGCACGGCAGCGGCGCCGAGCTGACGGCTGGTTCCGGGATCAGAGCCGAGTCTTCCGAGCAGGCTCAACCCCTCGCCTTCTTCTTCGAGCGGGCGATAGCTTCCTCGTAGGCGGCGACGTAGTCGACCACCATCCGCTCGGGCACGAAGTGCTCCTCGACATAACGCCGGCAGACCCAGGGGTCGATCGCGGACGCCTCGTCGATCAGTCCGGGCATCTCGCGGTAGTCGTCCACGATGATGCCGCCCACTCCGTTTGTGATCACCTCGGGGACGGCGCCGAAGCCGGTGGCGAGAACGGGAGTGCCGCAGGCCATCGACTCGATCGGCACCAGCCCGAACGGCTCCTCCCACTCGATCGGGAAGAGAGTCAGGCGAGCGTTCTGAAGCAGCTCGACCTTCTCGCCGTGGTTGACCTCGCCCAGGTACTCGATCTGCTCGCCGAGATGCGGCTCGACCAGCTCCCGGAAATAGTCCTTCTCCTCGGGATCCTGCATCTTGCCCGCGATCTTAAGCGGTAAACCGGTCTCCTTCGCGATCGCTATGGCGCGGTGAGCGCCCTTGTCCGGACTCATCCGCCCGAGGAAGAACAGGTAGTCGCCTTTGTGCGGCTGGCAGGGGTAGACCGAGAGATCAAGCGCATTCGGGCAGTTGGCGACCCAAGGGAGGTTGGGTTTCGGCTTGCGCTGGTTCATCGAGATCGAGATGAACCCGACTCCGGGCGCCACGCGAGCGATCTGCTCGTAGACCATGGGCGCGATCGGGCCGTCGAGCGGGCCGTGCATGGTGTGGAGAGTCGGTGTCTCGACCAATCCGCCGAAGGCGGCGGCGGGCAGACCGGAATGATCGTTGATGACGTCGAACTCTTCGGCGCGCTCGAAGCAGGCAAGGGCATGGTGCATCTCGGGCACCGAGCGCCCGATCTGCAGGCTCGGCGCCTTTTCATAGACCGAGACCAGCTTCGCCTTCGTGAGCGAGTCGCCGGAGGCGAAAAGCGTCACGTCGTGGCCAGCCTCGACCAGCGAGTCAGCCAGGAGCGAGACGACGCACTCGATCCCGCCGTAACCGTCGGGGGGAACGCGAAACCAGACGGGAGAGAGAACAGCGATTCTTAGAGACATGTCAGAGCTCCTCGATGGTCACGTGGCCGCCGGCGAGGCGGATATCCCAGAGGCGATCGAAGGCGTGCACGCCTGAAAGCCGGACGTCACCGACCCAGGTCGGGATCGCCTCGGGTGCGGACGACGTCAGCACGTGCCGGCGGAGATCGGGCTGAAGTCCGAGCAGAACCTGCAGCAGCAGAACCGGAGTGGCGGCCGCCCAAGCCTGCGGACGAGCCGAGGTTGGATAGGCAATCGGAAACGGCGTCTCGGTTCTGAGCAGGCCCGAGAACACCTCCGGCAGCTGGTATTCGAAGTGCTCGGCGGCACCGAGCATGCGATGGATGATCCGCTGGGCCTCGGGCCAGCGTCCGTACTTCGCCAGGCCCCAGGCGCAGAGGGAGTTGTCGTGCGGCCAGACGCTGCCATTGTGGTAGCTGAGAGGGTTGTAGGCCGCGTCCGCGGCTGACATCGTGCGGATGCCCCAGCCCGACCAGAGATCCTCTCCCATCAAACGATCGACGAGCGCATCCACCCGGTGCGGCGGCACGATGCCCGACCAGAGCAGGTGCCCGATGTTCGAGCAGAGGGAGTCGATCGGGCGCTTGTCACGATCGAGACCGAGCGCGTAATAGCCGCCTCTCTCCTCGATCCAGAAGGCCTCGTCGAAGCGTAGCGCCAGTTCAGCAGCCTCGCGCTCGAGCTTCTCTGCCAGCTCGCGGTCGCGCCAGACCGCCCGGGCCAGCTCGGCACAGCGCAGCTTGGCGTCGTAGACGTAGCCCTGCACCTCACAGGGGGCTATCGGCGTCTCGGCCAGGCGCCCGTCCGCGAAGCGCTGAGAATCGCCGGAGTCCTTCCAGGACTGGTTGTCGAGCCCACGCTCGGAGCGCTTTTGGTACTCGATGAAGCCATCGCCGTCGAGATCTCCGAACTGCTCGACCCAATTCAGCGCGCGCATCGCCGGCCCCTTGAGTGAGCGCACAAGTGCCGCATCGTCGGTCCAGCGCCAGACCTCCGAGAGCAGGATCAGGTAAAGAGGCGTGGCATCGACGGTGCCGTAGTAGGCGGGGAACCAGCGCCGAGCGGTCTTGCCGTGCCTGATCTCATGCACGATCTTTCCGGGCTCGGCGTCGATGCTGGGATCGTCTCCGGTCGCCTGCAGCTCGCCCAGCACCTCGAGCGCGCTTCGCGCCAGCTCGGGCCCGAGCAGGAGCGTCTGCAGACAGGTGATGAGGGTGTCCCGGCCGAAAACGGTCATGAACCAGGGCATCCCGGCGGCGGGCAGGCGTGCGATGCCGGTGTTGCCGCCGCGCAGCCTCAACGCGGCCAGATCCGACACCGACTGATCGATCGCGTTATGCAGCTGACCCCAGCTCGCGCGCAGCTGAGGCACACTCATCTTCCAGGCCGAGAGGGCGTCCGACACCCGCTGGCGCTCCTCACCGAAGTGGCGCTCGATCAAGCTCGGCGATGTGACCTCGCCCTCGAGCGAGGGAACGATGTCGATCTGCACGTCCCAGCGCGCCCGCGGTGCCAGCTCGAGGCGATAGCACGCGCGTGAGCGCCCGCATTCTCCCGGCTTGGAGAGGATGACCTGGGTTCGCGTCTGCTCGTTCCCCTGGCCGCTGTCGGAGAAGACGAGCTCTCTCTGTCCTTCGTCGATGCGACAGTCGGCGAGCGGCGGTAGAGGCGGCGCCTCGGTGGGGTTCCCGAGTGTGAAGTCGTGCTCCTTGACGCTCATGATGTCGGCGAAGTCGGTGCCGATGTCGAGCGCGAGCTCAAAGGAAAGTGGGCTCATGGTCTCGTTCTCGACCACGATCGTCTCCTGCATGTTGTCGCCGACGAAACGGTGGCGGGCGATGGTGAGGGCATCCTGGGGTAGCCCGCCCGCGAGCGGGTTACGCAGATAGAAGGCGGCTGAGAAGTACTCGACGCGGCCCGAGGAGAGACGCAGGGGCGGCTCTCCGTTGATCGTCAACCTGAGCAGTGAGAGGAAGCGGGTGTCGCTGGCGAAAAAGCCGCTGGTGCTGCCCGCGATGTTGCCCTCGTCGTCGGAGATACAGAAGGTCGAACCGTCAAGAATCGTCACCGCCATAGCCGTCTCATACCCTCCACGCGGAGACCCACACCGACGAGTACTGCGCGAGTCTCGTCGATCGACGCGTTCATGTCCATCGAGTCGGAGCTTAGAGCCTCTTCGGGTAGAGATAGTGGAATAGGCTTTTAGCGAGGCTCGAGCGGTCGCTTCCGAGGCACGGCGGTACCGAGCCCGAGCGAGTGTGCGGCGCCAGAGACGTGGTCGACCTGGAGCGTCGTGTGGTCGATGCCGAATCGCTCGCCGAGCGCGCCGGCAAGGCGCACGCGAACGGCATGGCAGTCCGACTCCTGCCCGACGAGAACGTGCGCCGAGAGTGCAGGGAAGCCACTCGTGACCGTCCAGATGTGCAGGTCGTGAACCTCCACCACCTCGGCGTCGGAGACGAGCAGGTGACCGACCGTCTCGGGATCTATGTGGCCGGGCGCGCCCTCGAGCACGATCCGCAGCGACTCCTTGATGAGCGAGAAGGCGGAGATGAAACAGAGGCATGCGACACCGAGGCTGGCGATCGGATCGAAGCGATTCCAGCCGGTGGCGAGGATCAGCGCGCCCGCGAGCGCAGTGCCGGCGAAACC
>PMZQ01000108.1:20985-22602 GCA_003170155.1 Actinomycetota bacterium | reverse complement strand
AGCAGCTGGTGGCCGAGGCAGATACCGAACACCGGCAGCTGTCCGAGCAACGAGCGCACGGTCTCGATCGCGCCGTGCAGCTGGGCAGGGTCGCCGGGGCCGTTACCGACCAGCAATGCACGCGGCTCCAGTTCGAGAATCGCCTCGGCCCCCCAGTACCCGGGGACGAGAACGACCTCGAGCCCGCTCTCGACCAGTCGTCGCACGATCGAGCGCTTGCAGCCGAAGTCCATCACCACGCAGCGCGGACCTTTGCCGTGCATTGCCGGCTCGTGGGCGCAGACGTCGTAGGCCAGAGGCGGGCNNAGGCGGGCGGATGACTTCACCCGCCGCCATCTTGTCCACGTCGATGTGCGGCTCCGCGAGCGCCCGCTCGAGCAACTCGTCGGCCGACGCCTCGCCGAGAGCGCAGCGCATGACGCCGCCCTCGCGGATGCGTCGCACGAGCGCTCGGGTATCGATGTCATCGATCGCCACGGCACCCTGGGACGCCAACCAGGTTGAGAACTCGGGCCGCGCCCGGCGCATGACGACGCCCGCGCACTGGACGAATCCCGACTCCACCCGTGCCTGGTCGACGCCATAGTTGCCGATCAACGGATAGCTGAAAGCGAGTACCTGAGCTGCATAGCTAGGATCGGTGACGGCCTCTTCGTAGCCCGCCATGGCCGTCGTGAAACAGGCTTCGCCGGCACTGATGCCCGGAGCGCCGACAGCGCGTCCCTCGTAGGTGGTTCCGTCCTCCAGAACTAAGGTTGCATATCGCATAGGAGTTTGCATGATACGCGAGAACCTGCATAATACGCGAATGATCTCGACTGCGATAGTCGGTACCGCCGGCTACACCGGCCAGGAGACGCTCGACCGCGTTCTCCTCCATCCCGAGCTGGAGCTCGTTGCGCTCGGCTCCGACACCTTCGCCGGTAAGCCCGCGGCCGTACTCGATCCCCGTGTCCTCCGCTCGCCGGTTGCCGGGCTCGAGCTGGTGAGCAACGAGCAGGCACTGGCGAGCGGCGCCGAGCTCGTCTTTCTCTGTCTGGAGAACGAGCGGGCGGCCGCTGTCGAGCCGCCGCCGGGAGCGACCGTTGTCGATCTATCCGGTGCGCATCGGTTGAAGGATGCCTCCGCCTATGAGCGCTGGTACGGCTTCGTCCATCCGAAGCCCGGCGAGCTCGACGACTGGTGCTTCGCTCAACCCGAGCTCTCGCCGCCCAGCGGGCGCCTGATCGCCAACCCGGGCTGCTACGTGACGGCGACGCTGCTGGCGTTGGGCCCGCTCAAGGACGCGGTCGATCCCGAGACCGTGGTCGTGGACGGCAAGAGCGGTACGACCGGCGCCGGTCGCAGTCTCAAGCCCGCGCTGCACGCCGGCGCCGTGCTCGAGAACGTCTCTCCTTACAAGGTGGGCTCGCATCAGCACGCGCCCGAGATGGCGCTCTTGCTCGGCTTTGTCCCCACTTTCGTTCCCCACCTGCTGCCGCTCCGGCGCGGGCTCATCTGCACCTGTTATGTGCGTGGGATCGATGCCGGCTCGGCACGGGCGCAGCTGGAAGCGGCCTACGCCGAGGCGCCGCTGGTGAGCTTGCTGCCCGAGGGAGTCGCGCCCGAGATCGGGCG
>PMZQ01000108.1:0-20947 GCA_003170155.1 Actinomycetota bacterium | reverse complement strand
GCCGCGAGAGGTTTCGTCGCCAGCGGCATCCGCTGCGGGATGAAGACCGATGGTCTCGACCTCGCACTCGTGCGCTCGACCACGAGGGCGGTGGGCGCTGCGATGTTCACCGAGAACCGCGTCCAGGCGGCGCCAGTGGTCGTCTCGCGTCGGCATCTCGCGCAGACCCAGCCGCAGGCGATCGTCCTCAACTCGGGTTGCGCCAACGCCGCCACCGGCGAGCGGGGCGAGCTGGACGCACTCGCAACCGCCGCAGAGGCCGGTCGCCTACTCGAGCTCGAGGCCGAAGAGATCTTGCTCTGCTCGACCGGAGTGATCGGGGTCAGGCTGCCGCTCAACAAGATGTTGCCCGGCCTCAGCGAGGCGGCGTCGGCTCTCTCCGAGACAGGAGGCGAAGCGGCGGCCGAGGCGATCATGACCACCGACACGCGCCCCAAACAGGCAAGCGCTTCTGGCGCGGGGTTCTGCGTCGGCGGCATGGCCAAAGGCGCCGCCATGATCCATCCCAAGCTGGCGACGATGTTGGCGATCGTCACCACCGACTATCCCCTCGAAGAGGGTGAGGCGGAGAAGTTCCTGCGCCCGGTGGTGGAGCGAAGCTTCAATCGCATCTCGGTCGATGGCGACTGCTCCACGAACGACACGGTGATTCTGCTTGCAAACGGAGCCGCCGAGATCGAGCGCAGCGAAGCCGGCGATCGCGAGTTCGAGCGGCTGCTGGGGCAGGTCTGCCACGAGCTGGCCGAGCAGATCGTCAAGGACGCTGAAGGATTCACGGTTCTGCTCGAAGTGGACGTGCGCGGCGCCGTCAGCGAGGCACAGGCGGCGGCGATCGCGGCTCGCATCGCCTCCTCGCCGCTCGTCAAGACGGCGGCCTTCGGTCACGACCCCAACTGGGGCCGAGTGATGATGGCAGCAGGCTCAGCGCCCTGGAACGGCGGCTACGCCGAGCTCGACCCGAGCAAGGTGACACTCGCCTTCAACGGAACCGAAGTGCTGGTGGACGGTGCCCACATCGACGTCGCCCCGGCTATGGAGGGGCCGAGCTGCGTGATCGCGCTCGATCTCGGCCTCGGTGAAGGCGAGGCCAGCTACCTGGCTTCCGATCTCTCCTACGAATACGTGAGGCTGAACGCGGAGTACACGACATGACGCGGATCGTGGTCAAGTTGGGTGGCGCCGTAGCCCGCGATGCCGTTTCCTATCCACTTGCGCTCGCAGAGCAAGGGCACGAGGTCTGCATCGTGCACGGCGCCGGGCCTCAGATCTCGCTCGAGATGGCGCGGCGGGGGATAGAGGTTGTGTTCGTGGATGGGCGTCGCGTGACGACGGCCGAGGCTCTTGCCGTGGTGCGCGAGGTGCTCGAGCAGGTGAATAGCGACCTGGTCGAAGCTCTGGGCCCTTCCGCAGTCGGTTTGATGGGCGACGAGATCGGGCTCGAGGCCGAGCAGGTACTCGAGCTGGGGCTGGTCGGGAATCCGCTGCCGAGCACTCCACTCGCGGTCGTCGAGGCACTCGGTGCCGGGCAGGTGCCTGTGGTTGCCCCGCTCGCTCGTGGGCCGCTCAACGTCAACGCCGACGAGACGGCGGCGATGCTCGCGGTCGGGATCGGAGCCGAGCGCGTTCACTTCGTCACCGACGTACCCGGACTTCTGATCGGCGCCGAGATCGTCGCCTCGATCCACGCCGACGAGGCCGAGCAACTGCTTGCAAGCGGCGAGCTGCGGGGCGGGATCATTCCCAAGCTCACGGCCGCGGTGCATGCGGCTCGACGGGGAGTCGTGGCCGAGATCGGCGAGACGGCGGTGATCGCGTGAACAAGTTGCTCGAAGCCCATCTACTCCCGACCTATGCGCGCGCCCCGGTGACCTTCGTCGAGGGTGACGGCTGCTGGCTGATCGACGACAACGGCGAGCGCTATCTCGACTTCGCCAGCGGGATCGCGGTAATCGGGCTCGGGCATCGCCATCCAGCCTCGACCCGCGCCGCACACGAGCAGCTCGACAGGCTCTGGCACGTCTCCAACCTCTACTGGACGGTCCCGATGATGGAGCTGGCCAAGAAGCTTTCCGAGCGCTTCGACGGAGCTCGGACTTTCTTCTGCAACTCGGGAGCCGAGGCGATTGAGGCTGCGATCAAGTACGCGCGCAAGGCGACCGGCAAGGCAGGCGTCGTTGCACTCGAGGGCTCCTTCCACGGTCGCACGATGGGCGCCCTCTCGATCACCGGACAAACGGCCAAGCGCGAGGCCTTCGCGCCTCTGCTCGGGCAGGTCAGTTTCGCCTTTCTGAACAACTCGCTATCGCTCCGCGCCGCCGCGCTTGCCGATACCGGGCTGATCATCATGGAACCGATTCAGGGCGAGGGCGGCGTGCATCCGGCCGAGGCCGAGTTCCTGCGTGCGGCCCGCTCGCTCGCCGACGAGCTCGGAGCGCTGCTCTGCTTCGACGAAGTTCAGACAGGCGTCGGCCGGACGGGCTCCTTCTTCGCCTTCGAGCGCGTGGGTGTGCGGCCGGACCTGGTCACTCTCGCCAAGGGGCTCGCCAACGGCCTCCCGATCGGAGCGCTACTGGTGGCCGACAACGCGATTCGCGGCTTTGAGCCCGGCGATCACGCGTCGACCTTCGGCGGTAACCCCGTCGCCTGTGCCGCCGCCTGCGCTGTGCTGGACGCGATCGACGAAGAGCTGCTGACCAGCGTCTCGACGATGGGTGAGCGCCTGGCGACCGGACTGCGCGAGCTTCCCGCCGTCCGTGACGTGCGCGGCGCCGGCCTGCTGATCGGCGCCGAAGTCGAAGGCTCTGCGGCCGAAGTCGCAGCCGCAGCGCTCGAGCGTAAGCTGCTCGTCACCACCTGCGGCGCGAGCGCGATCCGGCTGACTCCGCCTCTCACCGTTTCGGCCAGTCTGGTCGATCAAGCGCTCGCGACTCTCAAAGAAGTTCTGGCATGAACAGAAGCGATCGCCACGCACTGATCCTGCGCCTCGTGCACGAGCGCGAGATCGCCACGCAGGAGGAGCTTGCACAGGCACTTCGCGAGCTCAACCACGAGGTTGTGCAAACGACGGTGTCGCGCGACATCAACGAGCTCGGACTGGTCAAGGTGCGGGGTGAGAGCGGGCGGCTCGTCTACGCGCCGGCCGCCGGGATGAACGGCAATCGCCGCGGAACTCAACTCACGGAAGCCTTCAAGCGCTGGGCACTTGGTTGCGTCTCGAGCGGCAACCTGGTCGTGCTGACCACGCCGCCCGGGTTTGCCGGTGCGCTCGCCCAGGAGATCGACGACGCGCATCTTCCGCAAGTCCTGGCCACACTCGCCGGCGATAACACGATTCTGGTCGTGGTTCGCGAGGGCACGCCGGGCGCCGAGCTATGCGAGGAATTTCGCCGCGAGTTTCTTACCGGAATGGATATCGAGAACGAGACGAGGAGATGAGATGAGTCGGACTGCGGTTCTTTGTTATTCCGGTGGCCTGGACACCACCTGTGCGATCTGCTGGCTGAAGGAGGACTACGGCTTCGACGACGTCGTCGCCGTTCTGGTCGACGTGGGCCAAGAGTACGACCTCGAGCAGGCGATCGAGCGCGGAAACGTGGCCGGCGCCAAGGAGATCGTCGTCCTCGACTTGAAGCAGCGCTTCGTCGAGGGCATCGTCGCCCAAGCGATCAAGACGAACGCACTCTACGAGGGCCGCTACCCGCTCGTCTCGGCTCTGTCGCGGCCGCTGATCGCCGGTGCCGTCGCCGAGATCGCCGTCGAGCACGAGGCCGAGGCGTTAGTGCACGGTTGCACTGGCAAGGGCAACGACCAGCTCCGTTTCGACTACGCCTTCAAGGCCAACTACCCAGGCGTGAAGGTGATCGCGCCGCTGCGCGACAAGGCGCGCACGCGCGAGGATGAGATCGTCTACGCACAGGAGCGCGGGATTCCAATCACGAACACCAAGGAGTCGCCGTACTCGATCGACGAGAATGTTTTCGGTCGCGCGATCGAGTCGGGAATCCTCGAGGATCCCTGGAACGCGCCACCCGAAGACGCCTACCGGCTCACCTCCGACCCGGCCAAGGCGCCGGCGCCCAAGGAGATCGTGATCGGCTTCGAGAACGGAGTTCCGGTTTCGCTCGACGGCGAGAAGCTGCCGCTCTACCAGATCATTCACCGCATGAACGCCGAGGCCGGCACCTACGGGATCGGCCGCATCGACATGATCGAGAACCGCGCCGTCGGTATCAAGAGCCGCGAGGTCTACGAGGCGCCTGCGGCGATCGCACTGATCGAAGCCCACAAGGCGCTCGAGGAGCTGGTGCTGACGAAGGACGAGCTCAGGATCAAGCACTTCCTCGAGGTGCGCTGGACGGAGATCGTCTACGAAGGCAGGTGGTTCACGCCGGCGCGCGAGGCGATCGACGCCTTCGTCGATCACACGCAGAAGATGGTCGCCGGCGAGGTTCGGTTGCGCTTGCAGGGCGGGCTGGCCGTTGCCGTCGGCCGGCGCTCGGAGTATGCGCTCTACGCCGAGACGCTTGCCTCCTACGGGGCGTCCGACACCTTCCCGCACGACGCGGCGGAGGGTCTGATCACACTTCTCTCGCTCGAGACGGAGGCTGTCGCGGCTCGGGCTAGAAAGAACGCTTAGGAGAGTCGTGGCGCTCTGGTCGGACAGGGTCGAAAAGGGACTTGCGCCCGAGGTGGCGGAGTTTCTGCGCGCACCCGATCGCGAGCTCCTTCCCTACGACTGCGCGGCCACGAAGCAGCACGCTGTGCGCCTGCACGGTGCCGGGCTGTTGAGCGATGACGAGCTGGTGCAGATAACGGAGGCACTCGAGCGAATCGCCCGCGAAGGCGGCGTGACCGACGCCGACGAGGATGTCCATTCCGCGATCGAGCGGCTGCTCGGCGAGCTGGGGCGCAAGATCCACGCCGGCCGTTCGCGCAACGATCAGGTCGTCGCGGCGATGCGGCTCTACGTGCAGGACGCGAGCGAGGAGGCGAGTGAGGGGATCCGGCGACTCGCCACCGTGCTGCTCGACCTCGCCGACGCCGAGGCCGAGACGCTGATGCCCGGCTACACGCACATGCAGCGCGCCCAGCCGGTGACACTCGGCCACCACTTGCTCGCCTGGGTGGAGATGATCGAGCGCGATCTGACTCGCTTTGCCGCGGCGAAGGTCTGCGCGCAGCCCAGCCCGCTGGGCGCCGGCGCGCTCGCCGGCTCGACACTTCCGCTTCCCGCGCCGGCAAACCAGATGCGCAACTCGCTCGACGCCGTCGCCGATCGCGACTTCGCGCTCGACTACCTGTACGCGGTCGCCGCCTGCTTCTCGCACCTCTCGCGCGTGGCGAGCGAGCTCTGTCTCTGGGCGACCGCCGAGTACGGCTTTCTGCGCCTGCCCGAAGAGGCGGCCACCGGTTCTTCGATGATGCCGCAGAAGCTCAATCCGGACGTGGCCGAGCTGGTGCGTGGGAAGGCGGGAACCTCGGCAGGGCGCCTCGTCGGCCTCCTGGCGGTTCTCAAGGGCCTGCCGCTCGCCTACAACACCGATCTCCAGGAAGACAAGGAGGCAGTCTTCTCGGCTCGGCGCGATCTGCGCGGGGCACTGGCCGCTCTTACCGTGCTTGTGGCGACCGTCGAGTTCAGGCGCGAGCGGATGGTCGAGGCGGTTTCCGACCCGCAACTCCTCGCCACCGACGCGGCCGAGAAGCTAGTCACCGAAGGAATTCCCTTTCGTGACGCCTACGGCGAGATCGCCCGCTCGGTGCGCGAGGGAAGCTTTGTCCCGCCGTCGTCCGCCGCCGACAGCGTCAAGGCTCGTGTGGCTCCCGGCCCCGGCGCAGTGAGGGAAGCGATCACGGCCGCCAGGGCGCGGCTCTCGCCGGAGTGAGCCGGGTGTTCGTCCGGCTCTGCCGCACCGGAGGACGCGCACGATCCGGAGGCCGTGCTGGTCGTGGAGGAGGAGGACGAACTGGCCGGCACGCTCGTCGCTGAAAGCGAGCGCAGCCTGCGCGAACACGGCGCGATCCGCGTCAATCTTCACGCGATCAAAGCCGAGACCGAGGCGCTCGAGTTCTGGAGCGCCGTCGGTTACGCGCGCGACGACTGGACCCGTCGCTTTGTCAAGAACCTCGAGCGCTAGCTCTCGCCGGCACCGGCCTGTACGTTGTTAGGAGGCGACAAGGGCCCGAGTCTGGTCGGGCCCTTGTCTGTCTGGGGAGTCCTATCCCTCGCTCGGAACAACCTCGTCCGGGATAGGAAGCGCAGCGGTTTCGCTCAAAACCGCCGGCGCTCCTCGAGTCATCGCCGGCGCTGGTGCGCCCGGGATGACGATGTGCGAATGCGAATCGGTTTCATAGCCACCGGGAATCGAGATGGAGAACCTGATTTCAATTAGGTGATCCGCTAGGGAGAGCCGGTGTGGCTCTCCCTAGCTTTTCGGTCTTCTTCTCCTAAGCGTCGTAGTAGAGAGCGAACTCCGCCGGATGCGGGCGCAGCCGGACGAAATCGACCTCGTTCTCTCTCTTCCAGTCGATCCAGGTGCGAATCAGGGCATCACTGAATACGCCGCCCTTGAGCAGGAACTCGTGGTCGGCCTCGAGCGCGTCGAGTGCCTCGGCGAGCGAACCGGGTACCTGCGGAATGTCTGTTACCTCTTCGAACAGGTCGAAGTCGGCCGGCTCGCCGGCGTCGAGACCTTTCTCGATTCCATCCAGGCCCGCCATCAGCATGGCCGAGAAGGCGAGGTAGGGGTTGGCCGTGACATCCGGCGGGCGGAACTCGAGCCGCTTGGCCTTGGGCGATTCCGAGTACATCGGCACGCGGATACAGGCCGAGCGGTTGCGCTGCGAGTAGACGAGGTTGACCGGAGCCTCGTAACCGGGCACGAGGCGGCGGTAGCTGTTCGTCGTCGGAGCGCAGAAGGCGAGGATTGCCGAGGCGTGCTTGAGCAGGCCGCCGATGTAGCCGCGAGCGAGCTGCGAGAGCCCCGCATAGCCGGACTTGTCGGCAAAGAGCGGCGTGCCTTCCTTCCAGAGCGACTGGTGCACGTGCATGCCCGAGCCGTTGTCGCCGAAGAGCGGCTTCGGCATGAAGGTCGCCGTCTTACCGGCGCGCCGGGCCACGTTCTTGACAACGTACTTGTAGACCATGACCTGATCGGCCATCTTGCGCAGCGAGTCGAAGCGCATGTTGATCTCGCACTGACCCGCGCTCGCGACCTCGTGGTGGTGGAACTCGCAGTCGATTCCGAGCCTTCCGAGCGTCAGCACCATCTCGGAGCGCAGATCCTGCAGCGTGTCGTGCGGAGCGGGCGGGAAGTAACCCTCCTTCTCGCGGATCTGGTAGCCCAGGCCGGGCTTGCCGCTGTTCCAGTGCGCTTCCTCGGAGTCGATCTCATAACCGGTTCGCTGCGGTTTGAGGTCATACGAAACCGAGTCGAAGACGAAGAACTCACACTCAGGTCCGATGTTGACGGTATCTGCCACACCGGTTGAGCGCAGGTACTCCTCGGCTCGCTTGGCGACGAAGCGCGGATCCTTGTCGTAGGGACCGCCCGTGACCGGATCGCGAATGTCGCAGATCAACGAGAGCGTCGAATCCGCGGTGAAGGGATCGATGATCGCGGTCGCCGGGTCAGGGACGAGCAGCATGTCCGACTCGTCGATGGCCTGCCAGCCCCTGATCGAGGAGCCGTCGAATCCGAGTCCCTCTACGAACGCCGACTCGTCGAAGGCGTTCAGTGGCATGGAGACGTGCTGCCAGCGCCCCAACAGGTCGACGAACTTCAGGTCTACGATCTTGGTATCGGTCCCTTCCGCAAACTCGAGAGCATCCTTCGGAGCGACCGACGGGCCGGGCTCGATGTACTGCTTGAGCTCGATGTCCATGTCCGCCATTTGGGTTTTTCCTCCCCATTCGTTGGTCCAACAAAAAAGGGCCCAGAACCTGACCGGTTCCGAGCCCAAGAACGAGAAAAGGGCCCAGACGCATCACGTCCTGAGGCCCCGTTGCCTCGACGAACGCCTTCGGCGGCGTTTCGTCTGCACGCAAGGATGCCGGGATTGAAACCGGTTGTCAAATCCGAGCGGGAGCGAGGCCTTTCGGCGAGCCGGATCGGGTCGCGCTCAGGGTGTCGGGGCTGATTTTTCTGATGACCGGCGCGGAGGTACGACTAGAGTCTCGGTGTCTGGGTTTCGCTCAAGCAGTCGAAGGAGGGAGTGAGTCACGTGGCCAAGGTAACGACGAAGAATCGGGCAACTTCGGATCCCGCCGATCGTAAGCGCGTTCTCGAGAGCGTGCAGGCCGACAGAGTGCAGGTGATCCTGCTCTGGTTCACCGATTTGGAGGGGCATCTCAAGAGCTTCGCCATTACTCCCAGCCAGCTCGAGGAGGCACTCGACGACGGGATGGGCTTCGACGGTTCTTCGATCACCGGCTTCAACGCAATCGAGGAATCTGACATGGTCGCCATTCCCGACCCGACGACCTACGCGCTCATGCCCTGGAGAGAAGGCGAGACGAAAACGGTGCGCATGATCTGCGACATCGTGACCCCGCTGGGCGAGTCCTACGAGGGCGATCCTCGCCACGTGCTGCGGCGCGCGCTCGAGCGGATGGCGTCAATGGGCTTCGACACCTTCAACGTCGGCCCCGAGCTCGAGTACTTCCTCTTCAAGAACTCGAAGGGGACAGAACCGCTCGACGAAGGCGGCTACTTCGTGCAGACAACGAGAGACGCCGCCACCGAGCTGCGCGCCGAGACGATTCGAGGGCTCGAAGGAATGGGCATCGGCATCGAGTATTCGCACCACGAGGTCGGCCCTTCTCAGCACGAGATCGACATGCGCTACACGAACGCCATGGCGATGGCCGACGCCACCATCACCTACCGCCTGATCGTGAAGGAAATCGCGGCCAAGAACGGTGTCTACGCGACCTTCATGCCCAAGCCGATCTTCGGTGAGAACGGCTCGGGTATGCACATCCACCAGTCGCTCTTCCGCGGTGAGCGGAACGCCTTCTTCGACAGCACCGACAAGTACCTTCTCTCGAAGGAGGCCAAGGGCTTCATCGCCGGCCAGCTCAAGCACGCACGCGAGCTCTCGGCGATCTTCGCCCAATGGGTGAACTCCTATAAGCGGCTGGTGCCGGGATACGAGGCACCGGTCTACGTCGCCTGGTCGCAACGAAACCGTTCGGCGCTGATCCGCATCCCGTACTACAAGCCGGGGTCCGAGAACGCGACCAGGGCGGAGTTCCGCAGCCCCGATCCGGCCTGTAACCCTTACCTTGCCTTCGCCTGCCTGCTGCACGCCGGACTCGAGGGAATCGAGAACAACTACCAGCTTCCGGCGCCGATGGAGACCAACCTCTACCACCTCTCACCGAAGGAGCGTGAGCAGCGGGGCATCGTCTCGCTGCCCGAGACTCTGGGCGAGGCGATCGAGGTGCTTTCTCACTCGAAGCTGATGCAGAAGGCGCTGGGCGGTCACATCTTCGACAACTACGTCGAGCTCAAGACGAAAGAGTGGGACGACTACCGAGTCCAGCTGACAGACTGGGAGTTCAAGCGCTACCTGTCGGTTCTATAGAGCCCATTCCGCTAGGCCTGCACACCCGAGGCGGCCGATCCACGGCTTGACCCTCTAAGGCGCACATCCCTACCGAAATAGACTCCAAGGTTTTTACTGACGACTTGATTGTTTCGCGGGGGCCCGAGCGGCCCCCGCTCTCTTGCGCCGCGGTGCATGTGGGGACCGCGCAGTGAGAAGGCAGTCGTTTCCGCCGCTACCGATGACGCTGTCGTGAAGCTCGTGGTGGTCGCTTCGCTCGGCCCGGCTGCCCGGTCTGGCCGCGCTAGAGGAATGACCGGATCGCCTCGCGCTCGAAGCGGAGCGCGATCATACCGCCGCCGCCGTCGATCTGCTCGATCGCCTCGGCCGGGACGACGCAACGGCGCCTGGAGAGACGACTGCCTCGTACCGAGAGGGCGTCCGCGATGTCGAGAGCGCGCCCATACATCGGGCACTCGACTCGGCCGACGATGCGCCCGGCCTTGTCGGCGACGAGGTACCCGCTGGTCGTGGTCAGATCGAGACGCTTCACTCAACAAATCTTTCCGACTTGCCGGGAACGGAATTTACAAGCTGGCGACCGGTGCAGCCGTCGTCTCCGCTTGCGGTCTGGCTCAGTTTCGGCGTCGTTCGGAGCAACTCCTGCTGCTTCGGCGCGTCTAAGTCCTGTCCCGCCAGGCCTCGGGCACCCCCGGGGTGATCCCTTCGACCGCGCGTCGCTGACGGGATGGGTCCGTAGAATCGATCGGATGAACGAGTCGGAACGACACCTGCGACTGCTGACCGAGACGACCGAGGCCGTCAACTCCAGTCTCGATCTGCAGGAGGTGATGGCACTGATCGCACGCAAGGTCGCCGAAGCGCTCGAGACCGATGCCTGCTTCGTCTATCTCTACGACGAGCGCGGCGCCGAGCTCATCCTGCGCGCGACCTACGGCGCCCAGGTGGGAGAAGAGGAGCGCAAGCCGCGCATGCGCATCGGTGAGGGACTGACCGGCTCCTCGGCCGCCGAGCGCCAGCCGCTGATGATCGCCGAGCACGCGAACCGCGATCCACGCTTCAAGGCCTTCAAGAACCTGCCGGAGGGTGAGTACGAGTCGATTCTGGCCGTCCCGATCTTGGCACGCGAGAAACTCGAAGGAGCACTCAACGTGCGCACCCGACGCCCGCGCGAGTTCAGTCGCGCCGAGATCGAACTTCTGGTCGCCATTGCCGGTCAGGTTGCCCAGTCGATCCAACACGCCCGTCTCTACGCGGAGGCGCAGAGCAGGGTGCGAGAGCTCGAGGCGCTGGCGCGGATCTCCGAGGCGGTGTCGGAGTCGCTCTACGTGGAGGAGTCGCTGGAGGCGATCGTCAAGACGACCGTACAGGCGGTCGCGGCAACCGGCGCGGCCGTGGTGCTCGAGGACGGACGCATCGCCTGGCCGGAAGGGCGAAGCGGCAAGTACTCCGAAAGAATCCCGCTGCGCTGGCGCCGTCGCCAGGTCGGAGAGCTCGTCTGCGATAAGGACACGCCCTTCTCCGATGGGGAACGAGCGTTGCTCGGTTCGATCGCCCACCACGCTGCCGTGGCGCTCGAGCACGGGCGTGCGGTCATGCGCGGCGTGATCGCTCAGGAGATTCACCACCGCGTCAAGAACAATCTCCAGACCGTGGCCTCACTGCTGCGGCTGCATGCTCGCTCCGGCGACGTCGACGCTCAGCGGGTGCTAGCCGATTCGGTCAATCGCATCCTTGCCATCGCCGCGGTTCACGAAGTGCTGACCGAGCGCCGCGACGACGACGTCGAGCTGGCCGATCTGATCGAGCGGTTGCGGAGCACGATCGTCCAGGGGCTCGGCTCGGGAAAGACGGTGGAGACTCAGCTGGAGGAGATCTCGCTTCCGGGCAGCCAGGCGACGGCGCTCGCGCTCGTCTTCACCGAGCTGCTTCAGAACGCCTTCGAGCACGGCGGCGACAACGTGACGATCGAGCTTTCTCAGCGCGACGGAGAGGTCGCCCTCACGGTCGCCGACGACGGTCCCGGGATGTCGGGCGAAGGCAAGGGAATCGGTCTCGAGATCGTGCGAGCGCTCGTTCGCGACGAGCTGCGAGGGACGCTCGAGATGCTGAACGAGAACGGACTGCGGGCACAGGTCAGCTTCCCGCTCTAGTGTTTGCGGACCATGCGCCTTCTCATCGCCGAGGACGAGACGATCATCCGGCTCGATCTGCGTGAGCTTTTAGAGCGTGCCGGATTCGAGATCTGCGCCGAGGCCCGCGACGGGCTCGAGGCGGTCGAGCTCGCCCGCAAGGAACAGCCCGATCTGGCGATTCTCGATGTCAAGATGCCCCGCCTCGACGGGATCGAGGCCGCCAGGCGCATCCTCGAAGAACGGTCGATACCGATCGTCATGCTCACCGCCTACGGGCAGAAAGAGCTGATCTCCCGGGCAGTCGAGGCCGGGGTTTTCGGCTACCTCGTCAAACCCTTCCGCGAGGCCGATCTACTGCCCGCGATCGAGACCGCCCGTGCCCGTCACGCCGAGCTGGAGGCGCTGCGCGAGGAGGCCGAATCGCTCGTAGAGGCGCTGGCTGCACGCAAGCTGGTCGAACGAGCGAAGGGTTTACTGATGGAGAAGGAGAAGCTGAACGAGCAGGACGCCTACGCACGGCTACGAAAAGCGAGCCAGCTGTCCGGCAAGTCGATCAGGGTCGTGGCCGAGGCGCTGATCGCGACCTTCGAAGGGAGCTGACCGTGCAGCATCAGTTGCGGATCTACCAGGTGAAGGAAGGCCGTATGAGCGACTGGGTTGCCAAGTGGCGCTCGGAGGTGCTTCCGATCAGTCGCCGCTTCGGCTTCTCGGTAATCGGGCCCTGGATCGTCCGCGACGAGGATCGCTTCGTCTGGATCGTCGGGCACGACAACTTCTCCGAGGCCAACGCCGCCTTCTATGGTTCACCTGAGCGCTCGGCGCTGGAAACTCAGATCCCGGAATACCTCGACAAGGTCGAGACCTGGATGCTCGACCCGATCGGGTGAGATCAGAATCGGTCGCCTCTGGGCTCAGGGATGCGCGCTGACCGGCAACGAGCTTCCCGGGGCGAGTGGCGCGATGTCCAGCGCTACCGATACCGTGAGTCCCGGACCAGGAAGCACCTGTAGTCTCGGTCACGCCCGACACGCAAGCTCTACCCGTATGCGCCGGATCTTCCTACTGACCTTCTTCACTCTCGCGCTCTTCGCGGCTGCACAGGCTTCGGGTCTGACCACGAGACCGGCGCTCACCGCCGCCGCTAGCGTTCCGAAGCCTCACATCGTCTGGAAGCCGATTCCGTTCGGCGCGAAGAGAAAGGCCGAGATGGCCGCCTACGCCAGGCGCCACTACGGGATCAACACCTGGCGCCTGCAACAGCCGCACGTCATCGTCGAGCACTACACGGCGTCGTCGAGCTTCAGCTCCGCCTTCAACACCTTCGTCTCCGACACCCCGGATTCCGAGCTGCACGAGCTACCGGGCACCTGCGCTCACTTCGTCATCGATACCGACGGGACGATCTACCAGCTCGTCTCGCTCGGGACGATGTGCCGGCACACGGTTGGCCTGAACTACACGGCGATCGGGATCGAGCACGTGGGCACGAGCGATGCGCAGATTCTCCGCAACCCCCGCCAGCTTCGAGCCTCGCTCGCGCTGACCCTCTGGCTCACCCAAAAGTTCCAGATCAAGCTGCAGAACGTCATCGGGCACAACGAGAGCCTTTCGAGCCCCTACCACCGCGAGCTCTACTCCGGCTGGCGCTGCCAGACCCACGGCGACTGGAGGCGGCAGGACATGATCGTCTATCGGAACGATCTGCGGGCGCTTGCAGGCCAGTACGGAATCGCGCTCGGCTCACAGCCCAAGCTGCGCCCAACCGGCTGCTAGAGGGACGCGAACGTCCAGAGGAGCGCGGTGAGCGAGAAGCCGTCGCGGATCTCGCCCCGGCGGATCAGCTCCTTGGCCTCCGCCTCCTCGATCGTCTCGTGGCGCGCGGCCTGCTCGGGCGTCTCACCGGCCTGCACGCCCGAGGCGACCGATCCGCGGCGCCAGCGACTGCAGAACTGTTTTCCGCACTACCAGCGCGCCTTCGCAACCCTTCGGCCTCGGGAGCTCGTCTCAAAACGAAGCACTCCATCGCCTAGCCTCGCACTCACCGATCACACCCAGTCTGCGAGTCTTCATTCCGAGACAGGCTCCTGGCATCCAAGGCTCGACCCCATCGGACGTACATTCCTATCGAAATATGCTCTATACGACGCTAACCGCTCTGCACTGCGGTCTTGATGCATATCGTTTAACTACTGGGTATAGAGAAACCGTAGGAGCATCGTGACTAATACAGACATCCGCCAACAATCGATTCTCGCCTTTCGAACCCTGGCGATGGACGCCGTGCAGAAGGCGAACTCGGGCCATCCCGGCACAGCCATGGCGCTGGCGCCGCTCGCTTACCTGCTCTACACGAAGCACCTGCGCCACAACCCCGCCAACCCCGACTGGCCGAACCGTGACCGCTTCGTGCTCTCGGCCGGCCATGCTTGCATGATCCAGTACGCGGCGCTGCACCTGAGCGGCTACGACCTGAGCCTGGACGACCTGAAGCAGTTCCGCCAGTGGGGATCGCGTACGCCGGGTCACCCCGAGCACTTCGTCACCTCCGGTGTCGAGACGACTACCGGTCCGCTCGGGCAGGGATTCGCCAACGCGGTCGGTTTCGGCATCGCCGAGCGCTATCTCGGCGATCGTTTCAACCGGCCCGGTCGCGTGGTCGTCGATCACAACGTCTACACGATCTGCTCCGACGGCGATCTGATGGAGGGAATCACCAGCGAGGCCGCCTCGATCGCCGGCCAGCTCGGTCTCGGCAAACTGATCTATTTCTACGACGCCAACCAGATCACGATCGACGGTGCCACCTCGATCTCCTTCAGNNACGCGAACGACCTCGACGAGCTCGATCAGGCGATCGAGTCCGCCAAGAGCGAGCGGCAGTGTCCCTCGATGATTGTCGTTCGCTCACACATCGCCTACGGCGCCCCGCACCTCGTCGATACGGCCAAGGCGCACGGCGCGCCGCTCGGAGCCGACGAAGTGAGAGCCACCAAGATCGCGCTCGGCGCCGACCCCGACAAGAATTTCTACGTTCCCGAGGAGGTCTACGCGCACATGAGCCAGCTCGAGCGAGGCGCTGCGCTCGAGGCCACCTGGCGCGAGAGCTTCGAGAGCTGGAGCGTTGCCTTCCCAGACGAGCGCGGAGATTGGGATCACGCCTGGCGCGGCGAGCCAAAGCTCGGCTGGCAGCAGGCACTGCCGGAGTTCGAAAGCGGCGACGGCAAGGAGATGGCGACACGCGACGCCGGGCACGAGGTGATGCAGGCGCTCGAGCCCTATACGCCGACGATGATCGGCGGCTCCGCCGATCTGGCCGAGTCGGTGCGCACGGAGTTCGCGGGCGGCGGGCTCTTCGCGGCCAGTCACTCCGGTCGCAACATCGCCTTCGGCGTTCGCGAACATGCGATGGGCGGGATCGTCAACGGCATCGCTCTGCACGGCGGCATGTTCAAGCCCTACGGCTCGACCTTCCTGATCTTCTCCGACTACATGCGGCCGGCGATCCGGCTCTCGGCGCTCGGCCGCGTGCCGGCACTGTGGGTCTACTCGCACGACTCGATCGGTGTCGGCGAGGACGGCCCGACGCACCAGCCGATCGAGCACTACATGGCGCTGCGGGCGATTCCGGATCTCTGGTTCGTCAGGCCCGCCGACGCCAACGAGACCGTGTACGCGTGGAAGGTCGCGCTCGAGCGCACCGGCGGCCCGGTCTTGCTTGCGCTTACGAGGCAGAAGCTTCCGGTTTTCGATCGCTCCGAGCTCGCCGCGGCGTCGGGAGTGGAGCGCGGCGCCTACGTTCTCTGGGAAGCGGAGGGCGCGAGCGGACAGCCCGATCTCATCTTCATCGCCACCGGCTCGGAGGTCGCTGCGACTCTTGCCGCGGCGCGCGATCTATTCGAGCAGGGGATCCGTCCGCGCGTCGTCTCGATGCCCTGCTGGGAGCTGTTCGAGCAGCAGAGCGACGAGTATCGCGAGAGCGTTCTTCCCTCCGCGGTGACGGCACGGCTCTCGGTTGAGGCCGGGATCTCGTTCGGCTGGAGCCGATGGGTTGGCGAGCGCGGAGCCTCGGTGGCGATCGACCACTTCGGCGCGTCGGCCCCGGGCGGGGAACTGATGAAGCAGTTCGGCTTCACCGCCGAGAATATCGCGGCTCAGGCTCAAGCTCTGCTCGCGCGGGTTTCGTGAAAGGCTCAGGGAGAAGATGATGAAAGTCGCCGTCGCTTTCGATCACCGAGGCGTCAGGCTGCGCGAAGCCGTGCTGGAAGCGGTTGCCGTCGCGGGCTGCGACGCGATCGATCTGGGAGTCGAGGACGCGAGCGTTCGCGTCGACTACCCCGACCAGGCCGCCGGCATAGCCCGGGCGATTCGTTCGGGCGACGCCAAACGCGGAATCCTCGTCTGCGGCTCGGGAGTGGGGGCGTGCGTGGCGGTCGGCAAGGTGCCGGGTATCAGGGCGGCAATCTGCCACGATGTCTACTCGGCCCACCAGGGCGTCGAGCACGACGACATGAACGTTCTCTGCCTGGGCTCGGAGATCGTCGGCGGCGCGCTCGCCTCGGAGCTGGTGCGAGCCTTCCTCGGCGCACGCTTCAACGAGAGTGACGAGCGCTACGCGGCGCGCCTGCGCAAGGTCGAGCAGATGGAGCGCGATGCGGCTCGAGAACTGGCATGAAGGCTTTCGACGGCAGCAGAGGGTGAGGGAGAAACGATGGCGAAGAGCAGACTGCAGCAGCTGACCGAGCTGGGTCAGAGCGTCTGGATCGACTCGCTCTCGCGCGAGATGATCGAGACGGGCGAGCTCGAGCGGTTGATCCGCGACGATTCGGTACGCGGGGTCACGAGCAATCCGACCATCTTTCAGAAGGCACTCGCCGAGGGCGACCGGTACGACGCCGAGCTGCGCGAGTTGGCGTCTCTCGGCGATACGAGCGAGATCTTCTTCCGGCTGGCCGAGAACGATGTAGCCAGGGCGTGCGATTTGCTCGGATCCGTACACGAGTCGACCGCCGGCCTCGACGGCTACGTCTCGATCGAGGTCGATCCGACGCTGGCTTACGACACCGAGCGCACCTACGAGCAGGCGGTTCGCCTTCACACCGACATCGACCGTCCCAATCTCTACGTGAAGATCCCGGCCACCCGCCCTGGTTTACCAGCGATCGAGGACGCGATCGCCGGGGGTCATGCGATCAACATCACGCTGATCTTCTCGCTCCAGCGCTATACCGAGGTCGTTGACGCCTACGTGCGCGGCCTCGAGCGCCGAGTATCGGCGGCCGGCAGTCTCGAACGCGTCAACTCGGTGGCGAGCTTCTTCGTCTCGCGCGTCGACTCCGAAGGCGACAAGCGGCTGGAGAAGGTCGGCTCGCCCGAGGCGCTGGCGCTGCGAGGCAAGCTAGCTGTGGCCAACGCCAAGCTGGCTTACCGTCACTTCCAGAAGACCTTCTCGGGCGAGCGCTGGGAGTTCCTGGCCTCCAAAGGTGCGCGCGTTCAGCGCTGTCTCTGGGCGTCGACCTCGACCAAGAACCCGGCCTACCCCGACACTATCTATGTGGACGAGCTGATTGGCCCCGACACGGTCAACACGATGCCGATCGAGACAATCAGAGCCTTCCGGGATCACGGGACGGTGCGCCAGACGCTCAGCGAAGATCTCGACGAGGCCGAACGTCTGCTCGAACAGCTGGAGGCCGTCGGTGTCTCCTACGACGAGATCGTCGACACGCTTGAGGCAGAAGGCGTGCAGAAGTTCGCCGATTCCTTCGCCGAGCTGAAAACCGGGATCGATCACAAGCTACGAACACTGGAGGTGGTGCGTTGAGCGCGGTTGCCGGAAGCGAGATGGTCGAAAAGATCTGGGCGGGAGATTCCTCGCTCTGGACCTCGAGCGGCGAGGAGAAGTGGCTCGGCTGGCTGCATGCGCCGGAACGCTCGCTCGCTCAGGTGGAAGATATTCTCTCCTTCGCCGCGCGCGCGCTCGAGGGCGTCAAAGACGTCCTTTTGCTGGGCATGGGCGGTTCGAGCCTGGCACCCGAAGTGATGCGCCGTGCCTTCGTCTCGACGAGCTTCCATGTGCTCGACTCGACTCATCCGGCGGCGGTCAGACGACTCGCCTCGGAGCTCGATCCCGCCTCCACGCTCGTTCTCGTCTCCTCCAAGTCGGGCTCGACGATCGAGACCCGCTCGCACCTCGATTTCTTCTGGACCTGGGCGAGCGAGCAGGGTGCGCGTTTCGCCGCGGTCACCGACCCCGGTAGCGCACTGGAGAAACTGGCCCGAGAGCGAGATTTCGCCGGGGTGTTCGCGGGCGAACCGACGATCGGCGGACGTTTCTCGGCGCTGTCGCTTTTCGGCATCGTCCCGGCCGCGTTGATGGGGATCGACATCGAGCGGTTGCTCCTGCGCGCCGAGGAGATGGTCGATGCCTGCCGTTCCGCCGAGAGGAATCCCGGGCTCGAATTGGGTCTGGCGCTCGGTGAGGGCTGGCGCGAAGGCCACGACAAGGTCTGCATCCCCGAGCACGAGAGCGGTTTTGCGCTCTGGGCCGAGCAGCTGATTGCCGAGTCGACAGGTAAGCAGGGCAAGGGACTCGTGCCGGCGCCGGGCGAGCATCCGGGCGGCATCGACCGGCAGGCCGTCGAGCTCAGGCTGGAAAACCCCTACGAACTGGGGCAGGAGTTCTTCCGCTGGGAGTTCGCCACCGCCGTCGCGGGCGCGTTGATGGAGATCAATTCCTTCGATCAGCCTAACGTGCAGGAGGCCAAGGATCGCACCAGCGCCATCCTGACCTCGGGCGCCGAGCCCGATCTCGAGCCCCGGGGCGACCTCGAGCAGCTGCTGGCCGGCGCCGAGCCCGGCAACTACGTTGCGATCCTCGGCTTCGTCGACCCGACGACCGAGAACGACGCCAAGCTCGCCGCTCTCGCGGAGCGTGTACGCACGACGACGGGCTGTGTCGTCACTCGTGGCTTCGGCCCGCGCTACCTGCACTCGACCGGGCAGTTGCACAAAGGGGGGAAGGCGAACGGCCTCTTCCTGCAGGTGCTGGATGACCTCGGCGAAGAGCTCGCAATTCCCGGGCGTGAGTTCGGGTTCCGGCGCTTGATCGGCGCCCAGGCAGCGGGAGATCTCGCGGCTCTCGAGGAGCACGGACGGCCTGTTATCCGCGTCAGATTGGAGGAGCTATGAAACTGGGCATGGTCGGTTTGGGCCGCATGGGCGGCAGCATGGTAGAGCGTCTGCGCCGGGCCGGGCACGTGGTCGAGACCTACGCGCGCACCGATCCGGCGCGCACTGCGACCTCGCTGATCGACCTGGTCGAGAAGCTGGAGCAACCGCGCGTCGTCTGGCTGATGATTCCGGCCGGCGAGGCCACCGAGCACGCCTTCACCGAGCTGCTCGAGCTGCTCGAGGAAGGCGACATCATCATCGACGGCGGCAACTCTCACTTCACCGACTCCAAGCGGCGCGCCGAGCTAGCCGAGAAGGCGGGCATCAACTTCGTCGACGCGGGCGTATCGGGCGGGGTTTGGGGCCTGGAGAACGGCTACTGCGTAATGGTCGGCGGCAAGCCCGAGACCGTCTCGCGGGTCGAGCCGCTCTTCTTCGATTTGGCGCCGAAAGACGGCTACGCGCACGTTGGCGCGAGCGGCGCCGGGCACTTCACGAAGATGGTCCACAACGGCATCGAGTACGGGATGATGCAGTCCTTCGCCGAGGGCTTCGAGATCATGCAGGCCTCGGAGTTCGAGATCGACCTGCATTCCGTGGCCAGTATCTGGCGCTACGGCTCGGTCGTGCGCAGCTGGCTCCTCGAACTGCTCGAGATCGCGCTCAAGGAGGATCCCGGGCTGGCTTCGATCGCCGGCTACGTCGATGACTCCGGCGAAGGCCGCTGGTCGCTTCTCGCCGCGATCGACGAGAGCGTGCCGGCGCCGATCATCGCCAACTCTCTGTTCGCGCGCTTTGCCTCGCGCCAGGACGAGTCGTTCGCGGCCAAGGTGAACGCCGCGCTCAGAAACCAGTTCGGCGGGCACGCGGTGAAGCCGGCGGACGAGAAGTAGGGCTCGAAGAAGGGCGTCGCCGAGATGAGCTCGCAGACCGAGACACGAGTCGAGATACCCCTCGAGGCGGGATCGAGCGACCAGCGCAAGCCCGACCCCTGCGCGCTCGTCATCTTCGGCGCCTCCGGTGACCTCACTCACCGCAAGCTGATTCCGGCGCTCTACGCGCTCGAGTTCCGCGGGCTCCTTCCCGAGAGCTTCGCCGTGGTCGGCGTCGCTCGCACGCAAAACTCGACCGAGTCGTGGCGCGAGGAGATGCGCGCGGCGGTTACCGAGTTCGGTCGCGACGAGATGCGCGACGACGTCTGGAAGCGGCTCGCGGCCGGAATGCACTACGTCAGCACCGACTTCTCGTCGGAGGGCGGCGAGACCGAAGTGATGAAACTGCTCGAGCAGCTCGACAAGGAGCGAGGCACCCGAGGCAACCGCGTCTACTACCTCGCCGTACCGCCTGCGGTGATCAGCACGGTTGTGGACAAGCTCGGCGAGAGGAGACATCCCAACGGCTGGGTGCGCCTGATCGTCGAGAAGCCGTTCGGGCACGACCTCGCCAGCGCCAAGGTCTTGAACGAGGACATCGTCTCCAACTTTCAGGAGCACGAGATATTCCGCATCGACCACTACCTGGGCAAGGAGACGGTCCAGAACGTGCTCGCGTTCCGCTTCGCCAACGGCATCTTCGAGCCGATCTGGAACCGGCGTTATGTCGACAACATCCAGATCACCGTGGCCGAGTCGATCGGGCTCGAGAACCGGGCCGGTTTTTACGAGGAGGCGGGCGCGATCAGGGATGTCGTCCAGAACCACGTGCTGCAGCTGCTGGCCCTGATCGCGATGGAGCCCCCGGCCGATTTCGAGGCCGACGCCGTTCGTAACGAGAAGGTCAAGGTCGTGCGCGCGATCGCTCCGCCCGATCCCAGCTACGTCGTACGCGGNNTCCGACACCGAGACCTACGTGGCGCTGAAAGTCCTAGTCGACAACTGGCGCTGGGCCGGCACGCCCTTCTACGTGCGCACCGGCAAACATCTTTCCAGCCGCGCCACGACGATCGTGATCCTGTTCCGACCGGCGCCGCATCCTCCCTTCCTCGAGATCGCCGGCGAGGGGCTGCGCCCGAATGTGCTCGTCATCCACGTTCAGCCCGACGAGGGGATCTCGCTACGGATCGGCGCCAAGGTGCC
>PMZQ01000093.1:9434-16228 GCA_003170155.1 Actinomycetota bacterium | reverse complement strand
ACGACGACGAGCGCGAGCTGGAAACGCCCGAGATCGGCGAGGTCTGCGTGCGCGGCGAAAACATCATGGCGGGCTACTACAAGCAGCCCGAGGAGACGAAGGAGGCTTTCACCGCCGACGGCTGGCTGAAGACGGGCGATCTCGGCTTCCTCGACTCGGACGGCTACTTGACGCTGGTCGACCGCAAGAAGGACTTGATCATCGTCAAGGGGTTCAACGTCTATCCACAAGAAGTGGAGACTGCGCTCGTCGCTCACCCGGCGGTAACCGAGGCGGCCGTGATCGGCGTCCCGGACTCGAGCGGCGACGAGAGCGTGCGCGCCTTCGTCGTGCTCGAGCCCGACCAGAGCATCAAGCCGCGGGAGCTGATCGGGTTCGTGCGCCCGAGTCTGGCCAGCTACAAGATGCCCAGGGACGTCGAGATCGTGGACGAGCTGCCGAAGAACGCGCTCGGCAAGGTGCTCAAGAGGGAACTGCGCGAAACAGCCGCGCAGGCTGGCTAGTTGAGGAAATGCCGGGAACTGACGTGGTCAGCGTGTCGAAGTCGAGGAGTCGCACGGCGGATCGCCTGGGGATCGTCCTCGTGGCCTACGACAACGGCGATTCGATCGAGCAGCTTCTCGCTGTCCTGAGCGAAGAGAAACGCCCGGGCGACAGGATCGTCCTGGTCGATAATCACCCCCCTCATGCTTGCGCTCGCCTTGCGGAGAGCGTCGGCGCCGTGGACGAGATCATCAGATCGGAAAACGTGGGCTTCGGTGCTGGTTGCAACCGTGGAGCGGCGAGGATAGAGAACGAGGTCGACCTACTGCTCTTCCTGAACCCCGACAGCCTCCCGGAAAGAGGTGCGATCACGCTCCTGCGCAAGGGCGGGCGGGAAGAGTGGGCTGCCTGGATGGGTTTACTGCTGCTGCCGAGCGGGAGGATTAACAGCGCCGGCAACACCGTTCACACGTCCGGGCTCGCCTGGTGCACGGGTTACGGCGAGGATCCGACCGACTTTCACTCCGATCGGGATGTCGTTGCCTTATCGGGAGCCGACATGGTCGTGCGCTCGCGAGTCTGGAGGCGGCTCGGCGGCTTCGCTGAGGGTTACTTCCTCTATTACGAGGACATCGATCTTTGCTTCCGCCTGAGGCAGATGGGCTACGAGCTCGGTGTCGTCTGGGATGCCCATATCGCTCACGACTACGAGTTTCAGAAGGGCGCTCAGAAGTGGTTCTTGCTGGAGAGAAACAGATACGTCTTCATCGCGCGCACTTGGCCGCTCGGCTTACTGCTGGCTCTTTCTCCCCTCCTTGTGGCATCCGAGACAGGCCTCTGGCTGGCCAGTTTCTTTCAGAGGCGGCTGCTCATCAGACTTCGCGCGGTGTCGTCATTCGCTCGGGTCTTGCCTCGAGTCCTTGGCGAGAGGCGAAGCATCTCGAGGGAGCGAGTCCTGACGGCATACGAGTGCCTTCGGATGCTCGAGCCGCGAATCGACACTCCGCTGCTCCCGAGATTTTCGCGGAATCGAGTCACTTCGGCCGTTTTCGCCGTCTACCAGAAGGGAGCCGGCCTTATCCTTCGCGTCACCGGATTCGCTCGCCGAGGCCGGTCACACACCGCCAGGCAGTGCTAGAGCGGCATCTCTCACCTCGGCGAAGAGCTCTTGGAGATCAACTCCCTGTAGACCTGCTCGTGCTCTCGAGCGCAGCGCTCCCATGTGAACGTGCGAGCCTGCTCGATGCCCTTCTCGCGTAGCTCGTCGGGATGGTCGAGCGCATCGGCAACCGCTGCGGCTATCTCCTCGGGCTTGGTCGGATCGAAATAACGGGCAGCGTCGCCGCAGACTTCCGGCAGCGAGGCGACGCGCGACACCGCGACCGGGCACCCGCTCGCGAGCGCCTCCAGCGGCGGTTGTCCGAAGCCCTCGTACAGGCTCGCGAAGACGAGACAGGAGGCTCGCCGGTAAAGAGAGGCGAGCTCGGTGATAGGGACGTGTCCGAGAGCTCGCACTCCTTCGGGGAGTTGCCTGCGCTCGTGCCCGGAGCCCGTCAGGATCAGCTTCAGCTCGGGGCGC
This sequence comes from Actinomycetota bacterium, assembly GCA_003170155.1. Lineage (GTDB taxonomy): Bacteria > Actinomycetota > Thermoleophilia > Gaiellales > Gaiellaceae > Fen-549. The sequence continues at coordinate 14,166 of PMZQ01000093.1, read as the reverse complement.
TCCCGTTGCAGGTACGCGAAGGTCTCGAACAAACGCTCGTGGTTCTTGTGCGGCCAGTTGTTCGCCGGGTAGAGCAGAAAGGGCTCGCGCTTCTCTTCCCCCGGCTTGAAGACCCCGTGATCGATTCCGTGATGAATGGCACGAACTCGCTCGGGAACGAGCTCGAGTCGCTCGATCGCGCCCTCGCGCACGAACTCGCTCGGCACGATCAGCAGCCGCGCGTGGCGCAGCGACGAGTTCCAGACCACGGCCCGGAAGGCACGCTCCGCCCGCGAGAAGAAGTGGGGCAAATCGAGGTGCTGGAGGTCGTGGAGAGTAACGCAGGTTGGAACCTTGAGGCGACGCGGAACGGCAATCGTGAGCGGGAAATGGATCGCCTCCAGTCGCTCGATCTCGAGCTCCCGTTTGATCCGGCCGGGAAAGGCAGTCGCCAGCGACATCGCCGCCACGCGCCCCGCCGTAGTGCGCGAAGCCCGGTAGGAAGAAGCGACAACCGACTCCAGTCCGTCGCCGGCGTCGGGTGCGATGCTGGGTAGGAAAACGCGATATTCGAGCTCTCCCACCTGCGCAAGCGCCCGTACAAGCGCCCGCGCGTAGGTCTCCGAGCCGCCGCTGATACGTGGCACCAGCGTGAGCAAGCTGATCCCGATCACGGCGCGAGTCTAACGGCTTGGGTGACCGGGCTCGACTCAGTACTCGACGGCCTTGCGATCCACTTATGATCGTCCCGTGACACCACGGCGCCTTCAGCTCTTGCTCGGGCTTCGACCGGCTCTAGTGCGCGCCGTCCAGCTCGGTCGCGATCGGGACGAGGCTCAGCGTCAACTCCGAGCAGCCGGCCGAAACCCACGAGCAGTCAGGCCTGAGGCCGCCGTGACAGCACGCACGCTCAACGAGATGCTTTCCTTCACCGTCGAGCGCTACGGCAACAAGCCGGCGCTGATCTTCAAGGGCGAGACCACAACCTTCAAGGAGCTCGAGGACGAGATCGAGCGCTGCGCGGCGGGTCTGGCCGAGCTCGGCATCGGTAAGGGCGACACCTTCGGCATCTTGATGCGTAACTGCCCCGAGTTCGTGATTCTCTCCTTCGCCCTCTCGCGGCTCGGCGCTGCGGCGGTACCGGTGAACTTCCTTGAGAAGTCCGAGCGAGTCGCCTTCATCTTCAACGACGCCGAGGTCAAGGGCTGCCTGACCTCGAAGGACTTCCTGCGCACCGTCCGCGAAGCGCAGAAGACGGTCCCGACGCTGGAGCACATCTTTCTTCCCGATCCGGGCGGTGACGCGCCGGCGCTGCAGGAGATCTACCGCCACCCCCTGTCCGAGACGGCCGGCCCCGAAGTAACCCCCGACGACCTCGTCCTCCTGATCTACACCGCCGGCACGACGGGGCTGCCCAAGGGTGTGATGCTCACCCAGCGCAACCTGATCGCCAATGTCGAGGCCTGCATGCTCGCACTCGAGGTGAGCAGCAAGGACAGCGTGCTCTGCGTGCTGCCGATGTTCCATTCCTTCGCCTGGACGGCGAACGTGATCCTGCCGATTCGCCTGGGCGCCAAGACGGTGGTGCTCGAGAACCTGCTTCCCATCCAGCGCGCGCTGAACCAGATCTGGAAGCACAAGCTGACGCTGGTCTGCTGCATTCCGCCGGTCTATTCGGCGCTCGTCCAGCACGTGCACGGGCCCAAAGCTTTGCTGCTGCGCCTGCTCAATCCGGTCAAGCTGGCGGTCTCGGGAGCCGCACCGCTGCCCGCCCACGTGCAGATCAAATTCGAGAAGATCTTCGGCACGGCGCTCGTGGAGGGCTACGGCCTGACCGAGACCTCGCCGGTTGTCACGGTCAACCCGCGCTACGGCAACCACAAGGCGGGTACCGTCGGCCTTCCGCTCCCGGGCGTCGAGATCAAGATCGTCGACGACGACGAAAGCAAGCTGCCGGCTCCCGAGATCGGCGAGGTTTGCGTGCGCGGCGAGAACGTCATGGCCGGCTACTACAAGCGGCCCGAGGAGACGAAGGCCGCCTTCACCGCCGACGGCTGGCTGAAGACGGGCGACCTCGGCTTCNNTGATCGAGCACCCGGCAGTGGCGGAGGTGGCCGTGGTCGGAATCCGCGACGAGGACGGCGACGAGAGCGTGCACGCCTTCGTCGTGCTCGCGGAGGATCAGAGCGTCAAGCCGAGGGAGCTGATCGCCTTCGGCCGCCAGACTCTCGCCACTTACAAGATCCCCAAGAACGTCGAGTTCCTGGACGAGTTGCCGAAGAACGCGCTCGGCAAGGTGCTGAAGCGAGAGCTGCGCGAAACAGCGACGAAGTAGACGCGCCCCGCGAGCAGGCACAGCGAACGGCTCTGGGGGGACTCGAGCGCTGCTCGATCGCTGGCGTAACGACGCTCCGGAAGCCCCGCCTGGCTCCTAGGTCGCGCTCTGCCACCGTCCCGGGACAGACCCCGATGCAACACGTCTCCGCTTGAGCTAACGTCGCAGTATGGAGTCCCATCGACCCGACTCCGCGGCAATCTCGCGCTCCTTCCCTGCCGGACTGCGGCGAAGGTGTGTCGAGAAACGCGGCGCCGGGCGGCCGCAGAGGGGCTGGATCAGCGAAACTTTCTCGGAGGTACTGTCGGCATGGTGACTCGCGCCTGTCCAGATTGGCCAACATTGATGGAGCTCGACCCCGATCTCCAGTTCAAGCACTACACGGCCGCCGAGGCACGGCTTCCGGCCGAAGTGTTGATGAGAGTGCCCGGGCTCACGCTCCCCAACATCGAGATCTGTTGCGACCTCGATCACCACGTCTTCTACCGCGAGCACACCCACGCTGAGCTCGCCACCGTGCTCGGCGAGGGTGACTGGTTCGAGGTTCAAGACTGGGCGAAGCGGAAGCGGGAGCAGCAGCGCGGGCGGTGAACGCTCCGGAGCCGCCTTCTGATCTGTCTGCGGCCGTCGAAGGTGAGTTTCTACCCGGCCTGACCCTGGCTCGCGAATTCTTTACCGAGGTCGTTCAACCTCTGCTGGCCGAGCAGACGCCGGGATTTCCCTACGCCGCCGCGCTGATCGGGCCCGGCTCGGATGTGCTCGGCTTCGACACGCCCGTCTCGAGCGACCACGACTGGGGCCCGCGCTTGCAGCTCTTTCTACCCGAGCGCGAGCTCCCCGAGCGCGCCAGCCTGCTCGACCGCGTGCTGGCGAGCGAGCTGCCGAACGAGTTCCGCGGCTTCTCCACCTGCTTCGCGCCGGTGGACGCGAACGGGCAAAGGCGCCCGCGGGCGAATGCGCGACCGCCACTAGACCATCTGATCGAGATCACCTCGGTCGGTCGCTACAGCCGAAGACTGCTCGGCTTCGATCCGCTCGAGAGAATGAGCGCGCAGCGCTGGTTGCTCGTCCCGCAGGAGCGACTGCTCGAGCTCACCGGCGGCGAGGTCTTCCTCGACTCCGTGGGCGAGCTGACCAGCTTACGCGAGCGCCTCGATTACTACCCGAAGCAGGTCTGGATCTACCTGATGGCGGCGCAATGGCGAAAGATCGCCCGGCGTGAGGCGCTGGTGTCGCGCGCCGGCGTTGGCGGCGACGACCTTGGCTCACGCCTGGTTCTGGCCGGGTTGGTACGCGAGATCGTTCGCCTCGCCTTCCTGCTCGATCGCCGCTACGCACCCTGGGATCAGTGGCTCGCCCGCGCACTCACCCGCCTGCCCCACGCTTCGCGCCTGGCGCCCCTGCTCGCACGCGCACTCTCGGCCTACGACTGGATGCAACGCGAGCTACGCCTGATGGATGCATACGCGATCCTCGCCGCCCTGCACAACAACCTCGGCCTGACCGAGCCGCTCGAGACTGCGAGCGAGCGTGGGCCGCGCGGGTTCCTCACCATCCACGCCGAACGGTTCGCAAGCGCCCTGGCCGAGAAGATCGAGGACGACGAGCTGAAGATGCTGCTGCCGGCGCTCGCGGGAAGCGTCGACCAGCTGCTGGCAAGCGACGAGGCACTGCTCGATCCGGCACTGCTCGCTCGCCTCTCGGACTTCTACGCCGGAGGCTAGGAAAACGCCCGAAAAGCTCGGCTCGGCACAGATATCTGCGTCCCTTTGCGAGCACAAAGCGGGGAGGGCATTCGCTTGAGAGCGGGCATGGCGTAGATCCCCGCCCAGCCGAATACCGAGACGAAGGCAAACAGTGATCCGGATGCACAGCGAGGAGCTGCAGCCGCCGGTGACCCGGGGGGCGTGAGACGTCGCCGGCTGCTGGTCTTCGAGGCGCATTTTGACCCGGCGACGTTTGCAAGCCCTCACCAGGGGTTGGGGGACCCTTCTTGGTGATGGGCTTGCGGCGTCTCCGTCTCCGACGGAAGTCTCACGACTTCCGTCGGCGTTCAGGGAAGCGACGAGCCGCGACTGCGTCGCGCGTTATTTATCGGGGTCACCGAAGAACGACGGGTTGGCCGGGGTTGTGGCCGAGTCGTTGCGAAGGTGGGGACAGCATTCGGTGGGCCGCGCCTGCACATGTCGGTCTCGACGGCCGTTAATTAAGAGAGCGAGCTCCGGCTGTGGAACAAAAACACCGCTTTCGTCACGAACGCTCCTTGACGCCAAATAGTGTCTGACACCGGCGTCTGAATAGATCGTACGAGAGCGTCGGAAGGCCGCATCAGCACAGAGCGATCACGGCAGTCGGTCCGTGCCGGTGTCAGACACCGATCGGTGTCAAGGTGATCACTGCACCAGAAGTGGAACTTTT
>PMZQ01000093.1:0-9372 GCA_003170155.1 Actinomycetota bacterium | reverse complement strand
CGACGTGTCTCCGGCGGACATAAAAAAGCCTCCGTCCGGAGGCGATGAACCTCTCGTCCCGAGTCGCCTACTAGGCGATCAGCGACTGGCGAATTGCCGTGGCGACGGCCTCGGTGCGCGTGTCGGCGTCGAGCTTGGCCATCGCCTTGCGCACGTGCGTGCGGACAGTCTCGGGCGAGATGAAGAGCGCCTTGCCGATCTCCTCGTTGGAGTGGCCGTCGGACAGCATGCGCAGAACGTCGCGCTCGCGCTGAGTGAGCTGTTTGATCTTGGCGGTGGCGGCCGGGCTGGAGATGACGCCGGCGAGCACCGGGTCTACGTAGGTGTGCCCCTCAGCGACGAGCTGTACGGCACGCACGATCTCGGCCAGCGGCGCCTCTTTGGAGATGAAGCCGCGGGCTCCCGCATCGAGCGCCTCGATGAGAAGGGCCTGCTCGCTATAGGCCGTGTAGAGGATCACGTAGGTATCGGGCGTGGTCCGGGAACAGCGGCGCGCGACCTCGATTCCGTCCATCCGTGGCATGCGCAGGTCGAGCAGGGCAACTCTCGGACGAATGCTCTGGATCGCAGCCAGTGCTTCCTCGCCGTCTCTCGCCTGACCCGCGACCTCGATTCCTCCCAAGGTCAGCACTTCAGAAACCGCCTGTACGACTGCGGGGTGATCGTCTGCTACCAAGCAAGTAATTGCGTCGGTCATTGGTTTTGATGCTATCGCGCTTAGAGCCGGCATATGATCACCGCTCTATTCATCGTCCACTTGGTCGAAAACTTTCGCTGCCAGGTTCCGACCTCCTGCAATATCTTCATACTTGGGCCCACCGTACGAGGAAAGGTAAGCCAATGGACGCGAGCCAGCCTCCCGAAGAACAACTGATCCGGAGCGGACGAATGGTCGCGATCGGTCGGCTGACTCCGGCGTTGATCCACGAGCTCAATAACTCCCTGCTCGTTCTGCTTGGTACGGCCGATCTGGAGCTGGCGTCGCTGCCACCCGGGAGCAAGGAAAGCGAGCGAATGGAGACGGTTCGCGACGCTGGCAACGAGATCCGAGACGCCGTCTCGCAACTGGCGGCCTTCACCCGCTCGCCGCTCGAGGGCGAGTACAAGCTGTCGCTGGTCGAGCTGGGGCGCTCGATCGCGGCGCTAACGCGGCGCCTGCACCTGCAACGCGAGGTCGGCTTCGAGGACTCCTACTGCGAGGACGAGCTGGAGATCGAGGGCAACGAGGCGCAGCTGGCGCAGGCACTCCTGCACGTGCTCACGAACGCGTTCCAGGCTTCAGGCACGGGCGACACGGTTACGCTCGAACTGAAGCGCGAGGACGGTAACGCGGTCGCCCTCGTCACGGATAGCGGCGCCGGTGTGGCGGACGGTCAAGCCGAGCAGATCTTCGAGCTGTTCGAGACCACGAGGCTCGACCGGCAGGGAAGCGGAGTCGGACTCGCGGCCGCACGAGCAATCGCCCGCCGTCACGGCGGTGAGTTGGAGCTGCGGCCTGCGGCCTCCGGATCGGTCTTCGCTCTCCGTTTGCCGCTCGCCGACTGAGATCCGGCTACCAGAAGAGCCGCATCACTCCTCCTCTTACGGGGGATGTGGAGTATCCGCCCTCTGGACGATGCTTCGTTTGAGGGATTGGGGAGCCGTGCGATGTCACCTGGACAATCGTCTGACGTAGCCACCGAGCGGGATCTCGCGGCCGGTTCGCGCGCGCAGCTGACGCGCCGGCGGCCTAGCGACGAGGTTCTCACGCTGCTCGAGAGCCAGAACATCGATCCCACCGCCGTTCAGAGGCTGCGAGCCGAGCTCGAGGTCTCGTTCACGCGTGAGCAGAAGCTGCGTGACACCCTCTCGGTCGGCGGCGCGGAGCCCACCACGAGCACCGGCCCGGGTGAGAGCGAGCTGCACGCGGTCGAAGAGGGCGAGAGACGACTGACCCGGAAGGAGCAGGATCAGCAGGGCGGGGTCGGCCAGCTGCAGCGCAACCTGACCGAGCGCGAGAGCGATTGGTGGGCCGAGCAGCTCGGGCAGACCGAGGCAAAAGAGGCGTCGTCAAAGAAGGAAGCTGGAAGCGGCAGGCTGCGGGCCATCAACTGACGATCGAGTGGGGGGAACAGATGGACGCATGGAACGATGAGGGCAGGATCTACCTCCTCGACCAGGAGCCCGTACCGATGCTGGGCATGCTGCACGAAGACAACGTCCCGCCCGAGCGGAGCGAGCTCGACGCGAAGACGGTGATGGTCGATGCCACGTCGATCCTGCTGGAGCGAAGCCGCTTCGAGGCGGCGACGGCTCTTTATGCCTGCGAGCTCAGCCTGGGAATCGGCGCGGCTCCGCCTACCTATGCCGACACTCCGGTCTGGGTGAACCTGAAGGCTCCGGCAGAGCTCGTCTTCTCGCTCGAGAACCTCGATCGCGACATAGCCTGGTTCGTACGCGAGGCGATCGCCGAGGCGCTCCCGCCCGGCTACGAGGTCGCAGAGTTCGTCGTGCAGGCGTGCATCTCGCCGGCACCCTGCAACGACAAGGGGCGCGCAGCCGCCTAGACAAACGAGCTAAACCAGTTCGACTACAGTCCCGCCCTGGGCACGCCGCCGCATCAGAGCAAGACCGCAAGCCGCGACTACTTCGACGGCGCGGCCGGCTTCGCAGAGGTCAGCCCACGGCTGCTGCACACGCTGGGATTTGTGATCGCGCCGGCGCGGAAGGACTAGGCCCGGGAGCCGTCCCGGATCTCCTCCATGCTCCGGCCCGAGCGGACGGAACGATCCTGCTCGGTCACGTCCTCTGTCGAGGCGAACCGGTCGCGCTTCTTCACCAGTAGCCAGGTCTTGTCGCCGGCGTGTGCGAAGCGGATCAGCGCAAACTCCCCCTTCAGCTTCTCGCCCGCGACGATGAAGTTGAACTGCCCTCGCTCCAGCCCCTTGCGGAAGGCCTCCTCGCTTCCCTCCCGGTCGGTCTCGTTCAGAGCAACGAAGGCGCCTTCGTCCCAGATCATCACCGTACCGCCGCCGTACTCGCCCCCCGGGATCACACCCTCGAAGTCCCGGTAGTCGAGCGGATGATCGTCGACTGCCATCGCCAGGCGCTTGTCGCTGGGCTCGAGTGACGGCCCCTTGGGAATCGCCCAGCTCTTGAGCACACCGTCCAGCTCCAGACGCAGGTCGTAGTGCAGCTGCGAGGCCTGGTGCTTGTGAACGACCAAGCGGAGCGACTCGGGCAGAGGCGCTTCGCGGGTGTCGATCTCTGCGGCTTGTTCGGCGTTGGGATTCATCGAACCGGTTCGAACGAGATCATGCCCGATCTGCTCTTCCCGTCGAACCGCCCGAAGAGGCGCCGCAAGCTGCTGCCGACTTGGGCGACGGGTCCGCCAATCGTCTATCTCGCCACGCTCGCCGGGCCTACCCGGATGACTCCTCGGGCGGCGGCTGCGACTGAAGCACCGGCAGTGGAGGCGTTTCAGCGCGCTCGACCGAGTGGCCGGGCCACCAGATGAGGTGACCGAGCAGTGCCGAGACGCTCGGGATCAGCAACGCCGCCATCAGGAACGAGACGATCACGATCCCTATCGCGACCGTGAAGCCGAGCTGAGAGAGCATCCCGATGCCACTGAGCATCAGCGAGGCGAAGGTGCCAGCGAGGATGACGCCCGCCGCCATGACGGTCGGCGCGGCGTGCTCGACGGCAAGCGCGGCCGCGCGCCGCGGGTCGTTGCCCTCGCGCGCCTCCTCACGCAAGCGCGTCGTCATCAGGATGTTGTAGTCGGTTCCCATCGCGACGACGAACAGATAGACGATCGTCGGCAGCATGAAGATGAGGCCGCTGTCACCGACGATCCCGCGGAAGACTCCGACTGAAGCGCCGAGCGTCGCCGCGAAGCCGAGTGCGACGGCGAAGAGCAGGTAGAGCGGAGCGATCACACTACGAAGCACGACAGCGAGGATCAGTGCGATCATCACGGCCGCGACGGGGAAGACGACCCCGTAGTCGCGGTTGAGCGCCGATCGCACGTCGGCAAAGGTCGCGGTCTGGCCGCCGACGAGCACAGTCCCGGATCGGGCGCCCTCGTGAGCCGCGCGTCGTAGTGGCCCGGCGACCAGGTCGAGTGCGTGGTTGTCGTAAGGACTCGCGCGTAGCTCGACCGCAATGACAGCCGCGTGGCCGTCGCGACTCAGCTGCGCCGGAGCGACCTTCGCGACACCTTCAACCGAACGCAAGCGCTTGGCGAGCCGACGCAGCTCGGTCGGATCCTGAGCCTCGGCACCGACGACGTAGACCTGCGTCGGGTTAAGAGCGCCCGCCGGGAATGCCGATCTGAGCGCCGTGAAGCCCTTCGCCGACTCCGTGTTCGAGGGTAGCTGGTTCGCGATGTTGTAGTCGGCGCTGTAGAAGAGCGCACCCGCGCCGAGAGCGATGAGGAGCGGCGCGACCATGAGCGCCATCCGCCCCGGGTGGCGACCGACGAACGTACCGATCCGGCGCGCGAACGACCCGTCCGGCGTTTTCTGCCAGCCCTTCGACGGCCAGAAAGCGTGCGTGCCGAGGAGGGTGAGAAGAGCCGGAATCAGCGTCAACGCCGCCAGCAGCATCAAGACAACCGCGATCAAAAAGCCCGGTGCCATGTTGCGCATCGATCCGAGCGATGAGAGCAAGAGCGCGACAAAAGCGGCCATGACGACCATCGCCGAGGAGGTGATCGCCTGGCCGACTCGTGCGACCGCGAACGCGATCGCCGTTTTCGGGTCGTCGCCAGCGCGCAGCCGTTCCCGATAGCGGAAGAGCAGGAAGAGCACGTAGTCGGTGCCGATCCCGAACAGGACGACGACGAGTAGCGTCGTCAGATTCTGGTCGACCTTGAAGCCGGCCACCTTGGCAAGCGAGGCGAGCAGCGCCGTCGTCAGCAAGTAGATGCCGGCGATGGCGGCAACCGGCATCAGCGCCGTCAGCGGGCCACGGAAGACCGCGCCCAACAGGATGATGATCAGAGCGATCGTGGCGACGCTGACGATTGTTAGCGCCGACTGCGCCGCGTCCATGGTGTCGGTCTGGATCGCGGCTTCGCCCGTCAGCAATGTCGAGAGCCCGCTGCCCGCGAGCGAGGTTCGCGCCCGTAGGCGCAGCTCCTTGACGGCGGCCTGAACGGGCTTGTCCTGGGCAGTGCCGTGGAAGGAGACCGAGACGAGCTGCGCGCGCCGGCTCGGTGCGACCTGCGCGGCGCTGGTTGAGACGGCGGTGACACGCTGAATGCCCGCGCTCTTCAGATCGCGCACGAGCCGTGTCACGCGCGCGCGGTCGGTGCGGGTGAACGACGCGCGGTCGGTGCGGCGGACGACGAAGATCGCGCTCGCACCCGAACCTGCCGCGAAATACCGCTTCGCGACCACGTCCGCCTTCGCTGACTCGTACGAGGAGGGCACAAAGCTGCCCTGGTCGGTGCTAGTGACCTGCGAGAGTCGCGGCGCAAGTGGCACGATCACCGCTATTGCCACCACCCAGACGCTGATTACTCGCCACGGGTGGGCGACAACGAGTTTTCCAAGTGCTTTGAACAGGGCGCTCTCCTATCGTGCGAGATAAAGTGGGACATCTGTGTCCCGTTACAGATCAGCATAGATGCGGGACAACGATGTGTCAAGACGGAACATTTATGTCCTATACTTCGAAGTATGACTGTGCGTGACAAAACAGCGACGATGATTCTCGAGGCTGCATCTCACGTGTTGGCCAGACGAGGTGAGGCCGGCAGCATGGCCGAGGTCGCCTCCGCCGCAGGTGTTGGACGCTCGACCCTTTACCGGCACTTCCCCACCCGCGAGGCGCTACTCGAGGAGCTGGCGCGGGCAGCGCTCGCCGAGGCGGGGGAGCGAATGGCCGAGGCGCATCTCGAGAGCGTGTCGCCACTCGAAGCGCTCGCCCGCGTGATCCGCACGCTCGTCTCTGTCGGCGACCGCTATATCGTCTTGTTCGAAGCTCAGGTGCCGATTGATCTTGCCGTCGGCGAGCGCGTGGTCGGCGCACCCGTCCGGCGCGTGCTCGAACGCGGCCAGGCCGGCGGCGTCATCCGCGCAGACGTCGACACCGAGTGGCTACTCGGACTGCTCGGAGGCTTGATCGTCTCCGGTCTCCGTTTCGCCGTCGAGCGCCAGGCAGGAATCGAGGAGACCGCCGCCACGATCCAGCGCGTCTTCGTCGAGGGCGCCGGGACACGATGAGCCAGGAAGGGAGAATCCCATCGACACGCGCGTCGTGATTGGAGCCGGGCCGGTCGGATCGACCACGGCGCTGCTCTTGGCCGAAAGCGGCGATCGTGTTCAGCTCGTCTCGCGGTCGGGATCGGGATGCAAGACTCGATCCAGCCACGACTGAGACCGCAAATACGCGCGGATCTTCGGCCATCTCGCTACTCGCCGCCGACGAGCCGGCCGCGGGTCTCGCCGGCAAGCTGATGCTCTTCGGGTGCTTTGTCGGCGCCCGGGATGTCGAATCCACGAGCTTCCAGCCCGACGGAACGCGGCGCGATCGGCTCGATGAATGCTTGAGACGAGTGTCGGCGGCCTGGAAACGCAGGATGCGGCCGAGCGAGATATCAAGCTGATCGGTCTCGATCATCGACCAACCCTGCTAGGCGCCGATCCTGGCCCGGATTCTCGATTTACCCCTCGTCCTCACAAACAGCCGGAGCGGGCCTTTCGCACTGGAAAGGCCCGCCCACTTTCGAGCGGCTGGTTCGGAATTAGGTCGACCACCCGCTCAACGGTCACTGTTACACCGCCGGAGAGGACCACGAACACCACCGCAACGCTGATCGCACTCACACCGAGTACGACCGCACACTCGGCGACCGTTTGTCCAGCCTCGCGCTTGCGGCTTGAGCGACCGAACGAACAGATCGTCGAGAACGGCGTCATTCGCGTTCCCCCTCATCCCCCCCGGCGGATCTTTTTTCACACGGCAGGCGGAGGCTGACCTCGGCGCAGAACGACGGACGGAAACCAGACGTCAGATCCGTCTTGTCGTTCGACACATGCGCTGGGCCGATATTTACCACGCCGCGACACCTCCCCCGAAGTGGTTTGTGGCGTGGCCGCGCCGCCGTGTTGGGTTGCGCTTCTACATCGAGAAAGCAGCGCTGAATCCCAATCCCTCGAGACAGTGATTCCCCAGCTATTTCACTCTTTTTTGGCGATCGAAAAGCGATTCCACTCACCCTCTTCGGGGGAACCGAGACCGGCGCTGGTGATCGTGTAGAGCGCCGGCTCTCCCCGCTCGATCCCACTCGATCATTCTCGCGCATCTCCCGCTTTCGCCGAGAGGCACATGCGTCTTGCTGCGATTATGCGCTCATGGGCTTGGAACCGACAGATGGCGAACGAATGCGGGCGCTCGAGGTCGCGCGTATCGAGATGAGCTTCAGGACTTCCCGTTCAAGCGGACCGGGCGGCCAGCACGCACAGAAGAACGAGACACGGGTCGAGGCCTATCTCGAGATCGACTCCTCGTCACTCGACGATGCTTCGAAGAGAAGGCTGCACGAGCGCTTCGGCCGGACTGTCCGGGCGGTCTCGCAGGACGAGCGCAGCCAGCTTCGTAACCGCGAGCTCGCCATCGAGCGGTTGCTCGAAAAGATCAGGGCCGCGCTCGAGCTCGAGCCCGTGCGCACCTCGACGAAGCCCTCACGTCGATCGGTTCTCGACCGCCTGTCTCGAAAGCGCCACCGCTCCCTCGTCAAGCGCCGGCGCAGCCGTCCCGGCCCCGAGGACTGAGCCGGGGCTAGGCGCTCTATAGCGTGAGCCCGGACTCGAGCTGAGCCAGGCCGGCATCGAAGAGCTCGAAGTAATCCGCTTCGGGATCGCCGATGACAGCCAGCATCGTCGATATTCCGACGCCGGTCAGTGCTCCGGCGAAGGTACGCACCGCCTCGGTGGAGGGTGTTGAGAACCGAGCCTCGCACTGTCGCCGCGAAAGTCCCTCCGACCAGACGCAGCGCCTGCATCGTCCCTGAGTCTCGCTCCGAGTTTCCTTTTCGCGGGAATCCAACGACTTCGGTGATCACGGCTTCGCGACCTGGTCGTCGTCGTGCCGGAAGTGCTCAAGCCGCCGTTCGGTTCCGGCGCCTGGAGCGCGTTGCTCCCCGATCTCAGGAGACGATCGAAACTACGAGGATCTGAGGCTCGCGCTGTTGTTGGCGAGACTGGCTTCAGCGCGCCCACCGGATACCGTAGCTGTCGTCTTGGCTCCGCTGGGAAGGCTCACCACAAGCCACGCATGCACGGTCTTCTTGCTCGCGACCGTCCCGAACGAGCAGGTGATTCGCCGCCCGGCGAGCGTGCAACTGCCACCGCCGGCCGAGACGCTCTTGACGCCCGACGCCGCAGGCAGGGTGATTCTCAATTTCACCTGTGTGTCTGCGGTCAGACCGCGGTTGTTGACTGTGGCGACAAGCGAATCGACGTGCAAGCGGCCATCGTTACGAGACGCGGTCCTGGCCAAACTCACTTTCAAGTCGGGCTTCGATGGCGCTTTCGATTTCACTATCACGTTCCTGCTCGTCGTCGCGGAGCCACCTTCTCCAGTCGCCGTGAGAGTGACCTCGTAAGTGCCGGAAGAGGTGAAGGTGTGCTGCGGTGACGTTTCCATCGAGGAGGGCGTTCGGTCGCCGAACGACCAGCGGTAGGAAGCGGCGCGCGACGAGCTGTTCGTGAACTTCACGGTCAGCGGCACCGTGCCCGAAACTCTGTTCGCTTTGAAGGACGCGACGGGAACAACTGGTGGATTGACGGTGATGGTCGCGGACGCCGTGGTGCTATCTCCCGAGCTCCCGGTTGCGACAAGGGAGACGCTGAAAGTCCCGACCTGGTCGAAGGTGTGGACGGGCGACGTTGTCGTGGTCGAGCTCGTTCCGTCTCCAAACGACCAGACGTAGGAGGTCGCGTTGGTCGAGGTGTTGCTGAAGGTCACGTGAAGCGGATCAATTCCCGTCGTGACGCTCGGCGTGAACGATGCCTGCGGGCCCTTGACGGTGATGGTCGCGAACGCCATCGTGCTCTCTCCCGGGCTCCTGGTTGCCATCAGGGAGACGTTGTATGTCCCGGGGCGAGCGAAGGTATGGACAGGCGACGTTGCTGTGGTCGAGGCCGATCCGTCGCCGAACGACCAGACGTAGGAGGTCGCGTTGGTCGAGGTGTTAGCGAAGGCCACGGGAAGCGGCTCGGCTCCCGTCGTGACGCTCGGCGTGAACGATGCCCGCGGACCCGAAGGCGCTGAAGCGATCGCCTGGATCGCAGCGGAGGCGTCGATCGAGCCGTTAACCGAGTTCCCCTCTCCGTACGGAGGCGGGTGTGGGTGTGCCGTCTGCTCGATCGCGTTCACGAC
>PMZQ01000106.1 GCA_003170155.1 Actinomycetota bacterium | reverse complement strand
GTGATGTTCGACTGGCGCGTGCCCTCGGCCTCGGTCACGACGGCGCGGCGCACGCGCTCGGCAGACATCTGGCGGTTCATCGCCTGCTCGATCTCCGGCGGCACGGTCAGCTCGCGGATCTCGACGTTGGTGACCTTGACGCCCCAGCGCTCGGTCTCGTGGTCGAGCCGCGTGCGGATCAGCTCGTTGATCCTGTCGCGCTGGGAGAGAACGTCGTCGAGGATGATGTCGCCGACGACCGCACGAAGTGTTGTTGTCGCCAGACCGACCACGGCCAGGTGGTAGTCCTCGACCTCGAGCACCGACTTCTCGGCCTGGTTGATGTCGATCCGCAGGTAGACGAGGAAGTCGATATCGATCGCGACGTTGTCCTTGGTGATGTTCGTCTGCTTGGGGATATCGAGTACTTCGGTGCGCGTGTCGACCTTGTTGATCTGGTGCAGGATCGGGACTTTGAAGACGACGCCCGGCCCCTTCATTCCCTCAAAACGGCCCAAACGGAAACGCGCGACGCGTTCATAGTCGCGGACGAAATTGATGATCGGCACCTTTTCCTCCTAGCTCTTCTTGGTTTTCGTTGGCTTGTCTTCGGCAAGCGGCTGCACGATCACGCGGAACCCGTCGATCGCGACCACCTTCAAACGTTCGCCCGGCTCGGCCGTGCCGCCTTCCTGCAGCTCCGCCTGCCAGGCCTCGCCGTTGAGCCAGACCTCACCCTTGGGCGCGAGGCGGGTGTTCACCTCGGCGATTGCGCCTACCAGTGACTTGTTCTCGATCGGGCTGACGTAGCGCTTACCGTGACGTGAGAGGTGAACTTCGCGCGCCATCAGGAGCACGAGCAATCCGACGATCACGGTCAGCGAGATGAGTAGCCAATGGCTCACGGAAGGGTTATACCCGGGCAAGCCGGGGCTGCCGAAGTAACCGAGCAGAAAGACGCCGCCGACGATGATCGAGGTCGTTCCGGCGATACCGAAGACGAGGTGACCGGGCGCGTGCAGTTCGAAGCCGAGGAAGGCGATCCCGACCAGGATCAGCGCCAGTCCCGCCCAGGAGAAGGGCAGCACGCTGAGCCCGGCGAACGCGGCGAGCAGGCAGATGACGCCGAGCGCACCCGGAATCCAGGAGCGGCCGCCCATCCACAGCTCGATGATCAGACCGAGCCCACCGATGTTGAGCAGCAGGTAGACGAGGTTGGGATTGGAGAGGAAGCCGAGCAGCCGCTGCCAGAGGCTCATCTTCACCTGCTCGATGCGCACGCCGGCGGTGTGCACGTGCTTCGGCCCGGCGCTCGTGGCAAGAGTCTGCCCGTCGAGCTTCGTCAGCAGAGCGCTCAGCGTCGAAACCTCGAGATTGGCGATGCCTAGCTTCACCGCCTCCTCGGCCGAGTAGGCGTGAGCCTTGAGGATCGTCGCCTGGAGAGCCGCCACCGGGCGATGGCGGCGGATGGCGACCGAGCGCATCAGCGCCGCCACGAACTGGGTCGCCTTCTTGGCCTCGGTCGAGCCCAGGTTCTGCCCCTGCGAGCCGACCACGGCTGCGGCGCCGATGTTGGTCGCCGGTGCCATGGCCAGGAACGCTGAGGCAGCGGCGATGAAGGTTCCGGCCGAGGCTGCACCGGCACCCGACGGGCCCACCCACACGACCACGGGGACGGGCGAGGCGAAGATGTCGCCGACCATTTTCTGCATAGACGTGATCGAGCCGCCCAGGGTGTTGAGCTGGACGACTGCTACCTGTGCATTCTCGCTGGCAGCATGCTTCAGGGCTCCGCTCAGGAAGCGCGCACCCAGATCGTCGATATCGGCGTTGTAGCGGACGACAACCACCGGTCCCCGGGCCGCACTCTTCTGTGCCGCCCCGGAAGGGCTCGAGACAAGACCTGTGAACGCCACGACCAGGCAGGCGGCAGTCAGCAGGCGGCGGATTGTCATGAGGCGATCCTAGTGGCTACGTACTCAATCATGTACACGCTCGGATAGGGCTTGTCGGCATCGGCGGGTCACTCTGTTTTGTCCCGATCCACCGCTCCGCACCCCTGCCCGGTGTCAGACACCATCTGGTGTCAAGAACTTTTTGTCTCAAAGAACCAACTTTTTATACCCGGGCGGCGGGTTTGCCTCAGCGGACAACTCGACGAAATCGCGATACCGAACACGCCATCTCGAGCCAGGACCAAAAGCGTCAAGGAGCGCAGCCTCATTCAGAAAAGGCGGGACCGGATCGATGCCGGCATTGGCGCGATAGCTACTCCACGGCCAGTCGGACGGTTCGCCGCAGAGGCCTGCCCGGACCGGATTGCGTGCGACATAACGGCAAGCCATGAGCAAGTGAGGTTCGGTGGCGATCAACTGCGCGAGAAACCTGTTTGAAAACAGGTGCGCGTTGCGTTCGTGAACTCGGTTGAAACGCCTGGAATAGCCGCTATTCAACTCTTGGAGAGCCTTCGAAAGACGAGCGTCCGGGGTTTGGACGATCAAGTGATAGTGGTTTCCCATCAGGCAGTAGGACAGACACGGCAGCTCGTGACGCTCAACGGTCCGGCCGAGCCTTTCGAGGAATTCCTCTCGATCCTGGTCGAACAGAAAAAGCGGTCGCCGATCGCTGCCTCGTGAGGCGACGTGGTAGATCCCGTCGGGAACGAATATGCGAAGCGGTCTGGGCACTCGATCCACCCTAGAGCCAGCTGCTCCTCCGGAGACGCTCGGTGACCCGAAAAACCCACTTTCGTTACGAATATCCCTTGACGCTTTTCGGTGTCTGACACGGGGTTGAGGCGCCTGGCGTCAAACGCGATGAGCGAGAAAGGGCGCCGCGCCCGCTAGCATCGTTCTCGTGGCCGGCATCGAGAACCTCGTCGAGGAACTGGAGCGCTCTTTCATGGAAGCCCGGGAGCGCATGTCGGATCCTGCGGTTTACAACGATCACCGCGAGGCGGCCAAGGCCGGGCGGCGGCTGAAGGAGCTCGAAGGCCCTTACAAGCTGGCGCAGGAGTGGCGGCAGTCCCAGGCCGACCTCGACGACGCTCGCAGCGATCCCGAGCTAGCCTCGATGGCCGCCGAGTCCGAGCAGGAGTTGGAGCGGCTCGAGCAGGAGCTTCGGATGGCGCTGATCGAGCGCGACCCGGCCGATTCCAGGGACGTGATCATCGAGATTCGCCAGGGAGTTGGCGGCGACGAGGCGGCTCTCTGGGCTGGCGACGTCCTGCGCATGCTCACGCACTACGCCGAGCGGCGAGGCTTTAAATGGGAGGAGCTTTCATCCAGCCTCAGCGAGGCGGGCGGCGTCAAAGAGGTGCGCTTCGCGATCAAGGGTGACGGCGCCTACTCGATCTTCAAATGGGAGGGCGGAACCCACCGCGTCCAGCGCGTACCCGCGACCGAGTCGCAAGGACGGACCCACACCTCGACGGCGACCGTGGCGGTCATGCCCGAGGCCGACGAGGTCGAGGTCGAGCTGGACGAGCAGGATTTGAAGATCGACGTCTATCACTCGAGCGGGCCTGGTGGCCAGTCGGTCAACACGACCGACTCCGCCGTACGCATCACTCACCTTCCGACTGGCCTTGCCGTCGCGATGCAGGACGAGCGTTCGCAGCTCCAGAATAAGGCGCGGGCGATGCGCGTCCTGCGCGCCCTCCTCTACGAGCGCGAGCGCCAGCGCCAGCAGGACGAGCAGGCGGCGGCCAGGCGATCGCAGATCGGAACGGGCGAGCGGGCGGAGAAGATCCGCACCTACAACTTCTCCGAAAGTCGGGTCACCGACCACCGCGTCAAGCTGACGCTCCACCGGCTCGACGAGATCCTCGACGGCGATCTCGGGGAGTTCACCGACGCGCTCTCGGCCGAGGAGCAGCGCAGAGCCCTTGAGGCCGCGACGGCGTGAGCTCGCCTGCGGGCTCCGTAACTTTGCGCGAGGCACTCGCCGGCTCGAACGACTTCCTGGCCCGGCGGGGAATCGAGCGCGCCCGCTTCGAGTCCGAGTTGATCCTGGCCCACGCTCTCGGGTTGAGTCGGATTCAGATCTACATGGATCTCGACCGTCCGCTCAACTCGGAGGAGCACGAGCGCTCGCGAGCGCTGGTCGAGCGCCGAGGCAGGCGCGAGCCGCTTGCCTACGTGCTCGGCGAGTGGGGCTTCCGGCGCCTGACGCTGAAGATCGATGCGCGCGCGTTGGTGCCCCGGCCCGAGACGGAGATCCTGGTCGAGCGCGCACTTGCGCTGATCGAAGGGCTGGAGGCGCCGCGCATCCTCGACGCCGGCACAGGCTCGGGAGCGATCGCGCTGGCGCTTGCCGACGAGCACCCGGGCGCACGGATCGTGGCGCTCGACAACTCGGCCGGCGCGCTCGCGCTCGCGCGCGAGAACNNGAAGAGATCGAGCTGCTCGAGCCCGAGGTGCGCGACTGGGAGCCGCGGGAGGCATTGGTGGGAGTCGGAGTGCCCGAGACGCTGGCCGGGCGCGCGCGCGAGTCGCTCGTTCCGGGTGGCTGGCTTGCGGTCGAGCTGGGGGAGGGGCAGCAGGGCACTTACGCGGCTCTTCTCGGCGACCTCGGCTTCGAGGCGGTTACGATCACACCCGACCTGACCGGACGAGAGAGAGTGGTGGAGGCGAGATGGCCGTAGAGGGATTTCCCAGCGATCGATACTCGGGACGCGGTTTGATCGCCGGCCGTTCCGCGGACGGAGAGAGCTGGCTGCAGCTCTACTGGCTGAGCGGCCGCAGCGAGAACTCGCGCAACCGCGTGCTGATCGAGGAGGAGGGCCAGATCCGCACCACCAGCGCCGATCCGTCCAAGCAGATGGACGGCACCTTCACGCTCTACACGGCGCTCTGCTCGGTCGGCGAGACGCACATCGTCGGTAACGGCGACCAGGTCAAGACCGTGGTCGAGACGCTCGCCGAGGGCGGCTCGTTCGAGCAGGCGCTGCGGAAACGCTCGGTCGAGGAGGATCCGCCGATCTGGACGCCGCGCATCACCGCGCTCGTGTCCGGGAAGAAGCTCCTGCTCTCGAAGATCGGAAAGGACGGCCACGCCTTCTTCGAGGCGGCGCCGCTCGAGCCGGGCCAAGGGCTCTGCCTGCACACCTACCGCGGCGACGGCGACCCGATCTTGCCGTTCACCGAGGATCCCTATCCGGTGCGCTTGGAAGGCGACGTCGACGAGCTCTTACTGTCGAGCTGGAAGAGGCTCGACGAGGAACTCCGAGTCGCGCTCGTGGTCAAGGAGATACGCACCGACGGCTCCTTCCATCACGCGATCGTCAACCGGCTACCGGTTCCCAACGGCTAGCCCGGAAGTGCGATGAGCGCCGTCGAGGACGCGGTCGCAGCGCTGCGAGCGGGGCTCCCGGTCGTTCTTCCCACCGACACCGTCTACGGCCTCTGCGCCTCGTCTCACGAGCCGGCGGCGGCGAAGCGCATCAACGAGCTGAAGGGGCGGCCGGACCAGCCGATCGCGCTCGTGGCCGCCTCGGCGCAGGCGCTGGTCGAGTGCATTCCGGAGCTGAGCGGTCGCTGGCAGAAGCTGCTGGAAGATCTCCTTCCCGGTCTCTACACGCTCGTGCTCCCGAATCCGGAGCGGCGCCTACCCTGGCTCTCGCCCGGGCGCGAGGCGACGATCGGGGTTCGCGTTCCCGAGTTGCCCGAATCGGCACGGGAGGTGCTCGAGCAAATCGGCGCCGTCGCCGCCACGAGCGCGAATCGCCACGGCGAGCTCGATCCCAGGCTCGTCGAGCAGATCCCGGAGGAGATCCGTTCCGCGGTCGGCGCAGTGCTCGACGCTGGCGAGCTGCCGGGCACTCCCTCGACCGTGATCGACCTCAGCGGGCCCGAGCCGGTCGTGCTGCGGGCGGGCGCCGGCGATCTCCAGACGGCGCTGCGAGCCTGGACTAGCCGGTCCAGCTAGCGCTGGGGCAGATCCCGTTTTTCGGAGTGGGAACGACTACCCGCGCCTTGTCTCCATTGAGCGGAACTGTCTCGACTCGCCCCAACTTCGTCCCAAAATAGTTGGCACAGTCGTCGACCAGAGCGACCTTCCCGTCGTGGCTCAGTCCGAGCAGATAGCCGCGTCCGCTGAAGCTCACTCTGTCGCCGGGAACGTCTATCACCTTGAAGCTCTCGCCCCCTCCAACGTAAATAGCCGACAAGAGCAGTTTCCTGCCGCCGTCCGACCAGAGAGCAGGCCACCAGGAGAGGAGCGCGCCTTCCCTGCCGACAAGCCGGCGCAGGTGATTGCCCTTTTGGTCGACCAGCCAGACCTCCTGATTGTGAGTAAAGGCGATATCTTGCGGCCCCCAGACGGGAGCGAACGCATCGCCGAGATGCGTTATTCGCCGGCTCCGGCCACTGGCGAGATCGGCGACGTAGAGATCGCTCGTGAGATTGGGGCGACTGCTCGAGCGTTCAGAGCGTAGGTAGACGACGAAGCGGCTGTCTGGGGAGAAGCTGGCGAAGCCCACGAAACGTCCGCTTGCGATCAGCGTCTTCGCCCCGGTCTTGACGTCTAGCACGAAGATAGTGTGTTTGAACTCCGGTTGAAGGGCCAGGTGGCGCGAATCCAGTGCCCAGGTGGGAGCGTAACTGTTGGCCTTTTCGTCGATGACTCGTTCGATCTTTCCACTGCTCGCCGTCGCCACGAACAACTTCCGGTAGCGACAAGTCGAGCCCTTTGACCTTGAAGCGCAGGCGTCTCGAACAAGGGCGACGAGGCGCCCGTCCGGCGAGATCGTCGGATCGGATCCCTTCGTCAGCCGAACGCGATGCGTTCCGTCCACGTTCGCACGCCAGACCACGTCGTTCATGGGGTTGCGGCCGGCGCTCTCGGAGTAGACGAGGATGTGCGGTCCACCAGCGGTGTGGGTTGTAACAAGGGTGGCGACGATCGCGGAAGCTCCGAGTGCCACCGCCACCGCCACGGCGATCCAGACTCTCCTCATCGAGCGGAGAATAGGCGAGATGGCTTCAGCGCGGAAAACGCCGCGTGCCGGTCAGGCGCAGCTCGTTCTCTCGCCAGATGTAGGTCTCGACCGTGATCTCACCCTCGTCGAAGCTGTAGAGCTGGAGCCCGTGCGCCTCGCGCTGCCGGTGCGGGCGTGGGCGACCGAGTCCCGGCGCGGTTGTGACGACCAGCGGCCTGATCCCGGCGCCGACGTCGAACTCGTGCCGCTCGACCACCGAGCCCTGGTGGATGTGTCCCGAGGCGATCAGGTCGACGCCACTCTCCGCCAGTTTCCTGAGCACGTGGCGCCGGTCCGAGAGCGGGCGCTTGCGTGCGCGCCAGGGCGCGCAGGCGAGATGGTGGTGCAGAAAGACGAGGCGGTAGACCTCGGGTGGAGTCTCGGCGAGTAGGCGAGCCGTTCGCTCGAGTGAGTCACGGCGCAAACTCCCTGACTGGTGGCGCCAGGGCTGGGCGGAGTTGAGCCCGATCGCGAGCAGGTGCTCGGAGCGATGGACGGGCTCGGTCGTCGCCCACTGGCGCTCGAACTCACGCCAGGGATGACTGAAGCGGGCCGGGAAGGTGTAGGGGAGATCGTGATTCCCCGGCACCGCGGCTACCGCCGGGCCGAGAGAGCGCAAAAAGGCCGCCGACTGTTCGAACTGTTGCCTGCGGCCACGGTTCACCAGATCGCCACCGACAACGATCAGCTCCGGACTCGCCCGCTCGATCAGCTCCGTCAGGCCTGGGCCGGCGATCTGGCCGCCTCGCGAGCCGAGATGAAGGTCGGACAGGTGTAAAACTCGTACAGCCACCGCTGCGGCACCCTATACACTTCAACCCATGGCCGACGAGTCAGCGGAAGTCTTTGACGATCTCTACCTCGGTCTCCGGGCCGGTGGCGCAGCGCGCAAGAAGCGCCGTGGTGAGGAGTTGACCCCGGAAGAGGAAGAGGCGCTGGGTCGCTGGCAGCGGCTTTCTGGTACGCGCAAGGCGATAGCCATCGGCTCCTTCGCGATCGGCACCTTCGGGCTTGGCTTCGCGGCCGGCGGCGTGCTCTTCGGTAGGCGCAAGAAGCACCACTGAGGACCTATCCCGTCAGGCCTGCGCGCGATCGCGTTTTGGCGCTCGGCAGTTGATCACGCGCGAAGGTATTCAAATAGAGGGAGAGAACGCAGACTCATGCGTCGCTCCCTCCCCGAGCAGGTTCTCTACGAGACGCGCAGGCACGGCATCGTGCTTGCCGGCAGCCTCTCGAAGGCGCTCGTTCTCGCCGCGGCGGGCGCGGCGCTGGTTGCGCTCGGTTGGCCGTACTCGGCAGGCGGCGTCGTCGTCATGGCGGTGGCCGCGCTGATTGCGCTGCGCGCTGTCTGGCGCTGGGATCGAACCAAGCTCGTGCTCACGAGCGATCAGCTCTACGTCGTCTCCGGTGTGCTCCGGCGCCGCTCGGCCACCGTGCGCCTCTCGAACCTCGGCGCCATCGAGTTGGAGCAGACACTGCCGGGGCGCTTGCTCGGCTATGGGACGCTGATCGCAGGCGAGCTCGAGGTCGACTTCGTGCCGGAGCCCGGCGAGCTGCACGAGCTCGTCGCCGGATTGACTGGGTCGCGGCTCGCTGCCTGAGGCGCTGCGCGGCGGGGGAAAAGAGCTACTCGCTTGGGTTTCAGCCGGCGCCGGGCGGCCACTCCAGTTGTCTACGCCGAGCGGAATGCGTTTTCACAACTCGAGTCGAAAAGGAGCACTACGCGGCCTGGCCGTGCTCGGCGATCCGGTTCTGATTTGACACGAAGTCGGCACATCTGCGCTTGTTTTCTGTTGATACCGTTTTCCGCCCCGTGGGAGGGTGGGGGGAGGAGGGTGGATTAGCGAAGTGTCTGAACCCAGAGAGATAGCCCAGCGGCGCGATACCGGGTCCTCAGTCGCGCCCGTATCTCTATCGATACGAACGCTCCCAGTCGGCGAGCCGTCAATCTGATTCGAGTTCGAAAAGAACACTTGCGCCCCACGTCCACT
>PMZQ01000088.1 GCA_003170155.1 Actinomycetota bacterium | reverse complement strand
TGGGCGCCCGACTCGACCTCCTTATAGGGATAGACGCGGACGCCCGGCCAGATCACGCTCTCGGCGCCGATCGTCACCTCGTCGCCGATCGCCACGCCTTCGTGTAGACGAACGTGCGAGCGGATGTCGCAGGAGCGCCCGATCACCGAGCCCTCGATCAGGGTGCTGCGTCCGATGTGAGTCGAGGAGTCGAGCACCGAGTGTGAGACGCGCGCGCGCTCGCGCAGCGTGACGCTGGTGCCGAGCACGGAGTAGGCGCCGAGGCTCGCGTCCTTGGCCAATCTCGAGTAGTTGCCGATGAAGGCCGGTCCCTCGATCGACTCCAGGTCGTCGATCTCGACTCCCTCGCCGATCCAGATGTCGCCGCGCAGGCGGATGCCCGGAATCTTAAGGTGCACCTTCTCGTCCAGAGCGTCGAAGTTCGCCTGACGGTACTGATCGAGGTTGCCGATGTCCTGCCAGTAGCCATCGAGCACAAAGCCGTATATCGGTCTTCCCATATCGAGCAGAAGCGGGAAGAGATCGGCCGAGAAATCAAAGGGGCGGTCGGCGGGTACGTGACGCAAGACCTCGGGATCGAGCACGTAGATACCGGTATTGATCGTGTCTGAGAAGACCTGGCTCCAGGACGGCTTCTCGAGGAAGCGCTCCACGCGCCCGTCCGCGTCGGTGACGACGATGCCGAACTCGAGCGGGTTCTCCACCGACTTGAGGGCGATCGTGACGGCGGCGCTCTTCTCTTTGTGATGATCGATCAGCGCCTGGAGGTCGCTGTCGCAGAGCGCGTCGCCGGAGATGACGAGGAAGGGCTCGTCGAGATCGCGCGCGGCCTGCCTGACCGAGCCGGCCGTGCCCAGCGGCTCCTCCTCTACGGAGTAGTCGATCGACATACCGAGTGCCTCGCCGTCACCGAAGTAGGTGCGGATCGCCTGTGGCATGAAGGCGAGCGTGATCGTGACCTCGTCGAGTCCGTTGTGGTGGAGGAGCTCGAGGATGTGTTCCATGCAGGGCTTGCCGACGACCGGAACCATCGGCTTGGGCTGATTCGAGGTCAGCGGGCGCAGGCGCGTCCCCTCCCCCCCGGCCATCACGATCGCCTTCATCGCGCCAGCACCACCTTGAGTGCGCGGCCCACGTAGAGCAGGCCCGCGGTCAGCGCGAGGGCCAGCCCCGACCAGAAGATGTAGAGAGGCCAGTCGGTGCCCTTCTCGGTGATCAGGATGAAGCCGAGACCCGCGTACAAAAGCCAGGTGCCCGCCTTGCCGATCTGGTTGACCTTGAAGTCGTAGCCGCGTTCCATGACGAACTTGTACCCACCTAGGAGAAGAAGATCCCTTCCGAGGATGAAAACAAGCGCGATCAGCGGCAATCTGCCCGCGTGCCAGAGCAAGATCACGGCCGAGTCGATCATCAGCCGGTCGGCGAGTGGATCGGCGAGCTGACCGAAACGGGACTCAACCTGCCAGCGCCGGGCCAGCCAGCCATCGATCTGGTCGGTGATACCGGCGACGCCGAAAAGGATGGCGCCGGTGATCGTCCAGCCCCCCTGTGAGCGGAGAACGAGCACGACGAAAAAGGGGATCAGCACGATCCTGAACATGGTTAAAGCGTTCGGGATCTGAGCTTGCGAGCGGCGGATCGCGTGCTCGGTCATGGCCAAAGGATACTTTCGCTGCAAGCGGAGTGGTTTTCGAAGCCGAGCGGAAACCCGAAATGGCGACACGCGAGTGGGGCGATCGCTACTGACCGATCTGAGCGATCGCCGCGTTCAGGCTCTGGACGCAGGCGGCGCAGTAGGGCGCAACCTGCGCGGCGGTGGTCGAGAGCTTCTGCCTTGCCTCATCGGCGCCGAGCAGGCTCTCCGCGCTCTGAACAGCGGCTATGTACTTCTGAGTCAGTTGTGGCAACGAGCCCGGGTTCGAACTGAAGGCGATCGTCATGTTGGCGTTGAGCACGGTCAAGTTGGCCTCGGCGCTCATGCGATTGCCATTCGAGATCGGGTTGTTGCTTGTTTGCCCGCAGCCCCCGAGCGCGAGCGCGGCGGCGATGGCGACGGCGAGTCCTGCTCGAGAGAAACCTGCGCGTTTCACGATCAGGAAGTCGGCTCCAGGCGTGCGATCCTTTAGGCCGAGCCCCGGATACGGCGTCGAGGAAAGGACAAACGACGGCCGAGAGTAGGCACAAATGCGAGCACTGCGGTATGCGTAAGTATGCGGAAGCTCAACCGAAATCGTTGCTCGCGCCTCTCGCACTGGCACACGGGCTGGTGCCCTGGCTGGAAGGCCTACCAGCGCTCGCCTGCCGACGCTAAGTAGCGCGAGACTGGACGGCTATTGGTCGGGCTGAGAGAATCCTGCCATGGGTCGTGCCGCAGTATTCGCTCTTCTTTCGTTTCTTCTGACCTCGCTTGCCGGCTGCGGCGGCAGCTCCTCAAAGTCAAACAGCTCTAGCTCTACCTCGAGCTCCACCTCGTCTCTACCTTCTTCCGTCCCGAAACCCGATCTGGCGCGGATCGTGCCGGCGAACTACGTGGTGAAGAAGGTCTGGTACGCGCATCTGACCGGCCAGGCGGTGTCCGACGCCGTCGTCAGCTCGAAGGGACCCGCTGTCGGCGAGCTCGGCTTCCACCCGGCCGAGCTACAGGTCGTTTCCTGGGACTCGATCGCCGAACGCTGGAACGTCATCTTCGACGCCCAGAAGAGCAGGGAACTGCAGCAGCAGTACGAGACAACCATCAGCAACGAGTACGTCACTTTCCCGCCCGACCTCGCGCAGGGGCCAACGCCGATTCTCGATCGAACCGCCGACGGTGATGTCAATCAGGTCGCCTTCGCTCGCTTCGGAAGTGAGAAGAACGCCGACCTCGTCTTCACCACGACCCAGTCCTACGGTGGCTCGGGGGTTCCCGGGAACCTCGTCGTCGTCGGCTTCAAAGGCGGCGAGGCCGACGTCCTCTACCTCTGGTTCGGCGACGGGGGCGCGGGCTTCCGCGTTGTCGGTTCGGGCTCGAATCAAGCCCTTGCCGCGTCGGCCCAGTTCTGGACACCCGTCGACGCTCACTGCTGCCCCGTCCGCAGCTACTCGTTCGTTGTCGGTAGTGGCGCCGAGCAGGGGATTACATCGCTCCGCGACAACCGCCCCTGGCTCGGCCTGTTCGTGAAAGCCGAGCGTGAGACCGACGAGAGCTCTCCGGTCAGGGTCGTGGGCGTTGTTCCGGGCTCGCCGGCGGCCGCGCTCTTCCGGAAAGGTGACGTGATCACCTCGCTCGCCGGCGCCAAGGCGTCTGGGAATCAGGGCTTACTCGGGCCGGCGCTGATCGATCAGATCGCTCTTCTCAAGGCGGGTGCGACGGCGTCGTTCAGCGTCGAGCGCGGTTCCGTGACAACCACGGTGACGGTCAAACTCGGCTCGCTGATCGATCCCTCGGCTCAGAGCGCCTCGCCGCCGAACGATCTCTCCGTGTACGCGATCTGATCTGCGCAGCTCAGAGGGCTGATCAAGCTCGCCTCAATCGACCGCTCGTATCGCTCGGGCGCCAGAGCATCAAGACGACGATCAGGGCGACGGCAGCTCCACCTTCTCCCTTCTCCGAGCTCGCCGGGAAATCGAGAGATTTCCTGGCGTTAATCGGGACGGGGAGATTTGAACTCCCGGCCTCTTGACCCCCAGTCAAGCGCGCTAACCAGGCTGCGCCACGTCCCGTTTCCGACCGAGACCATAGCGCTTCGCCTCTCGCCTCGCTGGAACGACGCTGGACTGCAGTAGCGCTGGACGCGTCGCTTGTCCGTACGTCGAGTACTGTCCTGCGCGCCGCGTCCACCACCTCCTTTGCCAGCCCCGCCCCAGTGAACCGAGTCGCCTGTACGGACGGCCCGTGAGCGCCGATTCAAGTGAGGAAGTGACGTAAGTGCTACTCGCTCGAAAGCCGCTTGTATAGCCGATCGACGAGATCGGGCATGCGCTCGAGGCGCTCGGTGATGACGCGGATGCGGTACTCGCGGAAGTGCTCGGGCTCGATGTCGAGCGCCTTCGCGATCGTCTCGAGGACGTCGTTTCCTGGCACCGGGCGGTTGCCGTGCACGATGTGGTTCAGGTATCCGGCCGAGAGCCTCGTCTTCTCGGCCAGGCCCCGGTAACTGACGCCGAGCTCGTCCATCAACTGCTCGAGGGTTGGGCCAAAAGCTTCGTCGCTGAAACGCCTGCGCCGGAAGGGACGCTGGCTCACGCCAGCAACCCCGCGACCACGGTCGGGGCGTCGTCCGCTGTAACCCGGCGCTGCTCACCGCTCGCAAGCAAGGAGAGGTCGACGGCGCCGTCCTCGAGCGTCTTCTTGCCGACGGTGATTCGCGCCGGCGCTCCGATCAGGTCGGCGTCGGCGAATTTCTCGCCCGGGCGAGCTTCGCGATCGTCAAGCAGCGTCTCATGACCGAGCTCGGAGAGCTTCTGCACTATCTCCTCGGCCGTGGCGAGAATGCTCTCCCCCGCCGCCTGAAGCGCAACCACCTCGACCTCGTAGGGCGCGATCGAGCGCGGCCAGACGATCTTGTTGCCGTCGTGGTTCTGCTCGATCGCGGCGGCCAGCACGCGGCCGGGGCCGATGCCGTAGGAACCCATCACGATCGATTGCTCCTTGCCGCTCTCGTCCAGGTAAACGGCGCCGAGCGGCTCCGAGTAGCGAGTGCCGAGCTTGAAGATGTTGCCGATCTCGATCGCCGGCTCGACGGTGAGACGGCCGCCACAGTGGATGCAGGCGTCTCCGTCTATCGCCTCGCGGATGTCGATGAACTCGGGCTGATAGTCGCGCCCGGCCTCGACGCCGAGCAGGTGGAAGCCATCGCGGTTCGCGCCCGAAACGAACTGGCCTTCACGCAGCGCCTCGTCGGCGATCACGCGCAGCTGCACTCCAACCGGTCCGAGCGAACCGCCGGAAGCAGCGAATGCCTCCTGGATCTCCTCGGGATGGGCGGGGCGGAAATCGCCGCCTAGTACGGCGGCCATCTTCAGCTCGTGCAGGCGGTGATCGCCGCGCACGAGCCCGAGCACGAGTGTGCCGTCCGGGCCGACGACGGGCATCGCCTTGGCAGTCGCGCGCGGGTCGATCGAGAGGAACTCGGCCACCTCTTCGATCGTGCGAATCTCGGGAGTCTCGACCTCGCGCGGAGCATCGAGACGTTCGGGAAAGTTCGGGGCGCTCGGCACGCTGCGGGCGGCCTCGACGTTCGCGGCGTAGTCGCCCTTCTCACAAAGCGCGATCTCGTTCTCACCGGCCGGGCAGGGAGCCAGGTATTCGTGCGCCACCTTGCCGCCCATCAGGCCCACGTCGCCCTCGCACTCGTAGAAGCGCAGGCCGCAGCGCTCGAAGATTCGCCTGTAGGCGCCCGCGTGCTTCCAGTAGCTTGCGTCGAGCCCCTCCTCGTCGCGGTCGAACGAGTAGGAGTCCTTCATCACGAACTCGCGCACGCGCAGCAAGCCGGCGCGCGGCCGAACCTCGTCGCGCCCCTTGACCTGGAAGTGGTACCAGAGCTGCGGCAGCTCCCTGTAGGAGCGGATCTCGCGGGCGTGGAAGGTCATCGTCTCCTCGTGCGTCATCGAGAGCACGAAGTCGCGACCGTGGCGGTCTTTGAGCCGGAACACTTCTGGAATCTCGTAGCGCCCGCTCTGCTGCCAGAGCTCGGCCGGCGCGAGCACGGGCGCCAGCATCTCCTGGGCGCCGATCGCGTTCATCTCCTCGCGGATGATCTGGACGACCTTCTGATGCACTCTCCAGCCCAGCGGCAGGAAGGAGAAGAGCCCGGCGCCGACCTGGCGCGCATAGCCGCCACGGACGAGCAGGCGGTGGCTGGGAGCCTCGGCGTCGGCGGGGTCGTTACGAAGGGTTGGAACGTGCAGCTGAGAGAGGCGGTGCATGTGTGCCAGAACTTACCGGTGGGAGAGCCACCCTGGGGTGGGAAGTGCTAGCGAGTCCTGGTGGACGCTTCAGCCGCTTCGGCCATCGCCACGGCGGCGGGCTTGACGATTCGCGCCTGCCGCGGCCGCCGCATGCCCGCCTCGATCCAGCGGTCGAGCTCGGCGAAGAGCTCGTCGATCAGCCTGTCGGTGGGCACCTTGCGCAGCACCTCGCCGTGCGCGTAGATGAAGCCGACGTCGCGACCACCGGCGATGCCGAAGTCGGCCTCGCCCGCCTCGCCGGGTCCGTTGACAGCACAACCCATCACGGCCACCGCGAAGGTCTGACTGTAGTTACGAAGCCGCTCCTCCACCTGCTCGGCGAGCGCCTGAGCGCCCACGTTGTCGCGCCCACAGGTTGGGCAGCTGATCATCACTGGGCCGCGCTCGCGTAGCCCCAACGCCTTGAGGATGCCCCAGGCAACATCCATCTCCTTGACCGGGTCAGCGGTGA
Organism: Actinomycetota bacterium; assembly: GCA_003170155.1. Taxonomy (GTDB): domain Bacteria; phylum Actinomycetota; class Thermoleophilia; order Gaiellales; family Gaiellaceae; genus Fen-549. The sequence goes on along the minus strand of PMZQ01000088.1, from coordinate 36,739 downwards.
GCGAGACGCGGATCGTGTCGCCGATTCCCTCGGCGAGCAGCGTACCGATCCCGATCGCGCTCTTGATCGTGCCGCCGAAGACGGTGCCGGCCTCGGTCACGCCCAGGTGCAGCGGATAGGGCACCTTCTCGGCCAGCATGCGATAGGCCCGGATCGTGTCGGGCACCGAGGTCGACTTGACCGAGATCTTGAAGTCGCGGAAGTCGAGCCGCTCGAGCAGCTCCACCTCCTCCAACGCCGCGGCGACGAGTGCCTGAGCCTGGTCTTCGTGCGCGAGTAAGTGCAGGTGCTCGGGCAACGAGCCGGAGTTGGCGCCGACGCGGAGCGGAGTTCCCGCTTGCTTGGCGGCCCGTACGACCTCGGCGACCTTGTCGGGACCGCCGATGTTGCCGGGATTTATGCGCACCGCCGCAACGCCGGCCGCGATTGCCTTGAGCGCAAGCGACGAGTTGAAGTGGATGTCGGCGATCAGCGGCAGCTTCGAGCGACGCACGATCTCGGGCAGCGCCTCGGCGTCGGGAATACCAGGTACGGCGCAGCGGACGATCTCACAGCCGGCCAGGGCGAGCGCGTCGATCTGAGCCATCGTCTTCTCGACATCGCGGGCACGGGTGTTCGTCATCGACTGGACCACGACGGCCGCGCCGCCGCCGATCTTCACGCCGCCGATCGAGATCTGCCGGGAGCTGGCCATGCATTCGATTGTAGATACGCGAGTCACTGCGCCCGGCGCTCGAGGCGTGTCCGGCACCGTCTGCCTAGAGCTCGTTTCGGATATAAGGCCGTCGGCAGAGTGCCTGGCGGCATAACGTTACGCTGCCCCCCGCCTTTATCCACCCACCTACTCCGGCGGCGCCCCGGTGAAGCGGGTTCCCCGCCTCCCATCCCCACCTCGAGCCTAGCGTGAAAAACCGCATACGTCTGTGCCGAGACCGTGTCGTCTTCCGCTCGGTGCTGAGCCGCCGTCGGCGCCCGCGGAAGCGAGGAGACGAGGTGCCGAGCTCGGCCTAGAGTTTCGGGACGTCGTTGGAGAGGCCGAGTACGAACAGGAACAGCACGAAGGCGATTCCGACCATTGAGGCACGCTCGTAGATCTCGCGCGAGACGACGCGGCCGCGAACCCGCTCGATCAAAGAGAAGGCAACGTGCCCACCGTCGAGCGGGAGCAACGGCAGCAGATTGAGAACGCCAAGGGAGAGCGAGATCAATGCGATCACGAACAGGAAGTCGGAGATTCCGTGCCGGTAGGCGTCCGATGAGCCCCTGACTATGCCGACGGGGCTGGAGATCTGCTTCTGGCCCTGGCGCTCGAAGAGGCGGCCGAGGCCGTTTACGAAGATGTCTCGCGTGATTCGCCAGGTCAGGCGGAAGGAATTGGCGAGCGCGCCGGGAGGAGACAGCGCCAGGTTCATCGGCTTGACGGTGTGGAGCGTTGTCAGGTTGCCGTGGCGGCGGACGGTGAGCGTGAGCGGCCGGCCGGCGGAAGCGCCGATGCGCTTGATCATCGTCGAGCCGGTGACCTTATCGCCGTTGATCGCGACGACGACATCACCGGTGCGAAGACCGGCGCGCGCGGCCGCGGAGTTGGCAAGAACCCTCTCGACCTGCGTCGTGGCGGCGCCGGTCTTCGGGTTCGCGACGACGTTGAAGCCGAGCCGGTACGTGTTGAGCATGTACAGCGAGGCGAAGATCAGAACGGCGAGGAGGATGTTCGTGAGCGGCCCGGAGCCGATCACGGCCAGGCGCTTCCAGGTGGGTTGGCGCCAGTACGCGTCGGGCGCGAGAGCGTCGTCCAGCTCCTCAAATCCCCGCCCGGCGAGGCGGGCGCTCGCGGGCGACAGCCGGGCGCTTTCGACTCGCTCGCTCAGAAGCGCGAGATCGCTTCTCGCCCGATCGAGATCTTCCGACTCGAGTGACTGTCCGAGTGCCTGCACAGGCTCGGCGAGGCTCTCGTCCTCCGTCACGGCCGAGCGGAAGTAGAGCTGCGGATCACGCTTGCCGGGGTGGAACATGCCCGGGATCTTCACGTAGCCGCCGAGCGGGATCGCGCCGATCCCGTACTCGATCCCATTGCGCGTCACCTTCGCAATCGCCGGCGGAAAGCCGATGTAGAAGCGGCGTGGCCGCATACCTGTGACACGTGCCATGACGAAATGGCCGGCTTCGTGCACGAGCACGAGCAGCGCGAGCCCGAGAATGGCGATGAAGATGCTCACAGGCGCTCGATCCTAGCTACCTCTTCCGCGGCAACCCGTCTCGCGGCCGTGTCGGCCTCGACCAGAGCCCCTAGATCGCGAGCCGCCGAGGTGTCCGCGCGCGCCAAGGCTCGCTCGATCACCTCGGCGATGCCAAGGAAGCAAAGCTGTCCGCCCAGGAAAGCCTCGACGGCGACCTCGTTCGCGGCGCTGTAGGCGCAGGGTGCGCTGCCGCCGGTTCGCCCCGCCTCGCGCGCCAGCGAGACGAGCGGGAAGGTCTCCTCGTCGAGCTCCTGGAACTCGAGCGTCAACCCCGAAGCCAGATCGAGGGGCTGGATCGTGGTCGCCGGCCGGTCCGGGTAGCCGAGTGCGAAGGAGATGGGAATGCGCATGTCGGGGTAGCCGAGGTGCGCGAGTGCGGCGCCGTCACGGAAGCGAACCAGCGAGTGCACGATCGAGCTCGGGTGCACTATCACCTCGATCTGCTCGTACGGAAGCCCGAAGAGGAAGTGCGCCTCGATCACCTCGAGCCCCTTGTTGGCGAGCGTGGCCGAGTCGATCGTGATCTTCGGCCCCATCTGCCAGGTCGGGTGCGCGAGCGCCTGCTCGGGCGTGACTCTCTGGAGCTCGGCACGGCTGCGGCCTCGGAAGGGCCCACCGGAGGCCGTCAGGACGATCGAAACGACTTCCTCGACCGTTCTTCCTTCCAGGCACTGGAAGACCGCAGAGTGCTCGCTGTCGACCGGAAGGAGCAGTCCTCCTCCCCGCTCCTTTGCCGTCAGCGCCAGCTCGCCGGCGGCTACCAGGCTTTCCTTGTTGGCGAGCGCCAGTGTCACCCCCTGCTCGAGCGCCCACAGAGTCGCCCGGCAACCGGCGAAGCCAACGACGGCATTGAGAACGAGATCGGGCTCGCAGGCTTCGAGCAGGGCGACGAGGTCTCCCCCGCTCTGGAAGTTGCGAACCCCGCGCTCGACGGCGAGTCCCGATACGTCGGTGGAACCGGCCGCAAGTGCGCACAGCTCGAGCTCCGGGCCGGCGTCGATGATCTCGAGCGCCTGGCGCCCGATCGAGCCGGTGGCGCCGAGGAGAGCGATTCTCTTCATCGCTGGGAGTCTACGGTCGGCGAGCCGGGCTCAAACGACCGAGAAGGCCACGAGAGCGAAGTAGGCCGCAGCCCCGGCGAAAAGAAGCGAGTCGATTCGATCGAGCATGCCGCCGTGGCCGCCGAGCAGGCGACCGGTGTCCTTGACGTGCATGTCCCGCTTGAGCGAGGACTCGAACAGGTCGCCGAGTGCCTCGGCGACGGCGATGATCGCGCCGAGCAAGAGCGCCTCCCAGATCGAGAGGAAGTTAGTCCGGTTCGAGTAGAGGGCGAAGAAGGAGACCAGGATCGCCGCGCCCACCCCGGCGACGAAGCCCTCCCAGGTCTTCCCGGGCGAGAGCACGGGCGAGAGCTTGTGGCGCCCGAGCAACCGGCCCATGCCGTAGGCGGCCGTATCGGCCGCGAAGACCGCCAGCAGCACGGTGAAGGCGGCGAGTTGGCCGAGGTGGTGGTGACCCTCCGGAATGGCTCGGATCAGCTGGAGCAAGGCGAAACCGCCGCCGATCCAGGTCACGCCGAGAAGCGTCGAGCCGATCGCGATCGTTGCAGGTTGGCGCGTCTTCGCGATCCCGTACTGGGCAAAGGCGAGCAGTATCGTCCCGAAGAGCCCGGCAACCATCCAGGGCAAGCCGCCCTGCTTGGCTCCGAAGAGCGTGATCGCCACGCCCACATAGCCCGAGAGCACGAGCGGATGCAGCGAGCGAATCAGCAAGTAGTACTCGTGTACCGCTATCAGAGCCGCCACTGCGAGCAGGGTGAACAGCCACCAGCCTCCACCCCAGACGAGCGCCAGCACGATCGGTAGTCCGACCGCCGAGACAGCGAGGCGCGAGGCAAACGGAGACAACTACCGCCCCGACCGAGATGTCCAGCGACGATTCCGGCGGCCGGTCACCGGGCCCGGGCCCTTCACTGACGACCTCCGAAGCTACGGCGCCGGCGAGTGTAGACCTGTAGCGCCGCCCGCAGGTCGGCGGGACCGAACTCGGGCCAGAGCTTGTCGACGAAGGCGAGCTCGGAGTAGGCGATCTGCCAGAGCAGGAAGTTCGAGATGCGAGACTCGCCGGAGGTGCGGATGAGCAGGTCAGGATCGGGCAGGTCGGGCGCGTAGAGGAAGGACGTGAACACTTCCTCGTCGAGCTTGGCCGGATCGACTCCGGCCTCGAGCATGCGCCTGGCCGCCCCGACCAGCTCGTCCCGGCCGCCGTAGTCGAAGGCAATCCAGAGATCTAGACGCTTGTTCGAGGCGGTCGCGAGCTCGATTTTCTCCATCGCGCTGATCAGGTCTTCGCCGATCCGGTCACGGCGACCGATGAAGCGGGTGCGCACGCCCTGGGCGGCCAGATCCGGCAGCTCCTTCTCGATCGTCTCGGCCAGGATTGTCATCAACGCGTCGATCTCGTCGTTGGGCCGCGACCAGTTCTCGGTCGAGAAGGCGTAAACGGCGAGGGAGCGCACATCCAGCTCGATACAGGTCTCGACGGTGCGCCTGAGCGCTCGCGTCCCGGCCCGGTGCCCGGAGGCGTTCGGCAGGCCGTGGCGTCTGGCCCAGCGACCGTTGCCGTCCATGATGATGGCAAGCGAACGCGCCGTCGTTGGAAGGGTTTTCTCCTTCGCGAAGGAGATAGCGCGTAGCGCCCTCAGTCTCGTACGCAATCCAAGCATCGCCCGCTGCCCCGTCGCCGGGTCAGACCTCCATGATCTCGGCTTCTTTGACCTTGAGCAGCTCGTCGATGATCTTGATGTGCTCGTCAGTCAGCTTCTGGGCCTTCTCTTCAGCCCGGCGCTCGTCGTCGCTGCCAATCTCACTCGAGCTCGAAAGCTCTTTCAGATGGTGGTTCAGATCGCGGCGAACGTTCCTCACCGCAACGCGTCCTTCCTCGGCCATGTTCCGAACCAGCTTGACCAGCTCTTTGCGGCGCTCCTCGGTCAGCTGCGGAATCGGCAGGCGGATCACGCGGCCGTCGTTGGAGGGCGTCAGGCCCAGGTCGGACTCCATGATCGCTTTCTCGACAGCCTTGAAGGAGCTGGGATCGAAGGGCTGAACGGTCAGCAGTCGCGACTCCGGCGTGGAAATGGTGGCGAGCTGTTGCAGCGGCGTTCGCTGCCCGTAGTACTCCACCTGAATGCGATCGAGCAGTCCTGTCGAGGCGCGCCCTGTGCGCACCGTGTTGAACTCCGAGTGAATCGTCTCGACCGACTTGGCCATGCGATGAGCGGCGTTCACGAGCAAATCATCTACGGGCATCAAGCCTCCTCGTTGGAGATGATCGTGCCGACACGCTCGCCGGCCGCAACGCGCTTGATGTTGCCCGCGGCGAGCTCGAAAACGTAGATCGGAAGCTGGTTGTCCATACAGAGCGAGAGTGCCGTCGTGTCCATCACCCTGAGACCGCGCTCGATCGCCTCGAGATAGGTTAGGCGCGGCAGGAAGTGCGCATCGGGATCGCTGTTCGGATCGCCGTCATAGACGCCTTTGACTCCGTTCTTGGCCATCAGAATCCCCTCGGCGCCGATCTCGAGCGCACGCAGTGCGGCGGCGGTATCGGTGGTGAAAAACGGGTTGCCGGTACCGGCTGCGAAGATCACGACCCGACCCTTCTCGAGATGACGGATGGCGCGCCGGCGGATGTACGGCTCCGCAACCTCCGAAGCCGCGAGTGCCGACATCAGCCGCGTCTTGCCGCCCGCCCGCTCGAGCGCATCCTGTAGCGCCATCGAGTTGAGCAGCGTGGCCAGCATGCCCATGTAGTCGCCGGTCGCCCGATCCATGCCCTCCGCCGCCGCCGCTATCCCGCGGTAGATGTTCCCCGCCCCGAGCACGACCGCAAGCTCGAGCTCCCTCTCCTGAACGTCGAGGATCTCGGCCGCGATCGCGTCTACGGTAGCCAGATCGATTCCGTGGTCGCGCTCGCCCATGAGCGCCTCGCCCGAGAGTTTGAGCAGAACGCGATGGAAGGCGGGCGATTCCGCCTTCTGCGCGCCCGCCTGCTCTTCAGCCCCGGAACTCACGCCGTCACTCTGACAGAGCGAAGCGACGGATTGCAACGATCTTGGCGCCACTTTCGGCGAAAGCCTGGGCGACGGTCTTGGCGGAGTCGTGGATCCAGGCCTGGTCGGAGAGAACCTGCTCGGCGAAGAAACGCTTCTTCAGCATGCCTTCGACGATCTTCTCCCGTACCTGCTCAGGTTTGGCGAGAACATCCGGCTGCTTCATGAAGACGTCGCGCTCCTCGGCTACGAGCTCGGCCGGCACCTCGTCACGGGTGAGGTAACGGGGGTTGGCGAACGAGACATGCATCGCCAGCAGGCGCCCGAGCTCGGCGTCGCCGCCCTCGAGCTTCACCAGTACGCCGATCTTGTTCGCGGGTGGATGAACGTAGCCGGCGAGTACCTCTCCGGCGGCCGCCTCGAAGCGCTCGGCGTCGCGAATTACGATGTTCTCGCCGATCTTCGCGACGAGCTCGACGCGCGCGTCCTCGAGCGAGTCGACCGCACCCGGTCCGTCCGCCTCGACGCGCGCGAGCACATCGCCGGCGAACGTCTTGAAGGCCTCGTTCACCGAGACCGGCTCGCTCTCACAGGCGACGGCGACCATGGTCGCCACGCTCTCCGTGAGATTCTGGAGCACTACTCCTTCGTTGGTGGCACGCGCGGCTCGCTTTCCCGCCTGCGCCATTCCTTTTTCGCGCAGAAGCTTCCGCGCCGCTTCGAGGTCGCCCCCGGTCTCCTGCAGCGCGCGCTTGCAATCCATCATCCCTGCGCCGGTCTGCTCGCGCAGATCCTTGACGAGGCTGGCCGTAATCTCAGTCACTGTGCCGACTCCTTCTCCTCGCTGCTTGCTTCCTGCGCCGGCGCTTCGACAGCAGGCGTGATCTCTTCGACAGCAGGCGCGCTTTCTTCGACGGGGGGTGTGCTCTCTTCAACCGCGGCAGTCTCGGGCACGGCCGTGGCGACTGTCTCTGTCGCCGCTTCCTCTGCGCCGCTTGCCGAGCGCGTCATCTCCTCTATCGTCGTCGCGTTCTTACCGGCCATGATGCCGTCGGCAATCGCACGCACGATCAGGTTGCAGGAGCGGATGGCGTCGTCGTTGCCGGGGATTACGTATTCGGCTTCCTCCGGGTCGCAGTTGGTGTCGACCAGGGCGACCACGGGCAAACCGAGGCGTTGCGCCTCGCGCACAGCCAGCTGTTCCTTGCGCAGGTCGACGATGAAGATCGCATCGGGCTGGCGACGCATGTCGGCGACACCGCCCAGGTTCGTCTCCAACTTCTCGAGCTCGGCGAGCATCGCCAGGCGCTCCTTGGCGGGCAGCAGCTCGAGCTGGCTCTCCTGCTTGAGGCGGCGCAACTCGTGCAGCCGCTCGATGCGGCCGGAGATCGTTCGCCAGTTGGTCAGTAGACCGCCAAGCCAGCGATTGTTCACGTAAGGCATTCCGACGCGTCTGGCCTGCTCGGCGACGGCGTCCTGGGCCTGCTTCTTGGTGCCGACGAAGAGCACGGTGCCGTGCCTCTCGGCGATATTGCGCACGAACTGGTGCGCCTCCTCGAGCAGCTCAAGCGTCTGTTGAAGATCAATGATGTAGATGCCGCCACGCTCGGTGAAGATGTAGCGGCGCATCTTCGGGTTCCAACGTCGAGTCTGATGCCCGAAATGGACGCCGGCCTCGAGCAGTTCCCGCATAGAGACCACTGACACGGGTGCTCCCTTCTGGTTTGGTTTCGCTTCCAACCGGTGGAGACGGATGGAACCAGCCTCGAACAGGCCGGCACCGCCATTCGCCTGACCCACCGGGTCGTTGGGACTAGAGAGGCCGCATTCTAGCGCTCACCGGCCCGCGCGCGCGTAAGCGCACGCTCCAGATCAGCCGGAAGGGGCGAGCTGACCTCGATCCTCTCGCCGGTGATCGGGTGATCGAAAGCCAGCCGGCAGGCGTGTAGGAACTGGCGCCCGAGGCCGAGATCGCCCGCCACGCCGTAGACGCAATCGCCGGCCACGGGGAGATTGATCGCGGCGAGGTGGACGCGGATCTGGTGCGTTCTCCCCGTCTCGAGCCTGATGCCGAGAAGAGCATGATTCGGTAGCAACTCGAGCAGTTCGAAGTGAGTGACGGCCTCTCTAGGCTTGGCGGTATCGAGCGAGCGTCTCGTCGGCTGGCGGCGATCGCGGCCGATCGGTGCCTCGATCGTGCCTCGGCGCGAGCGCGGCCCGCCACGCACGAGCGCCCGGTATTCGCGCTCGATCTCATGCCTTCGTACGAGCCGGCGCAGACCCAGGAAAGAAAGCTCGCTGCGGGCAACCACCATCAGCCCCGAGGTATCGCGGTCGAGCCGGTGGACGATCCCAGGACGATCGAGCGCGTCTCCCCCGCTCGCCCCATAACCGATGAGCGCATTAGCGAGAGTGCCACTAGTCCGACCGGCACCCGGATGCACGGACAAGCCTGCCGGTTTGTCGACGATCAGAAGGTGCTCGTCCTCGTAGGCGAGCACCAGCGAGCGCTGTTCGTGCTTGAGTGCCGCCTCTCGCTCAGGAGGCTCGAACTCGATCGTCTCTCCCCCGCGCAGGCGCGCGCTCTTCCGCGGTGGCTTGCCGTCGACCGTCACCAGCCCGGCATCGAGCATGCGCACGGCGAGAGCGCGCGAGCCTACCTCGGGCTGGTCGGCCAGGAAGCGATCGAGCCTCCCTCCGGCCAACTCGCTAGCGACCTGAAGCCTTGTGCGATTCACTGGTCGAGCGTGGCAGATAGCGGTCGGGGGCGATTAGGAAAAAGGCGAGCGCGGCCACACCAAGGACGATGAAGGAATCGGCCAGGTTGAAGGCAGGCCAGAAGCTGAAATCGACGAAGTCGGTCACGTGACCACTGATGACACGGTCGAAGAGGTTTGCGACGCTACCGCCGATCACGAGCCCGAGCGCTGCCGGCAGCAGTGGATGTCGCGCACCGGAGCGCGCGAAGAAGAAGATCATCCAGATAACGACAACCGAGGTCAAGACGATCACCATCGAGGTTGCCTGCGAGAACAACCCGAAGGCGATACCGGAGTTCTGCACGTGGCTGATCTTCAAAGGCCCGGCCACCGTCACACTCGATCCCAGCGCGAGGCGACTCGAGACCAGCCATTTGGTGAGCTGATCGGCCCCGAAGGCGCAGAGAGCGACGACGGCGAAACTGAGCCATTGCACGGGCCCTGCTCCAAGCTGTTTCTCGGCCACCGAGATCGGCGCCAGGCCATCGGGAGAAGAGCCGACCCGAACCTCGGGCAGTTTTCTCTCCTTCTCGCTCAACCGCGCTCCTCACGTCGCTTGCACTCGATGCAAAGGCTCGCCCACGGCAGTGCTTCGAGTCGCTCGGACGCGATCTCCGCGCCGCACGAGGTGCAGAGGCCGAAGTCTCCGCTCTCGATCCGCTCCAGTGCCACCTCGATCTCCTTCAAGCTCTCGTGCGTGGCCTCTTCGAGCGTGTAGTCGATCTCTCGGTCCAGCGTCAGCGACCCGGCCTCTGCGAGGTGCGCCTCTTCGACGGCGCTGAGCTCTGACCCCTCCTCGTCGTCGACGCCGGGGTTCTCGGTCTGCAAGTTCTCGAGAGCCGAGTTCAAGCGCTCTTTCTCTTCGAGTAAAGCCTTCCGAAAACCGTCAAGCTCGCTTGCGTTCATTAGCCTCGCCTTCTCCGGCCGAGGCGAGCAGTTGGCGCTCGCTCTCCTCGGCATTGATTCCGTTCACTTCTACAATTTTGTCACGTGAGCCGGTTCCTGAGACGACTTTCAGCCGAGAACGTGTAACCCCGAGCACCCCGGCCAAGAGCTCGAGCAGGGCTTCGTTGGCCCGTCCCGATTCGGCCGGAGCCGCCACCCGGATCTTCCACCGCTCTCCGTAGCGACCGACAACAGCGCTCGACTTGGCGCCTGGCGATACACGCAAGGAGAGTCGCGTCTGCGACTCCGGCATGCTCGCAGTATAGGAACTCTTCCCCAGGACACTCGAGGCCCGCATCGCTCGCCGCTCGATGCGAGATCGGTAACAAACGCTCCGAGAAAACCTCTCTACCAGGGTACGCGCAAGCGCTCTCCGACCGTAATCGCAGCGTCTTCACCGAGACCGTTGGCCTGTTCTAGGTCCCAGACGCCCCGGCGCGTGTCGCCTCCATAGGAGCCGGCGGTAATCGACCAGAGGGTGTCCCCGGGCTTGACGACGTAGGCGTGCCCGGGGCCCGAGGCACCCGAGCCGCGAGCAAGAGCGCCCCAGAGAGCGAGCGCAATGACGACGACCATGATCGCGCGAGGGAACATATGTTCGCCATACTAAAGCGAACACGTGTTCCTGTCAAGGCGTGACGATCGCCGGCTCGATCTTTCCTTCTACGATCGTGAGCTCGATCAGCGTGCTTCCCAGAGTCGAGCGCGGGGCGGTCGGGCTGCCGGGATTCAGAACGAGGCAGCGATCGAGGCGCGCGATCTCGGGAACGTGCGTGTGTCCGTAAACGATCGCATCGCAGTCAGGGAAGGCGGCGGCGAGGCGAAGCGCCCTCCCCGAGGCCGGGCCTGGATCGTGAACCAGACCGATGTTGACGCCTCCTATCGCCGCTATCCGACGCGCGGGCAGCGTCCCTTTCAGCGCGAGCGCGTCCATGTTGCCGGACACGGCTTCCAGCGGCGCCAGCTGCGCCAACTCCTCGAACACCGACAGAGCGACGAGATCGCCGGCGTGCAGAATCATGTCTGCTCCGGCGAGCCGGGTGAGACACCAGCCGGGAAACCCTCCGCGGCGGCTCAGGTGAGTGTCCGAGAGGCATACGACTTTGAGAGCTCGTTGCAAATGAAGTCGACCTCAGTCGAACACGTAGCCGACGGCGACCACGCTCACACGATCGCGTACGAGACGGAAATCGCTGATGACGCGGCCGGGCTCCCAGTTGCCGATCCAGCAGTGATGAACGCCGAACTCCTTCTTGCAGGTCTCGCCTTTGAGGCCGGCACGAAGTTGTGTCAGTGTCGCGCCGACCCCGACGCCGCTCGGCGTCCGCTCGAGCCTGCTCTTGGTCGTCAGGTTGGCTAGCACGGGTAGGAGAAGAAGCGAGTGGAATCGCATGAGCGCAGAATAATCGCCGCGATTGCGCACTGGAAGCGTGCTCGGACCCGCAGCCGAGCGTTCGCTCTTCAAAATCAGCGCCGGTTATGCGAGTGTGCGCGTACGTTTTCCTAATCGTGTCGCTCATTGCGATACTCGCAACGGCCTGCGGCGGCGCCGGTAGTGGTCAGCCCGCCACGCAACTAGGGCCAGGCGAGACAACGCGCCGAAGGCGCGGCGACTCGCTCGAAAGGAACGCCGACGAAAGTCGCAAGGCCTCCGAAGGAGGCGGACTTTCGGCGGATATCGCGCCCGGCAGGAATCGAACCTGCGACCTCGCGCTCCGGAGGCGCGCGCTCTATCCCCTGAGCTACGGGCGCTCGCGCTCAAGTCTAGTGGTCGCGTTCGAGCGCGCGTGCAGCTGAGCTACTGACCTTCCCCGCGGTCAAGAAGCGCAGTCAAGCGCTCATAAGGGATACCCATACCTATATCTTCTCGGTAATATGAATATCGATAGGGCGATCCCGATGCGGCGGTGATCGCCCGTTTTTAAAAACCCACACGGGAGATCCGTGCGAGGAGCTGAGGAACCTTCCTCAGGCAGGGAAGCGGAGCAAGCGGCGCTCCGCTTCCCTTTTTCTTTTCCGGACGAGACGGCGTACCGTGCTCGATCGCCAGCTTGATGCTTCGCTTGGCGGTTGCCTTCGTCCGCCGGCAGTGGTAGGGATTGTCTGTGGCTCTACTGCGGCGAGGGCGAAAGGTTCCGCTGCCGCCTCTCAGCGAGGCGGAAGCGTACGCTCGCTGCCACGGTGCCCGAAGCGTTGACGTACGCATCGTCAAGGTCGAGCCGAGGCGACCGCGCTACGACCTCGAGACGTCCGGCGAGGCTCTCCGCGAGGCATTCGAGAAGCGGCTGGACACCCGCGATCCGGCTGAAGAGGAAGACGCGCCGGCGGCGGAAGGCTGACGTCTGCGCTCCGCTCTGATACAAGAGCTCAGATGACCGATCCACTCTGGGCACCCTGGCGTCTCGAGTATGTGTCGAGTGCCGACGATCAGAAGGGCTGCATCTTCTGCCTCGCGGCTTCTGCGACCGGCGAGGAGTCGCTCGTCGTTCATCGCGGCGAGTCGGCCTTCGTACTGCTCAATCGCTTCCCCTACTCGTCCGGCCACCTGATGGTCGCACCTTTACGTCACGTCGGCGATCTCGCGCAGCTGAGTAGCGAAGAGGCGAGCGAGATTCACACTCTCACCGTTCACGCCCTCGAGGTGCTCGGCAGCGCCTACCGGCCCGACGGCTTCAATATCGGTTGGAACCTTGGTAGGACCGCCGGAGCCGGAGTTGTCGATCACGTGCACGAGCACGTGGTTCCGCGCTGGCAGGGCGACACGAACTTCATGCCGGTTTTGGCCGACGTCAGAGTCATTCCGGAACACCTCCAGGCGACACACGCCCGGATCACGGCCGGCTGGAACGTTTAGGCTCAACCGACGATCGGCGCGCACTTCAACGTTTCACGACCGGGTCAGCCAGGCATAACCCGGCGGGTGGCTCGTTTATCGATCAGAGTGCGCCTTCTCCCCTGCACCGAAAGGGTTCGATAAGGGCCAATCGAGTAAGAACGGACAGGCGCTGGAGACAAGTAATATGCCGGGTCCGCGGTGCACGCCGGTCATGAGTCCACCGCCAGGACCTCCCCCCCTCTCGGATACATCCGCTTTGTTCGCAAGACTAACCCGCTCAAGCGCTCTTCGTCTCGGAATCCAGGTCGCAGGAATGCCATGGAGCTTCCGCTAACAACATTCACACCGAGCATCCACTTACCGATACGTTCGGAATGAAGGCGGCCGGGGAAAAACGCGATCCGGTAGCGCTCGAGCATCCGTGCTCGGAGAACGGGCGTACCGCCGTAGAGGCGGTGCACGCCGGCGAGCTGGCTATGGAGCTCGATCGTCGCTTCGAAGCCGCCGTGTTCGATTGGGACGGCACCGCGGTCGCCGACCGCGAGGCCGATGCGAGCAAGCTGCGCGAGCTCGTCAATGCGCTGCTCGAAGCCGGTTTCGATCTCGCGGTAATCACCGGCACTCAGATCGGTAACGTCGACAACCAGCTCGGCCTGCGCCCTCACGGACCTGGTCGGATCATCGTTGCCTGCAACCGCGGCTCGGAGGTGTTCGAGTTGACGCCGAGCGGTCCGGTCGCTCTCGGGCGTCGCGTTGCCAGCGCCGAGGAAGAGAGGCTGCTCGACCTCGCGGCCGAGCTGACCGTCGCACGCCTGGCGGAACGAGGACTCTCGGCCTCGGTTATCTCCGACCGGCTCAACCGTCGCAAGATCGATCTGATTCCACTGCCCGAGTGGGCCGATCCAGCGAAGGTGCAGCTACCCGAATTGCTCAAGGCCCTGGAGGCGCGCCTGCATGACGCGGGCATCGAAGGTCTGCCCGAAGCTACCGAGCTTGCGCGCAGATGTGGCCTCGAGTCCGGCCTCGCCGATCCGCGCGTCACCTCCAACGCCAAGTACGTCGAGATCGGCCTCACCGGCAAGAGCGACTCGGCCCGTTACGCTCTTTCCTGGCTCACACGCCGTGGTATTCGTCCGGGACAGATCCTGATCGCCGGCGACGAGTTCGGACCGTCGGGCAACCACCCCGGCTCGGACTCCCGGTTGCTCGTGCCTAGAGCGACGGGCGCGGTCTGCTTCTCGGTCGGTCCCGAGCCCGGAGGCACACCGGAAGGCGTTCTCGATCTCGGCGGCGGTCCCGAGCGCTTCTACGAGATTCTTTCCGACCAGCTTCGCCGCCGTAACGAGAACGAGCTTCCCGGGCGCGTCTCGGAGCAGGGCTGGGAGGTGGTCATGGATGGTCAAGGAGGCGACGAGGAGGCCGTTCGCGAGACGCTGCTCACCATCTCCGACGGTCGTATCGGCACGCGTGGCACGCTGCTTTCCGGCACCGCCAACGGCCCGTCGGTTCTCGCCGGCGGACGCTACGCCGGTCGCGGCTCCGAAGAGGAGATCCTCGCCGCTCCGATCTGGAACAGGATCGAGAGCGCCGAGGGCGAGCATGTGCGCCGAGTGCTCGACCTGCGCACCGGAACACTTCGTCACGAGCTCACGAGCGGAGACGGATCGAAGCTCGATGCGCTGCTCTTCCACTCGCTCGCCCGACCGGAAACGGCTTGTCTGCGTGCGAGCGGCCCGGACAAGATGCTCGAATCTTCCTCGCCGCTGGTTGCCCCCGATCAGGCCGGAACGGAGACACACTTCCATCGCCTCGGCGACGTGACGATCGGCGAGTCCGTGAACGTCGAGCGCGTCGTCGCTGCAGCGAGCGAGAAACGGGGAGAGCGTTCGCTCGAGCGCATCGCCAGTTACGGCCGCTCCGAGCTCGAGCCGATGGCTGCGCTCCGGTCGGCCCGAGAGGCGGGATTCGATCAGCTCTACGCCGAGCACCGCGAGCGCTGGGGTGAGCGCTGGCTCAACTCGGACGTCGTAATCGAAGGAGACCCGAGCCTGCAGTTGGCTGTGCGCTTCTCGCTCTTCGGGTTGATCTCGGCCGCAACGGACGTCGGCGAAGCCGCGGTCGGTGCAGGCGGTCTTTCTGGCTCCAGGTACCGCGGGCACATCTTCTGGGACACCGAGGTCTTCTCGTTCCCGTTCTTCGCCGGCACCCATCCGGCCTCTGCGCGCGCGATTTTGCGTTATCGGCTCAACCGTCTCGAGCCGGCGCGTGCCGCGGCACAGGCCTCCGGACGCCAAGGGGCACGCTTCCCCTGGGAGTCGACCCGCTCCGGGCTCGACGTGACTCCGCGTAGCGGCCGACTACCGAACGGCGAGATCATCGCCATTCGCACTGGTCGCCTCGAGGAGCACATCACCGCCGACATCGCCTGGGCCGCCGACTGCTATCTCGCCTGGTCGGGCGACGAAGCCTTCGCCGTTGAGGCGCAGACGATCTTCGTCGAGGCGGCCCGCTACTGGGCCTCGAGGATCCGCTTCGACTCGAGTGGCGCCGGTCACATCTACACCGTGATCGGACCCGACGAGTACCACGAGCCGGTGGACGACTCGAGCTTCACCAACATCATGGCCCGCTGGACTATGCGACGGGCTGCGCGCTCGGTGCGAGATCGACCCCGAGCCGGCGTCGAGGAACGTGAGATCGAACGCTGGCTGGAGCTAGCGAACTGTCTCGTGGACGGGTACAACCCCGAGACCGGCATCTACGAGGAGTTCGCCGGCTTCAACAAGCTCGAGCCGATCATCGCCGCCGAGCTCGGTGAACGCCCGTTCGCGGGCGAGTCCGTCCTCCCGATGACGCGACTGCGTAACTCGCAGGTCGTCAAGCAAGCGGATGTCGTGCTCCTGCACCACCTCGTCCCCGAGGAGGTGGCCGAGGACTCGCTCGAGCCGAACCTGGCCTTCTACGAGCCGCGTACCTCCCACGGCAGCTCTCTTTCTCCCGCGGTCTACTCGCTTCTATTCGCCCGCACCGGCGAGCTCGAGCAGGCCGAGCGATACCTGCGCATGTCCGCCAATTTCGATCTCGAGGACCGAAACCGCACCAGTAACTGCGGTTTGCATACAGCAACTATGGGCGGGGTCTGGCAGGCGCTCACGTACGGCTTCGCCGGCCTGCGCCCACACGGTGACGCACTGATTGTCGATCCGCACATCCCGGTGCGCTGGAGGGCTCTCGAGCTGACAGTGCGCTTCCGCGGCGCGCGCGTTCACATCCGAGCCGAGCACGAGCGGACGCTCGTCTGGAGCGATAAGCCGACGCTGATAAGCGCCGGTGCGAACGGCGCGCTGATCGATGTCGGCCCGGCCGGGATCGAGCTTCGAGCGAGCGCGGACGGCTCGTCACGCATCTCCGCGCCTAACTGGTCGCCGGTCTTGGTACCGGGCATCGACGAGCGGCCCGTAGGCGACGAAGCCGCGACCTGAGCCGGCGCCCGGCGGAGCTCCGGCAACCGCTGTCCGCGCCCTTCCTCGGCGCAATCTCGGCCTTCCAGGATCTCGGCTTGCTAGAGAACCAGCGTCTCGGTCGAGACGAGCTGATCCGACTCCAGCGGCTCGAACCGAGCGCGGTATTCATCGAGCGAGGTGAAGGGACGCCAGAGCGGACGATCCCACTCACTTCCGTGACACATCGGGCAAAGCGGCGGCGGTGTGGTGAGGGCTATTCCGTAACCACATCCAGCGCATATGTAATCGACCTTGTGATCAGAGACGGTGTCCACCAGCGGCATTCGCGGACCCCCATACGACGTTAAGGTTTCTTTCAGAATTCTACCTCTGAAGTGACCCTACGACAGGAGCAAAACCCGCGTTTTGGTCGCATATTCCGGGTTTTTCGGTCGTTCGTACGGGCTTTATAGCGAACGCGCTATCGCCTTTAGTCACCGTTTACGCGAGCACACCGAAGCCCGTATAAGCCGGGTTTCTTGCATCCGGCTCGCAACCGCGCCGGCCACGAGATGGCCGCCCAGGACCCCACACAGCTCAGCGGACGTCGCCGCTCGTCGGTAGCAGGACATGCTCCGCGAGGAGAAGCGGACGACGGGGGTCGAACCCGCGACCCTTGGTTTGGGAAGCCAATTCTCTGCCAACTGAGCTACGTTCGCCGGCCAGTCAAAGAACTGCCTGAACCCCAACTAATCGCCCTCTCGCTTTCTCGGGGCGCCGCTGAGTGCGCTTCGCCGGAGAGCACAGTGTGAACACACGGGCTCGGAGAGCGAAGTGCGCTCAGCGGTGTCAGNNATCGCCGGCCGAGAACGCGAGAGCGGACGACGGGGGTCGAACCCGCGACCTTCGGCTTGGGAAGCCGACGCTCTACCAACTGAGCTACGTCCGCGCGCCGAAAACGATAGCGCACTCCCCCTCTCCGTCTTCGAGTCCATCTCGCTCGGCCTGCACGCCCGAGGCGGTCGATCCGCGCTGCTACTCGAACATGGGCGCGCGCGGTCTGGCCGGGGTGCTCTGGTGCATCGACTTCCGCGTCGCCACCTGCAACCGAGCCGAGGACGCCAGAGCCGAGCAGCTACTCCACGGCGGCTGAGAGAGCCTCCGCTGACTGCTCTCGAGGTTGCGGCAGGCCCGCCACTTCGCCGACCGCGGTTTCGGTCGGCTCGCCGAAAACGACCAGCGCGCCCGCGACCAGAACTAGTGCGCCACCCGCGAAGATGGCGAGCCCCATCCGCTGGCCGAGGATAAGCCAGGCCAGAAGCGCGGCCGAGACGGGCTCGAGATAGGAGAGGGAGCCCATCGCCTGGGCGGTTACGTGGCGCAGGAGGAGCAGCCAAATCAGGCCCGACAGCGCCGTGAAGACGACGCCGACGATCGCCAGGAAGCCAAACTCGGTCGGGCTCGGAAGGACACGGCCCGCGAAAGGCAGCACCGGTAGAAGTGCGACCACCGCGAAGATGTCGATCCAGAACGAGAGCCCGATCGGGTTGACGGCCCGCACGATGTGCTTCTGGATGATGATGAGAAAGGCCAGAACGATGGCGCCGCTGACGCCGACGGCGATCGCGAGCGGTCTGAAGTGCTTGCTCCCGTCGCCGCCTAGCATCGTCAGGGCGAGGCCGCCAGACGCGATCGGCAGGGCAAGCCAAGCTACACGACTAAAGCGTTCGGGTAGAAAGATCGGTGCGAGCAGAGCCAGGAAGACGGGCGCGGTGTAGGTTGCCAACACAGCCACGGCAACCGAGGAAAGCTTCATCGCCTCGAAGTTGCAGAACCAAACCAGAGCGAGCCCGGGCCCGAGCAAGAGTGTCCAACGTCCGGGCTTGCCGATTCGCAGCAGCTCCTTCCTTCCGCTGAAGAGAACGCCCAGTCCGAGGGCGAGCACGCTCAGAGCAATACGCCAGAAGACGATCGAGAGTGCACCCAGGTGAAGATGGTCGGCGATGATCCAGATGAAGCCCCAGGAGCCGGCGAGAGCAGCGACTCCGAGATTCCAGCGCATAGGGGCGATGCTAGCGAGCAGACGGCGACGGCCGGCGTTTACATCCGCTCTGGCGCCTCGACCCCGATCAGGTCGAGACAGCGAGCGATCGTCGAGCGAGTGGCCTGGCAGAGGCCGAGCCGGAAGCCCTGGGCGCTCGAGCCGATCACGCGGCGATGGTGATAGAAGCGGTGGAAGTCGTCGGCGAGGCGGATCGCGTAGGTCGGGATGGCCTGCGGCGCCCTCCGTGCGGTCGCCTCGGCAACAAGCCCGGGGAACTCGATCAGGCGCTTGAGCAGTCCCTTCTCCTCCTCCGACAGCTCGGAGGGCGGATCGGCGCCGGCTTCGAGCTCGCCGGCCTTGGCGAGAATGCTCGAGATGCGAGCGTGGGCGTACTGGACGTAGTAGACAGGGTTCTTCTGCGAATGCTCGGCGGCCAGCTCGATATCCAGCTCGATTGTCTGGTCGGGGCCTCGGGAGACGAGGTACCAGCGCGCCGCATCGAGCCCGATCAGCTCGATCAGCTCGTCGAGCAGGACGATGTCGCCGCGGCGCTTGGACATCTTCTTGGTGCGCCCGCCCTCGAGAATGTGCACGAGCTGGTAGAGAATGACCTCTACTTTGTCCGGTTCGTCGCCGAGCAGCCGTGCTGCTACCCGGAACCACTCTCGGACGCCGTGGTGATCGGCACCGAGCACATAGATCGCCCGCTCGAAGCCTCGCTCCAATTTGTCGGCCAGGTAGGCGAGATCGGCGGCCTCGTAGGTGGGAGTGCCACCACGCTCGGGCGAGCGCACCAGCACGCGATCCTTCTCGTCCTCGAGCGCGGTCGAGCGGATGTAGAGGGCGCCGTCTGCGGTGTATGTGTCGAGCTTCTCGAGCAGCGCCGGCAGGCGTTTCTCCATCTCGCTCTGTAAAGCCCAGTTGTCGATCTGAACGCGGAAGCGCTCGAGCGTCTGGCCGATCGACTCGATCATCGAGCGAACCGGGTCGCCTTCGTCGCGAGCGATCTCAAAGACGTAGTCGCCGAGATAGCCGCCTTCGGGAGGCTCCTCCCCGCGCTGCCTGGCCTCGACCGAGGCGCGGAAGAGATCGATCTGAGTGCCGCAGTCGTTGACGTAGTACTCGCGCTCGACCTCGTTGCCGGCGAAGGAGAGCAGGCGCGCCAGCGAGTCGCCGTAGGCGGCGTTGCGTCCGGAGCCCACGGTCAGAGGGCCGGTCGGGTTGGCCGAGACGAGCTCCACCTGGACCCGCTCGGGATGCTCGCGTGAGCCGGCGCCGAAGTCGCGCCCGGCAACCAGCATCTCAGCCAGCGCTTCTCCGTACCAGCTCGGCTCGAGAAAGAGGTTCAAAAATCCAGGCCCGGCCACCTCGACCCGCTCGACTCCGGCGATGCGCTCGGCCGCGTCCTTCAGCTCGGTTGCCAGCTCGCGCGGGGTGCGTCGGCGCTCGGGTGCCAGTCGCAGAGCGACGTTGGTGGCGAAGTCGCCGTGCTTGGGATCGCTCGGCCGTTCCAGCTCGACGGCAGCCCCGGCCGCACCGGCGAGCTCGCCGGCCAGGCGCTCGAGTGCCAGGCTCATCGCTTCTCTCGATCGCCGGCGACAGGAGTGAAGAGCTCTTCGAGGGTGCGCAGCTCAGCAGCCTTGCCGACGCCGATGATGATGTCGCCCACATCCAGACAAAGCGAGGACGACGGGGCGGTGTCGAAGCTGCCGTCGGCCTTACGCACAGCGATGATCATGGCCCCGGTCACTTCGCGCACGCGCAGCTCCCCGATCGTCGCGCCAGCGTGCAGGCAGCCCTGAGTAACGACGATCTCCTCAAACCGCATCTCGTCGGAACCGGTGGTTGCGGCCACGTCGAGATAGGCGGCGACCTGAGGTTTCAGTACCAGCTTGGCCATCTCGCGACCGGCGGACGAGTACGGTTGGACGATACGGTCGGCGCCGGCCAGGCGCAGCTTCTTGGCGGCGTCGTCGTCAGAGGCGCGAGCCACGATCAGGATGTCCGGACGAGCCGCTCGCGCCGAGAGGGTGATGTAGAGGTTGTCGGCGTCGGAGTCGGCCGAGGCCACGAGCCCGCGCGCTCGCTCAATTCCGGCCGCGCTCAGAATGGCGTCCTCGGTGCCCGACCCCTCGACGACAATGTCGCCGTTCCTACGCGCCGCCCCCAGAGCGTCCTCGTGAAAGTCGACCACGATGTAGGGCTCGTTCGACTCACGAAACTCCCGCCCGGCACGGCGGCCTACGCGGCCGTAACCGCAGATGATGAAGTGGTTGCGCGTTCTTTCGATCGTCAAGCGTCTCCTCCGCTCCTGCCAGGCTCCGGTGATCAGACCGCGGGCAATCGCCTCGGCGATGGCGCCCGCAACGTAGAGGAAGATTGCCACGCCGAAGAGCAGGATGATGATGGTGAACACCTGCGCGCCCTCCGAAGAGGGCTTGGAATCGAGCCCGGTGAGGGAGACCGAGACGACAGCACGGTAGAACGACGGTATCCATTTCTCACCGAAGGCGTGAAAACCGACGGTGCCGATCCCGATCACGCCGAGCAAGGCCAGAAAGGCCAGAACGAAGCGGCGAACGCCGATGCTGCGAAGACCCTTCATCGTCTGAGCTGTATCGTAGAGGTATGGAAGACGACGGCTCAGACAGGCACCTGAACATCCATCTCGATCCGGCGCTGCTTGGCGGCGTCTACGCGAACTTCGCCAACGTCAGCTTCTCCGACTACGAGTTCACGATCACCTTCGCCCGCATAGATCACGAGGTCGAAGAGGGTGACGTTCCCGGCGTGGTGGTCTCGCGCGTGAACCTAGCCCACCCCTTCATGCGCGAGCTACTCGACGCCATGGAGGACGCCTGGTCGAAGTGGACGACCACCCAGGGGATCAAGAACCTTCCCGAGACTCCGCCCGACCACCACTAGGAGAGGGCGAGAGGCATGCGGGTCGCCGTCATCTCCGACGCACACGCGAACCTGCACGCGCTCGAAGCGGTCACGCAGGCAATAGAGCGCGACCGGCCCGACGAGATCTGGAACCTCGGCGACACCATCGGATACGGCCCGCGGCCGAACGAGTGCTGTGACCTGATCGAGCCACTGACCGCGATCTCACTGGTCGGAAACCACGATCTCGCCGCCATCGGCCAACTTCCGCTCGACGACTTCACGCCGGCCGCCGGCGCCGCCCTGAACTGGACAAAGGAGCACCTGAGCGCGAACACCCGCACCTATCTGGCCGAGCTGGCACCGATGAGCCGTGTCTCGGGCGCTGCTCTCTTCCATGGCAGCCCGCGCGGACCGGTCTGGTCGTACGTTCTCAAACCGTCCGAGATCACCGATTCCTTCGTGCTCACCGGCGAGCCGCTCGTGCTGGTGGGACACACGCATACCGCCATGGCCGCCTCACTGGAGAGCGGACAGCTCGTGCTCGAGCGAGCCGAGGCCGGAGCGATCGTCGATCTGACCCGCGGCCGCTGGTTGCTCAACCCGGGCTCCGTCGGCCAGCCCAGAGACGGCGACCCGCGCGCCGCCTATCTCCTGCTCGATCTCGAGGCCGGTCGCGCCGAATTCAAACGCGTCGACTACGACGTCGAGCGCACACAGATCGAGATCCGAAAGCTCGGACTTCCCGAGCAGCTCGCCGTCCGGCTCTCCCGCGGTATCTGAGGCCGCACAGGAGACTCAGCTACGGGCGTCGACGACCTCGCGCCGCCCGTCGAGCTCGACGCCCTGCTCCTCAAGCGCCTGCTGTACCTCGTCACGAGCCTTGAAGATGCGCCACTTGACCGTCGCCAGCGTCACGTCGAGCGTGTCGGCGATCTCGTTGTAGGAGAACCCGGCGATGTCGCGCAGCAGCAGC
This sequence comes from Actinomycetota bacterium, assembly GCA_003170155.1. Lineage (GTDB taxonomy): Bacteria > Actinomycetota > Thermoleophilia > Gaiellales > Gaiellaceae > Fen-549. The sequence goes on along the minus strand of PMZQ01000088.1, from coordinate 14,562 downwards.
GCTTCCTTGAGATCGGGGCTCAGCGCTTCGACTCCTCGCCAGAGAGCGGTGATCGCCTCGCTCCGCTCGATCGGCGCGTCTACGACCTCGAGCCGCGGAGCATCGTCGATCGTCATCAGCGATCGCGGCCGCCGCTCCACAGAGCGGAGCTCGTCGACGACGCGGTTTTTCGCCACCTGAAAGAGCCAAGTGGTGAAGCGGGCGCGGAGTGAATAGCCGCGCAAGCCCTGGAAGACGCGCAGGAAGACATCCTGGGTCAGATCCTCGGCCAGCGTCCTGTTTCCGACCATACGCAGCACGTAGTTGAAGACGGGTGCCTCGTAGGCACGGACGATCAGAGTGAAGGCGCGTTCGTCGCCACGTTGCGCCCTGTGAATGACTGCGATATCGGGCTGCTCAATCGCCATCTCAGCCCGATTTTCCTCTCAAAGAATAAGAGTCTCCCCAGTCATGGCTAAGGGTTTCCTAAGTCTTAGTAGGGCAATCGCGGTCGGGATAAGGTCAGAGAGCTCGCCGTCGGAGCGAAGCTCGGCACCTGCGCTGGTCACGATCAACGGCACCGGGTTGGTGGTGTGAGCGGTGAACGGGGAGACGCCATCGGCGGCCAGCATCTGCTCGGCGTTGCCGTGGTCGGCTGTGACCAGGCAGACGCCGCCTTGGGCTTGGACGGAAGCCACGATCTCACCCAGACAACTGTCGACGGTCTCGACGGCCTTGATCGTGGCCGGGATCGAGCCCGTGTGGCCGACCATGTCGGCGTTGGCGAAGTTGACGACGGCGAAACTGTATTTGCCGGTGTCGATCGCCTCGCAGAATCGTCTTGCAACCTCGGGCGCCGACATCTCCGGCTTGAAGTCGTAGCTGGGAACTTCGCGCGGCGAGGGCACGAGAATCCGATCCTCGCCCGAGAACTCTTCCTCACGGCCTCCGTTGAAGAAGTAGGTGACATGCGCGTACTTCTCAGTTTCCGCGACGTGCAGCTGCTTTAGGCCGTTCTCGGCCAGCACTTCGGCGATCGTGTCGGATACATCCTCGTCACCGTAGGCGACAGGGCAATCGAGCTCCTCGTCGTAGTTCATCATCGTGGTCAGGTCGTAGCCGCGCTCGATCAGCTTGCGCGAGAGTTGGCGCGCCCGGTCGGGGCGGAAGTTGAAGAAGATGAGCGCGTCTTTCTTATCGAAGCGCGGCCGGCCGCTGACGACGATCGGCTTGATGAACTCGTCGGTGATGCCGTCGTCGTAGCTCTCCTGGATGGCGGCAACGGGGTCGGAGGCCTCCTTGCCCTTTCCCTCGATCAGCGCGTCGAGCGCGATCTCGATCCGGTCCCAGCGCTTGTCTCGATCCATCGCGTAGTAGCGACCGATGACGCTTGCGATCCGCTCGGCCGGTAGCTCGGCGAGATCCTCCACCGCCGCGTTCGGCGAGACGTCGCGACCATCGGTGAAGGCGTCGACGTAGGTTCGCTCGTAGATGCCCTCCTGCCTGGCCATCTCGAGCAGAGCGCGAAGGTGATCGATGTGCGAGTGGACTCCGCCATGGGAGACGAGTCCGAGGAGGTGGACGTTCCCGCCTCGCTCGCGCGCCCGCTCGAAGGTGGCCTTCAAAACCTTGTTCTCGAGCAGGGCTCCGCTCGCGACGTCGTCGTTCATGCGCTGCAGGCTCTGCTTCAGGATGCGGCCCGATCCGATCGTGAGGTGTCCCACTTCCGAATTTCCCATCTGGCCCTCGGGTAGGCCGACGGCGGCGCCGGAGCACTTGATGGTTGTGTGCGGATAGGTGGCGAAGAGGCGGTCGTAGACCGGAGTGTCAGCGAGCGAGATGGCGTTTCCCGGGCCGGGAGGCGCGTAGCCCCAGCCGTCCATGATGACCAGGGCGACGAGCGGTACCGTGGAGTTGGAGGGAGAAGCCGTGGCTCCCTCCTGCTCCGACGATTTGCTTTCTTCCGTCATCAGGCGACTGTCTGCCGTGCCGCTTCGCAGATGCCGATAAACGACTCGGCCGCTAGCGAGGCACCGCCGACCAGCGCGCCGTCGACGTCCGGTTGGCCCATCAGCTCGGCCGCGTTGTCGGGCTTGACCGAGCCGCCATAGAGGATCGGTACGTCGAGGAGGCCGCGAATGAAGGCGTGCGTCTCCTGGGCTTGCGCAGGCGTGGCCGTCTTCCCGGTGCCGATCGCCCAGATGGGCTCATAGGCGATGACGAGACGCTCGTGCGCGCCGATCTCCTTGATGATCGGAATCATCTGCCGCTCGAGCACGGTCTCGGTCTCGCCGCTGTCGCGCTCGGCTTCGAGCTCTCCGACACAGGCGATCACCTTCAGCCCCGCCTCGAGCGCGGCCTTGGCCCGTAGTGCGGTCGTCTCGTCGGTCTCGCCGAAGTACTGGCGCCGTTCGGAGTGACCTACGATCGCGCCGTCGACGCCGAGCTCGCGCAGCATCGCCGCCGAAACCTCGCCGGTGAAAGCGCCGTTCTCCGCCCAGTGCACGTTCTGCGAGTAGACCGCGACCTTGCTACCCGCGAGCACCTCGATCGCGCTCGTCAACGAGACGTAGGGCGGACAGACAGCTATCTCGATCTCAGAGACGTCGTCGAGCGGCTGGCGCAGCTCGCGACAGAAACCAGCCGCCTGAGACGGCGTCTTGAATAGCTTCCAGTTACCGGCAATCAGCATCCGCTTCTCCTTACGCCTCGGGAATTGCAAGGACTCCAGGCAGCTCCTTGCCCTCGAGCAGCTCGAGCGAAGCCCCGCCGCCGGTCGAGACCCAGGAGATCCGGTTCTTGTAGCCGAGCTCTTCGAGCGCCCGTACCGAGTCGCCGCCGCCGACCACCGAGTAGGCGTCGGCCTTGGCGACCGCCTCGGCGACCGCACGGGTGCCTTCGGCAAAGATCGGGAACTCGAACACGCCCATCGGGCCGTTCCAGAAGATCGTCTTGGCCTTGGCGATGATCGAGCAGAACCGCTCGCGCGTGCGCGGGCCGATGTCGTACCGCTCCCAGCCCTCGGGAACGTCGAAGTAGTCGACGGTCTGAGTATCGGCGTCGGCCGCGAAGCGATCGCCGATCACCGTATCGTCGGGCAGCTCGACGTCGCGACCGACCGGGTTGTCGGCGTGCACCTGCTCGGCCATCTTGCCGCCGATCAGAAGCTCGTCGGCCCGCTCGCCCAGCTTGCGCAGGACGCCGATCTTGTCCTCGACCTTGAGGCCGCCGACGATCACCACGAATGGCCGGGCGACCTCGCCGAGCAGCTTGCCGAGCTCGTTCAGCTCGCTCTCGAGCAGCAGGCCGGCGTAGGCCGGAAGCAGGTGGGCGACCGCCTCGGTGGAGGAGTGAGCCCGGTGGGCCGAGCCGAAGGCGTCGTTGACGTAGACGTCGGCGAGCGCCGCCAGTTGCCGCGCGTACTCGGGATCGTTCTTCGTCTCGCCCGCCACGTAGCGGGTGTTCTCGAGCACGCAGACCTGCGCTCCCGGGTCGTCGAAGGCAACCTCGCGCCCGAGCAGCTCGGCGAGCCGAGCTGCCACGGGCTTGAGCGAGAACTTCGGATCTGCGACGCCTTTCGGCCGCCCCAGGTGCGAGCAGCAGATGACGTTGGAAGCGCCCTTCTCGAGCAGAAGCCGGATCGTCGGCAGCGCCGCGCGGATGCGCGTGTCGTCGGCAACTCGGCCCTCGTCGAGGGGGACGTTGAAATCGACACGAACGAGGACGCGCTTGCCGGCGACCTCCGCGTCGCGTACGGAACGTGGCTTGTGCACGATTTTCGACCTCCCGGACTAGATCAGCTTGCCTACGAGATCGACGAGGCGGCAGCTGTAGCCCCACTCGTTGTCGTACCAGCCGAACACCTTGGCCATCTTGCCGCTGGCCATCGTCAGCCCGCTATCGAAGATGCAGGAGTAGGGCGAGTTGACGATGTCTGAGGAGACGATCGGATCCTCGGTGTACTCCATATAGCCCTTGAGCGAGCTGTTCTCGGCGGCCTGCTTGAAGGCGGCGTTGACTGCCTCGGCGGTCACTTCCTTGCTCAGCCGAACGACGAAGTCGGTGATCGAGCCGGTTGGAACCGGAACGCGCATCGAGATGCCGTCCACCTTGCCCTTGAGCTCGGGCAGAACGAGGCCGATCGCGCGGGCGGCGCCGGTCGAGGTCGGGATCTGGTTGATCGCGGCCGAACGGGCACGGCGCAGGTCCTTGTGCGGGAAGTCGAGGATGCGCTGATCGTTGGTGTAGGCGTGGATCGTCGTCATGAAGCCCTGCTCGATGCCCCAGTTCTCGTGCAGCACCTTCGCCATCGGCGCGATGCAGTTGGTCGTGCAGGAGGCGTTGGAGATGATGTTGTGCTTCTCGGGGTCGTAGAGCTCGTCGTTGACACCCAGGACGATCGTGATGTCGGGATCGGTGGCGGGAGCCGAAATGACGACCTTCTTGGCGCCGGCGTCGAAGTGCGCCTGCACCTGCTCGCGCGAGCGGAAGACGCCCGTCGACTCGAGCACCACGTCAACGCCCAGCTTCTTCCAGGGCAGATCTCCCGGGTTCTTCTCGGCGAAGACCGGGAACTTCTCACCGCCGGCGACGATGTTGTCGCCGTCGACCTTGACCTCGCCAGGGAACCTTCCCTCAACCGAGTCGTACTTAAGTAGGTGAGCCATCGTCTTGAGGTCACCGAGGTCGTTCACGGCGACGACTTCGATGTCGGCACCCATCTCTACCTGGGCACGGAAGAAGGCGCGCCCGATACGTCCAAAACCGTTGATTCCAACGCGTGTCGCCATTCGAAATCCCTTTCTTTCTCTTTGTCTTAAGCTCGATGACGAGTGTACCGGTGGCCAACTGATATCTGTTGACCACAGCGGCGCCAAAACGCCCGTTTCTGGTCAGATTCGACCGTCGGCGAGCGCTTGTAGCCGGTGCAGGCGGCCATGAAGAGTTGGTTTCGGAATGCCTGCACGCTGGGCCAACTCGGTGACCGAGCGATGTGGGTTGCGCAGGCGTAGCTCGGCCGCCTCGCGCAGGGCCGGCGAGAGGCGCTCGAGCGCGCCCCGCCGCTCGAGCCGACGAACGGCTTCGAGCTGAGCGATAGCGGCCCGACTGGCGCGTGAGATATTGGCCTGATCGGCGTTGGCGAGCCTGTTCGCTCCGGCTCGCGTCTCGCTGATCACCGAGCGCTCGCTCAACGCCAGCACCGTCTCGGAAGCACCGGTCAGCGCCAACACGCCGGCTATCGCCTCGAAGCCCTTTGCGTAGATATAGGCATGCCGGTCACGCTCGCCGACGTGGAGCTCGATCTCGTCGCGCGCCGCGAGCTCGGCCAGGAAGCGGGCGCCCTCGATACTCGTGGTGCGGATCTCGAGATGGAGCGAAGGCGGTCCGCTGAGCGAGCCGGAGCCGAGCAGTGCACCGCGCAGATAGGCGGAGCGGCAGCAGGGACGAGCGACCACGCGCGGCGGCGGTGTCTCGATCGGCGCCAGGCCGGCGTCGAGGACACCCGCCTCGTTCAAGAGCTGGAGCGCGCGCGGCGAGCCCGCTACGTGCAGCTGGAAGCGATTGGCATGATCGAAGGCGTGCTGGTGGTAGGTGCGGATCTCGGAGGTGACTCCGAAGGTGCGGAGACTGGCGAAGGCTCGCCGGGCGACCGCAGCGCCAGCCAGATCGAGATGCACGGAGATCCGCCCCCTGCCTTCCAGATGTGCCCGGCCGGCGCTGTGAAAGAGCGCCGAGAGCTCCGCCAGACGATCGCACTCTCGTCTCAGCTCGAGGTGCGAGAGCTCGTCGCGCAGGGTCTCCGAAAGAGCCATCAAAGGCAGCGTAGCTCTCGTGGCGAGGGTGCCCCGGCTCGTCTCGGCACGACCGCCGAGTCGCAACCGGCGCTGGCGTTCGCCCCGGTACCTCTAGAATCTCGATCCCATGACAACTCATGCGCTTTTCCACGCTCCCGATCCGGTCAACGAGCCGAACCTCTCCTTTGCGCCCGGAACGCCCGAGCGCACCGAGCTTCGCGCTTGCCTCGAGCAGCTCCAGGCGAAATGCGGCGATGTCCCTTGCATCATTGGCGGCGAAGACGTCCGCGGCTCCAGCCCCTATCAGGCTGTGATGCCGCACAAGCACGCGCACGTGCTTGCGGACGTGCACCGCGGCGGCACAGGCGAGGTCGAGCGAGCAATCGCCGCCTCGGCAAAGGCGTGGCCCGAGTGGTCGCGCACGCCGTTCGCGGATCGAGCCGCCATCTTCCTGCGCGCGGCTGAGCTCCTCACGGGGCCCTGGCGCCAGCGCCTGAACGCGGCCACCATGCTCAACCAGTCGAAGACTGCTCACCAGGCCGAGATCGACGCAGTTTGCGAGCTGGCCGACTTCTGGCGCTTCAATCCCTCCTACCTGGAGCGGATCTACGAGGAGCAACCGCAGTCGGCGCCGGGCGTCTGGAACCGGATGGAGTACCGGCCGCTCGAGGGTTTCGTACTTGCGATCACGCCCTTCAACTTCACCTCGATCGCCGGCAACCTCCCGACCAGCCCGGCCCTGGCCGGTAACACCGTCGTCTGGAAGCCGGCCTCGAGCGCGGCCCTGTCCGCACTCCTGATCATGCGCCTGCTCCAGGAGGCGGGTCTGCCCGACGGCGTCATCAACCTGGTCTTCGCCGACGGCGCCTCGGTCTCGAAGGCGGCGCTGACGAGCCCCGAGCTCGCAGGCGTTCACTTCACCGGATCGACAGCGGTCTTCCAGGCGATGTGGCGGACGATCGGAGGACAGATCGAGCGCTACAAGAACTATCCACGGATCGTCGGCGAGACCGGTGGCAAGGACTTCATCCTCGCGCACCCCTCGGCCGATCCCGACGCGCTCTTCACGCAGGTTCTGCGCGGCTCCTTCGAGTATCAGGGCCAGAAGTGCTCGGCTTCTTCGCGTCTCTATGTTCCGTCCAACCTCTGGCCCGCTCTGCGCGAGCGCTTCGCCGCCGAGGTTCCGCAGATCAAGATGGGCGACGTCGGCGATTTCGGCAACTTCATGGGTGCCGTCATCGACCAGAGCTCCTTCGATGACCTCTCGAAGGCGATCGAGGAGGCGAAGGCAGCCCCGGAGATGGAGATCGTCGCCGGCGGCGGCTACGACTCGAGCGTCGGCTGGTTCATCGAGCCGACCGTGATCGAGACGACCGATCCGCTCGCCAGGCACATGCGAGAGGAGCTGTTCGGGCCGGTGTTGACGGTCTATCCCTACGACGAGCGGCGCTGGACCGAGACGCTGGAGCTCGTCGACAGCAGCTCGCCCTACGCCCTCACGGGCTCGGTCTTCGCTACCGATCGCAGCGCCGCCGCCGAAGCCGAGCATGCGCTCAGGCACGCGGCGGGGAACTTCTACATCAACGACAAGCCGACCGGTGCGATCGTCGGGCAACAGCCGTTCGGCGGCGCCCGCGCCTCGGGCACCAACGACAAGGCGGGCTCGATCTGGAACCTGATCCGCTGGGTCAGCCCGCGTGCGCTCAAGGAGACGCTCGTCCCACCGACGGAGTATCGCTATCCGTTCATGGCCGACGAGTAGGACGAGTGGAGTATCGGCGGAGGGTGTACTAGGAGACCACCGTGCTCCTGCCACTTGCCTTCTCATTCCACGCGATCTTTCACGGCGTCCGGGTTTTCCTTGACCACCTGGCTGACGTCAGCTGGACGTTTCTGGCGATCGCCGCGTTCCTCCAGCTGCTGAAGATCGGCTGCGCCGGCCGTGCCTGGCAGAACTCGATCACCGCGTCCTACCCCGATCAGCGCTCCTCCTATCCGATGGTCTTCGGCGCGCTCTGCGCCGGATCAGGCGTAGGTGCGATCGTCCCGGCGCATGGCGGCGATGCGGTCCGAGTCGTGATCGTGAAGCGGCGGATGCCGGGCAGCACGTACACGACGATCGCCTCGACCCTGCTCGTGCGGGCGCCCTTCGACATTCTCGTCGCTCTCTCTCTCTTTGTCGTCCTGTTTGCAGAGGGAGTGCTCCCCGGCCATTCCTTGCTTCCCCACCTGCCGGCATTCGACTTCAGCTGGTTCTTCGGGCACGCGCGACAGACGATTTTCATCGCCGGCACGATCATCTTGCTCTTGACGGCTCTCGTTCTCTGGGCCTGGACGACGATCCAGGAGTTCAGGGAACGCGTGCGCCAGGGATTGAACGGGCTGCTCGACTGGCGCTACTACCTGCGCCACATCATTCCCTGGCAGGCGGCCGACTGGACACTTCGGATCATGACGATCTTCTTCGCCCTGCTCGCCTTTCACATGCCGGCGACGGTGCACAACTCTCTGCTCGCGCAGGGCACCGCGAACCTCTCCACGCTTCTGCCGATCAGCCCCTCGGGAATCGGAACCGAGCAGGCGCTGGTCCTCTCGGTTCTGCACGGCGTCGCGCCCGACAGTCTGATCATCGCCTTCAGCGTCGGAACACGGCTGATGACGATCCTGATCAACGTGGTGCTCGGCTTCGCCGCCATCCTCTACTTCTTCGGCACCTTCCGCTACCAGACCTACGTGAGCGAGGAGTGGAACCGGACCGAGCGAACCGGGCGGAATCGCCGAGGCTAGCGCGCTCTCATTGGAACGACGACGGTCGTGGCCCGACCGCTCTCATGCGCCGCCGGTCTTGTGCAGCTGTGCGTAAATCTGGCGCCCGGTCTTCTCCGGCAGGCTCGGTACCGCGATCAACTCGTCCACACTCGCCGCCAGGAAGCGCTCCGGCGAGCCGAAGTGGTTCAGGATCGCCCGCCTGCGCGCCGGCCCGACTCCGCGCAACTCGTCGAAGAGCGAGGCGAAGGACTCGTTCGAGCGGCGTTGACGGTGATATCCGACCGCAAAGCGGTGAGCCTCGTCGCGTAGCCGCTGCAGCAGCTGGAGGCCGGGAGAGTGGCGATCGAGACGCACCGGCTTAGAGCTCCACGGGACGAAGACCTCTTCCTCGCGCTTGGCCAGCGAGACGGCGGCGATTCTCTCGGTCTCGGGCGCCTCGCCCAGCGCCTCCAGCGCGGCGCTCAGCTGACCCTTACCGCCGTCGACGACGACCAGGTTCGGCAGCGCTGAGAAGCTCTCGTCGAACTCTCCCTCACTCGCCTCTCCGAGGCGGCTGAAACGGCGTCCAATCGCCTCCTTCATGCCGGCGACGTCGCTCTGCCCGACAAGCGAGCGCAAGGAGAACTTGCGGTAATGAGCCTTGTAGGGAACGCCGTCACGGAAGACAACCATCGACGCGACCGGCGAAGCCTCCTGCAGGTTGGAGACGTCGAAGCACTCGATCCTGATCGGCAGGCTCTCGAGGTTGAGCGCCTCGCGCAGCTCTTCCAGCGCCTCGATCCGGCGCAGGCGCCCGGCCTCGCGCGAGCGCGTCTCGTTGACCAGCGCCAGCCTCGCGTTCTCCGTTGCCAGCTCCTGCAGACGGCGCTTCTCGCCTCGTGCCGGCGCCCGCAGCTCGACTCGGGCACCGCGAAGCTCACTCAGGTACTCGGCAACCGCCTCCAGCCCCGTCGCCGCCGGCGGCACGACGATCAGCGGCGGAATCGCCGCCGGCGCGCCCGGGTAGTACTCGAGGCAGAAGGCCTCGATCAGCGTGCTCTCGTCCGCGTCCTCCACTCCCTCGAGGTGGAAGGCGTAGCGGTCGACCATAAGCCCGCTGCGAAGCGGGAACACCTGCACGGCGGCGCGCTCGTCCTCGACGGCGAGCCCGAGCACATCCACGTTGCCCTCCGAGGGACGATCGGCGGACTGGCGCTCGAGCAGGTGCCTGACCGCCACCAGGTGGTTGCGGTAGCGGGCAGCCTCCTCGAAGCGCTGCTCGTCCGCAGCGTCTCGCATCGATCGCTCCAGCTGCTCCTGAATCGGCTCGGTATGCCCGGAGAGAAACTCAATCACCCCGTCGATCAGAGCGCCATAGTCCTCACGCGAGATCAACCCCACGCAGGGCGCTAAGCAGCGGTCGATGTGGTAGTCGAGACAGGGAATCCCCGAGCGGCGACCCGGTTTCGGACCCTCGCAGGGCCGGAAGCGGAAGGCCCTGTTGAGCACGTCGAGCGTCCCACGCACCTTCTTCGCGTTCGCATAAGGACCGAAGTAGAGGACGCCCGGGCGGTGGCGCTCGCGCGTAAACATGACGCGCGGAAAGTCGTCCTCGATCGTGACTGCGACGTAGGGAAACGACTTGTCGTCGCGCAAGCGGACGTTGAAGGGCGGGCGGTGGTGCTTGACGAGGGTCTGCTCGAGATGGAGCGCTTCGACCTCGTTACGGGTCACGATCGTCTCGATCTCGGCCACCCGCCCGGCCAGCCGAGCGATTCCGGGACGCCCGTCGCCGGAGTGTCGGAAGTAGCTGCGCACGCGCGAGCGCAGCGACTTCGCCTTGCCCACGTAGAGGACTTCGCCGTCTTCGCCGTGGAAGAGGTAGACGCCCGGAGAAGCCGGAAGCGTCCGCAGCTGCTCGTTGAGCGGCCTGGTCATGGTGCTCCCGTCAGCGTAGCCCGCGCTCAGCGATACGTGTGCTGCTCGCGCCAGACGCGCCAGATCGTGTAACCGCAAATCGGGAATACGAGCAGCCAGGCGGCGCCGGTGAGGCCGTTGATGCTCAAGCGATGAGCCCCGAGCAGGCGCGAGCCGAAGTAAACGGCGAGATTCGTGATCACGATCAGGATCGCAAGGTAGAAAGCCCACTGCGCACGAGTCGGCCAGAACGCGATATCCGCGCGCCGGTCTCGCCAGAGCAGAAAGAGAACGTAGGCGATGGCGAGGAAGAACGCGATCTGCAGCAACGCCGAGACGATGACCAGCGTACGGTAGAGCTGAAAGACCATCACGACACCGACGATCGCCATGATGATCGCGAAGGCGCGAAGCGTCGGATGCCCATCGCCCGGAGTCCTCACGATGCCTTCCTCGGCGCAAGCGCCGTCCGGGCTCGGTTTCCCCGGGTTTCGTCGCGGGGTAATAGGATCACAGAGACAAGCTACCTGCCGAGAGAGGGCGACGCGAAATGATCGAGGAAGGCAAGATGGCCCCGGACTTCGAGCTCGAGACCGACACGGGCGAAACAGTCCGCCTCTCGGACTTCAGAGGCAAACCGGTGATCCTCTACTTCTATCCCCGGGACAACACGCCGGGCTGCACCAAGGAGGCCTGCGATATCCGCAACTCCTGGAGTAAGTTCGAGCGCCGCGGCGTTGTCGTGCTCGGGATCAGCCCCGACGATCCCGCCTCGCACACGCGCTTCAAGACCAAGTACAAACTGCCCTTCACCCTCCTCGCCGATACCGACCACGACGTTGCCAAGCTCTACGGCACCTGGCTACCAAAGCGAATGGCCGGCAAGAGCTTCCTCGGCGTCATCCGCTCGACCTTCCTGATCGACGCCGAGGGCATCGTCGTCAAGGTCTGGCCCAAGGTTGACCCGGCCAAGCACGCCAAGTGGGTGCTCGCCGAGCTCCCCGAGCCGAGCCCCGCGGCGTCTACCTGAATCCGAAGCTTTGCCGGACGGCTTCACAACCTCCCAGAGCCGCTCAGGAAACCGCTGTACTCGGCCTAGCGGCGTACTGAGCTCCGCGAGCGCCCACGACCTGTGGCTGACCTAACCAGACAGTTCTCGAACTTGCGCCTTGAAGTCCAGCGCCCACTAGGTCAATAACATTGAAGCGCGGCGCCTCAGACCGAGCACCAGAAGGCGATCCGAACACGCCCGAGTCTCAATGTGAGGTACGTCGCTCGAGAAGCTAAGTACTACTCGAGGCTTGGAAAGCACCCCGTTTCGCCCCTTCCAGGTTGTCGAACGCGGTGAGAGATGGCTCGGCGAGCTGGGCAGCCTTGAGTATGTCGCAGCGGACGACGTCGTTCAGTGCGTCGATTGAAGTCGCTTGCTGGACGTGGTGAAAGGTTGACTGCAGTCGGACTCGGAGGAGGCCGGCGATGACGAGCGTGGCGAGCTGCACCTCGGGATCGATCGGGTCCGCGCCGATTCGTTGCGCAAGCGCGATGGATACCTCGTCGATGAAACGTGGCAAATCAGAGAACCGCGCCGCGGCAAGCGTTGGCGATCCGGTGGCGGCGTCGCAAAAGAGCCGGAACAGGTGCAGTTGGCCGGCTTCGTCCAATGCCTCCCATTGGCCGGGGCGAGTCTCACCGCCCAGCGATTGCACGACGGCTTCGACCAGCGAAGCGCTCCCGCGTTCCCTTACGGCATCAGCCACGGCGGTGATCGTGGACTCGGAGCGATCGAAGAACATCGACTCCTTGGTCGGGAAGTAGTTGAACACGGTCTGCTCGGAGACCTCGCAAGCCGCCGCGATCCGGGCGACGGTCACGTTGTCGAAACCGTGAACCAGGAACATGGCGGTCGCCATGTTCGAGATCTGTTGACGAACCCGCCGCTTCTTGCGTTGGCGCAGTGACTCATTCGGGTCAGGGGCCTCATCGGGGATCGCTTTTCCAAAGATCTCGAGGACGGCATCCGCGTCGAGGTCGCCGGGTGTAGTCATGCGAACCATTGTAGACCCTAACTTAGGGTCATACTATAATTATAGTGACACGAACTATAGAGGGGCCATATGATGATAGAAGCCACGCCGCAACCAGAACGATCCGATCGGATCACTCGCCGAGCCGACAGCGACGGCTCCCCTTCGATCACCCCGGCCGTGGAGGCCCGCGGCTTGACGAAGACGTTCGGCACGAACCGCGCCGTGGACGACATCGACCTCACAGTCATGGAAGGTGAGATCCTCGGGGTGCTCGGCCCGAACGGGGCAGGCAAGACCACGATGCTGAACATGTTGGCGACGCTGCTGCCGATTGACAGCGGAGAGGCGAGGATCTTCGGTCATGACGTCCGCAGCGAGGGCCACGCGGTGCGGCAACTGATCGGCGTCACTGGTCAGTTCGCATCGGTCGACGAGAACCTGACGGGCCGCGAGAACCTCTGGATGTTCGGCCGCCTGCAGGGATTGTCCTCCAAGAGGGCCCACAGCATCGCCGACGACCTGCTCGCGCAGTTCGACCTGACGGCGGCCGCTCACCGACCCATCTCCCAGTTCTCCGGTGGCATGCGCCGCCGCCTCGATCTAGCGACCAGCCTGATCACCAGACCCGCACTGATCTTCCTCGACGAGCCCACGACCGGTCTCGACCCCCGGACTCGCGGCCAGATGTGGGACACGATCCGCGACCTGGTAGCCGCGGGATCCACGATCTTGTTGACCACCCAGTATCTTGATGAAGCCGACGCACTTGCCGGCCGGGTCATCGTGATCGATCGCGGCCGGAAGGTCGCCGAGGGCACACCCGCCGAGCTCAAGGCCAAGATCGGCACATCGAGCCTCCGCGTCCAGTTGGTCGAGGACGCCGACACAGCAGCAGCGGTCGCACTGGCTGCGGAACTGACCGGCGATACACCGGTCGTGTCCCCAACCGGCTCAGGGTTCAGCGTGCAGCTGAGCGATGCCAACCAGGCTGCCGACGTCCTCGTAGCCCTCCGGAACCACCGACTCGAGATCACCAACACCACCGTCGAGCAACCGAGCCTTGACGATGTGTTTATGGCCCTGACCGGCCGCCCCAGCGAAACCCCCGTCCCCGACAGCGAAGCGAGCGACTCATGAGCGCAACCATCACGACCTCAACCCGGGCGACGTCCCCACCGTCCGCACGTGCCGTCCAGGCGTCGGTACCCATTCGCGACGCGCTCACGCAGATCACGACGCTGGCATGGCGCGCCCTGATAAAAATGCGCCGGAACCCTGAGCAGCTCGTCGACGTCACCGCGATGCCCGTGCTGTTCACCTTGATGTTCGGATTCATGTTCGCCGGGGCCATCTCCGGCAGCACCGCGCACTACCTGCCGACCCTCATCCCGGGCATCATCACCATGACCACCATCACCGCGTGCGTCGCCGCCGGATTCCAACTCAGCGAGGACATGGNNATCGCCCGGATCGCCCCGCTCGCCGGACCGATGCTGGCCGACCTCGCCCGCTACGCCATTGCGACGAGCGTCGCCCTCACCGTGGGCGTTGCCATGGGCTACCGCCCCGGCGGTGGCGTTCCCGGCGTGGCCGCCGGAATGGTTCTCGCCGTCATCACCGGCTGGTCGCTCGCCTGGATCTTCATGTGGATCGGCACCATCGCCAAGACCGCCGGCGCCGTCCAGGGAATGTCCATGATGATCATGTTCCCTCTGGCCTTCCTATCCAATGCGTTCGTCCCCGTCAGCACCCTTCCGGGATGGCTTCAGACCGTGACGCGGGTCAATCCGGTCTCGCATGTCGTCTCGGCACTGCGTGACCTCATGAACCACGGCGCCTTCACTGCCCAAGCCGGGTGGGCACTACTCGGATGCGCCACGGTCGCCGCGATCTTCATTCCACTCGCCGTCCGCTCATACTCCCGGCGGGTTTGACAACGGCCTGCGACCACCGGTCGATCTTCTGCTCCAGGCAAGCGGTATTGCAGACAACGGCGTTGTCTTGCGTACGGGGGCCAAAGAAAAACCACGAGGCCTCGTTAAGGGACCTCGTGGTTTGAGTAAAGCCGATTTGGTGCGGATGAGAGGACTTGAACC
>PMZQ01000056.1 GCA_003170155.1 Actinomycetota bacterium | reverse complement strand
AGCGAACCGATGGAGAATCTCTCGCGCGGCATGCAGCAGAAGGTGGCGCTGGCGCGGGCGCTTCTCACCTCACCGATCCTGCTCTTGCTCGACGAGCCGACGACGGGCCTCGATCCGCGCTCCAAGCTCGAGGTGCAGGAGTTAATCCGCGAGGTGCGCCGGGTTCACGAGGCGACCGTGCTCCTCTGCACTCACGACCTGGCCGAGGCCGAGGAGCTGGCAGAGCGTGTGGGAATCCTGCACCGGGGCGAGCTGCTCTGCCTGGCGCCGGCCGCGGAGCTCAAGCGCCGCTACCGGACAGACACACTCGAGCAGGCCTTCTTCGCCGCCACCGGCACGATCATCGACGAGGGAGAGGAGGCGAGCGAGTGATGCGCGGAGCTGCGATGACGCTGCGCTCGGAGCTGATGGGCCTCTCGGGGATCGTCGAGCGCAACACCTACATCATCAGGCGCTACATCTGGTGGGAGCTGGCCTGGTTCGTCTGGACGCTAGCCAACACGCTCACGATCGCCTTCATCGCCAAGGGCTTTGCCGCTTCGGGCGCGAAAATCGACGTCAACAAGGCCACCAGCTGGCTTCTGATCGGCGCGCTCGTCTGGAGCTATCTCGGCATGGTCTTCGGCCTACTGGTCGAGATGGTGCAGTGGGAGCGCTGGGAGGGGACGATCGAGCACACCTTCATGGCGCCCCTGTCGCGCACGATGCACCTGCTCGGCACTGGCATCTTCGGCGTGATCTACGGCATCGTCCGAACTGCGGCCCTGTTCGTCGTGGTCGCTCTCTTTTTCCATCTGCGCCTCCCGCACGCCGACTACGGCGCAGCGCTGGTCGTGCTCCTAGTCGCCTCGATCTCGTTCATCGGCATCGGCATGATGACCTCCGTCCTGCCGCTGATCTCGCCCGAGAAGGGTGTGCAGCTCGGCTATATCGCCCAGGGCTTACTGCTCGTGGTCTCCGGCGTCTACTACGACGTCAGCGTCCTGCCCGGCTGGATGCAGGCGCTGGCGCGGATCTCGCCGGCGACCTACGCGCTCAGGGCGTTGCGCAAGACGATCATCGACGGGGCCGGCGTGAGCTCGCTCTGGGGCGACATCTGGCCCCTACTCGTGATCGGCGCGATTGCGATCCCGCTCGGGCTGGAGATCTTCCGTCGCGGCGAGCGTTACGCCAAGCGCCACGGCAAGTTGAAGCGCTCGGGCTAGCTTGTCGAGCCGGCAATCCATACGATCGTGCGGTGAAAGCTGGGAGTTCTTCCTGGCAATCATGCGAGCCTAGTTCGCTGCACTGAGGGGTTGTACGCTCTGGTTGAAAAGATTCCCCTATACCAGGAGTCTCCCCATGCTTCCTCTTGCTCGTTGGGCGTCACGTGGGATTGCGGGCGTGTCAGCCGTCCTGTTGGTAAGCGATTTCTTTTCGTCCGATCGAGTCATCGGGAAGGGTTACCCGCCAGTTGTAGTTGGCATCTTCATTACATCTGGGTTGGTGGCAGGTCTGACAATAGATCCGCCGTGGAAACGAGTCACCCGCGTGATCCTCGGTGGACCAAAAATCGTTCTCGACGGTGTTTCCGAGGTCTGGAGACAAGCGAATGCGAGTAAAGGAGGAGCCTTCGATTTACAGGTCGTCTATGCCATCGTGCTCAACGAGCGCGACGGCGGAGGGGAGCGCGCGACGTTCGACAATGCGGAAGTACTAATGGAGGCCCGCGATGAGTCAGATAAGGTCGTGGCCACGTGCAAGGGGAACTGGCTTTACCTTGGCTCTAGGAGACCATACGACTATCCGCAAAAAGCGATAGACCTCAAGCCGACACGCGAGAGGTCAGGCCTTGAGATCGCGGGCAAGTTCGCTTGGTGGAGCGACGCCTGGCTTGCCGGCGAGGGTGATCCGCCGAGCCTGGTTCCCGGCGTTTATACGGTCAGAGCATCGATCGTGAACGGTAAGGCTAAAGCCCGCACCTTCGAGTGGAGTGTCAAGAACCCCGGTGAAGGAAAGCCGCTAGAAGTCGTCGGCGTGGATCTAGTAGGGTTTCGTAAACGCGTAGAAACGAGAGCGCCGTCCTCGTCTCCAATAGTCGCCGCTCCTCTTAGTGAGGAAAGCAGCAAGACTCAGGCTCTCGATGAATTGTTAGCTGACGCTGGTCGTCTGCGGCAACAGTCGATTGACGTAGCGAGCTTGAACGTCTGGTTGGCCGCGACGAGGAAACTCTTCGATGCGATAGCGCCACTTTGGGCTTATCGAATCCCTGAGCGAGCCCCCTCAGAGGCGACGGTTGAAGCGCTTACGGGGTCTATAGATGAAGTCATCAAGGCTGCGCGGATGGCAAAGGCGGACCGGCAGACGTAAGCCCGGCTGTACGAAGGCGACAGCTCGCTGAACGGAATCACGTCAGCTTTGATGAGTCGGAGTAACGTCTGCTCGGTTTCGGGCTCGGCGCCGACTAGGCTTTTCGTATGCGTGGCGCGATCGCAGCCGGCCATCCCCTGACCGCCGAGGCGGGAGCACAGGTTCTGGCCGAGGGCGGTTCCGCGGTAGACGCCTGCATCGCCGCCGCATTTGCCTCCTGGGTGACCGAGAGCATGCTCACCGGCCCAGGGGCCGGCGGTTTCTTCCTCGTGCACGACGCCGAGCGCGGTGTCACGCGCCTGGCCGACTTCTTTACCTGCGTGCCCGGGCTCGGCGCAGGACGCCGGGCGGATGCGCGCATGGACGAGATCACCGTCGAGTTCGAGCCCGATTCCTGGCAGAAGTTCTCGGTTGGGGGCGCCTCCTGCGCGGTGCCGGGCGCTGCGAAGGGGCTCCAGGAGGTACACGGCCGTTTTGGCCGGTTGCCCTGGCGCGAGCTGGCCCAGCCCGCGATCGAGCTGGCCCGCGCCGGCGTCGAGATCACGCCCGCCCAGGGATATATGCACAAGATCCTCGACTCGACGCTGCGCCGAAGCGCCGCCGGGCGCGCAGTCTACGAGCTCGATGGGCGCTGTTACGCGACCGGCGACCGGTTGAAGTTGCCCGACCTGGCCCTGACGCTCGAAGCGCTGGCGAGCGAGGGTGCAGGCGCCCTCTACGGAGGAGAGCTCGGACGCCGAGTCATCGCCCAGGTGCAGGAGGAGGGCGGTGAGTTCACGCCCGAGGACTTCGAGCGTTACCGCGTCATCTGGCGCCGGCCGGTTCGAGCGAGCTATCGCGGCTGCGAGTTCGTCTCCAACGCGCCGCCCTCGTCGGGCGGGATCCTGGTCGCCTACGGACTGCGCCTCCTCGACCGCCTCGGCGAGGGCGGCGAGCCCGGCAGCGTCGGGGCACTGGTGCGGATGATCGAGGTCATGCGCGAGCAGACGCGGGCACGCGCCGGGAGCTTCTCGGCCGATCTTCGCCGCGGCGGTCTCGCCGGCAGGCTGCTCTCGGACAGCGCGCTGGACGAAGCCGCGGCGCGCGTACTGGCCGGAGAGCCCGGGCGCTCCGAGCGCGGCGCGAGAGGAACGACTCACATCTCGGTGGTGGACGCCGCCGGAAACGCCGCCTCGCTGACCTGCTCGCTCGGCTCCAGCTCCGGAGTGATAGTGCCCGGCACCGGCATCCACCTGAACAACATTCTCGGCGAGGACGATCTGGTCAGCGGGAGCGAGCGCCCGGGGGAGCGGCTGACGAGCATGATGGCGCCCTCGATCGTGCTCGCCGCTGGACGCCCGCGGCTGGTGCTCGGCAGCGCCGGGTCGGTGCGCCTGCGCGGGGCGATCACGCAGACGGTGGTGAACGTCCTCGGCCACGGCCTGGTGGTGGAGGAGGCGGTGACGAGGCCGCGCGTGCATCTGGACGAGCCGCTGGTTCAGTGCGAGGGCGGTGACGACGTCGATACCGAGAAGCTCGATCGGCTCGAATCACTCGGCTACGAGCTGGCGCGCTGGCGCGGTCGCAATCTGTTTTTCGGGGGCGTCTCGGCGGTCGAGCTGTGCTCGGACGGGTCGCTGGCCGCGGCGGGAGATCCCAGGCGCGGGGGCCACGGGATGGTGGTCGCGTGAGCGAGGGATTGAGAGTGCGCCGGGCGGCTCCCAGCGACGCCGATGCCATCTCGCAGTTGGCGCGCGAAGTCGCGTCCGAGCCCGAGGGCTGGCTGCTCACGCTTGGCACCTGGCGCTCGAGCTCGGAAGAGCGGCGCTCGATCCGCTTGCTACGCCGTCATCCCGATGCCGCGCTCTTTGTCGCGGAGACCAGCGAGGGGATCGTCGGGCGTCTCTCCGTGACGCGCGACCACTACCCGTCTTCCCAGCACGTCGCCGATCTCGGCTTGATGGTGGCGAGGGACTATCGACGCCGCGGCGTCGGACGCGCCCTGCTCGAGGCCGCGGTCGAATGGGCCCGTGCCAGCGGTGCAAGCAAGCTGGAGCTTCACGTCTTTCCCCACAATCAGGGTGCGATCAAGCTCTACGAGTCCTTCGGCTTCGAGCGCGAGGGTTATCGCAAGCGTCACTACCGTCGCGGCCAGGAGTATGTGGACGCGATTCTGATGGCGTACTTCATCGAGAGCTAGAAGCTCCGGCGGCCGCTTTCGCCCGTTCCCGAGCACCGGCCGGGAAGCTCCCTAGAATGATCTGGCCTTGAGTGCCGAATTCGTTCACCTGCACGTCCATTCCGAGTACTCGATACTCGACGGGGCTTGCAGGGTCCCCGGGCTTGCCGCACGGGCGGCGGAGCTGGAGATGCCGGCGGTCGCGCTCACCGACCATGGCTCGCTGGCCGGCGCGATCGAGTTCTACCGCGAGACTCGCAAGCAGGGCGTCAAGCCTGTGCTCGGCTCCGAGCTCTATGTCTGCGACGACCGCGCCGTGCAGAAGAAGGGCAACGCGCACCTGACCGTGCTCGCCGCCACGACCGAGGGCTACGGCAACCTGATCCGGCTTTCCTCGCTCGGCTATCTGGAGGGCTACTACTACCGTCCGCGCGTCGACTGGGAGCTGCTCGAGCGCTACGCCAAGGGCTTGATCGTTCTCTCCGGTTGCCTCTCGGGGCGTGTTTGCAAGGCGCTCGAGGAGAGCCGGCCCTCCGACGCCGAGGCCGAGCTCGACCGGCTCATCCAGATCTTCGGACGCGACAACGTCTACGTCGAGCTGCAGAACGCCGGTCTCGACGTGCAGCAGCGGATCAACCCGCCGCTGATCGAGCTGGCTCGGGCGAAGAAGATGCCGCTGGTTGCCACCGGCGACGTTCACTACCTGCGCCGCGAGGACGCGCTTCCGCACGAGGCGCTGCTCTGCATCCAGTCGGGCGACTCGCTCAAGAACCCGAACCACTGGCGCTTCGACTCCGACCAGTTCTGGTTCAAGGCGCCCGAGGAAATGGCGCTCGACTTCGTCGGCCACGAGGACGCCATGCGCCGCACGCTTGAGATTGCCGAGCGCTGCTCGGTCGAGATCGAGCTGGGCCGGATTCTCCTGCCTTCGTTCCCGACGCCCGAGGGGCGCGACGCCTTCGAGTATCTGGTCGCGCTCTGCGATGAAGGGCTGAAGCGCCGCTACTCGACGGTGACGCCGGAGCTGGAGGAGAGGCTCCGCTTCGAGCTCAAGACGATCCGCGAGATGGGTTTCGCCGACTACTTCCTGATCGTCTGGGACTTCATCGCCTTTGCCAAACGGAGCGGCGTCGGCGTCGGTCCGGGCCGCGGCTCGGCGGCCGGCAGTCTCGTCGCCTACTGCCTGGAGATCACCGACATCGACCCGATCCGCTACGACCTACTGTTCGAGCGCTTCCTCAACCCGGGGCGCAAGTCGATGCCCGACATCGACATCGACTTCTCGGTCGAAGGCCGCGAGCGCGTGATCAACTACGTGGCCGAGAAGTACGGTCGCGACCGGGTCGCTCAGATCATCACCTTCGGCACCATGGCTGCCCGGGCCGCGGTCAGGGACGCCGGGCGCGTGCTCGAGATTCCCTACGGCGTGGTGGACAGGATCGCCAAGCTCATCCCCGAAGGCCCGGGCCAAATGCTCGACCAGTGCCTCAAGCCGGGGCAGGAGCTGCGCGCCTCCTACGACTCCGATCCGCTCTGCAAGGAGGTCGTCGACCTGGCCAAGCCGCTCGAGGGCCTGGTGCGCCAGGACTCGATCCACGCGGCGGGCGTCGTCATCGGCGCTCAGCCTCTGATGGAGGTCGTGCCGCTGCAGCAGAAGGGCTCCGACCAGGAGGTGGTCACCCAGTTTGCGATGGGCAACGTCGAGGCACTGGGGCTGCTCAAGATGGACTTCCTCGGCCTGCGCAACCTGGATGTGATCGACAAGGCGGTCGGGCTGATCGGCGACCTCGACATCTCGCAGATCCCGCTCGATGACGCTCAGACCTATGCCATGCTCGCCCGTGGCGACGCGACCGGCATCTTCCAGTTCGAGTCCTCGGGCATGCGCGACTCCCTGCGCCAGGTCAAGCCGACCCAGTTCGAGGACCTGATTGCGCTCGGCGCCCTCTACCGGCCCGGCCCGATGCAGAACATCCCCGCTTACGCGCGCCGCAAGAACGGCCAGGAGCAGGTCGTCTTCCTGGACGAGCGCCTGAAGCCGATCACCGCCCCGACATACGGCATCTGCATCTACCAGGAGCAGTACATGGAGATCGCCAAGGATATGGCCGGTTTCTCCCCGGCCGAGGCGGACGATCTGCGCAAGGCGATCGGCAAGAAGAAGCACGACCTGATGGCCTCGCTGAAGGAGAAGTTCAGCGCTGGCTGCCAGGCGAACGGGGTCGGGGCCAAGGTGGCCCGCCAGCTCTGGGAGGACATGGAGAAGGCGCAGGACTACTCCTTCAACAAGTCGCACGCCGCCTGCTACGCGCTCATCTCCTACCGCACCGCCTGGCTCAAGGCGCACCACCCCTGCCAGTACATGGCGGCTCTGATTTCCTCGGTGATGAACACCAAGGATCGCGTGCCCATCTACGTCAACGCCTGCGACGAGATGGGGATCGAGGTGCTGCCGCCCGACGCCAACTACTCGCAGCCCGACTTCGCCGTCGTCGAGGGCAAGATCCGCTTCGGCCTGAACGCCGTCAAGGGCGTGGGGGAGTCGGCGGCCCGCGCGATCGTCAGCGCGCGCGAGCATGGTGGCCCCTTCACCTCCGTCTGGGATTTCGTCGAGCGTATTGATCCTGGTTGCGTCAACAAGCGCGTGCTCGAGGCGCTCGTCAAGTGCGGCGCTTTCGATTCCACCGGCGCCTCGCGCAAAGGAGTGCTCGAGCTACTCGACCAGGTTGTCTCCTGGGGCCAGAAGCAGGCCGCCGACCGGCTCGCCGGACAGGGCTCGATCTTCGATCTCGCCGCCGATGGTCCCGGCCAGCCCATGCGTCACCACGCCGAGATCGCGAACACGGAGTTCGAAAAGCCCGAGTTGCTCAAGCTCGAGAAGGAAGTGCTCGGCCTGTACGTCTCGGAGCACCCGCTACATGCGATCCGCGACCAGCTCAGACGCAAGACAGATTGCGCCCTGGCCGAGCTCGACCGGCGCCGTGACGGTGAGGTCGTGATCGTGGGTGGGATTGTCGGTCACGTGCGCCAGCTGACGACCAAGAAGGGCGACCCGATGGCCTTCATGCGCCTTGACGACGTAACCGGCGGCGCCGAGATCGTCGTCTTCAACTCTGTTTATGCGCAGGCGCGCGAGCTCTGCTCCTCCGACCAGGTTCTGATCGTGAAGGGAAGGATCGATCACAAGGAGGGCGAGTCGAAGCTGCTGGCGATGGAGTTGAATTCATTCGAGGCCGTTCCCGAGCGGCGCGAGGTGCGCCTGCGTGTCGACGCACGCAAGGCGCCGGCGGGGATCGTCTCGGAGCTGGCGGCGCTCGTACGCGACTTCCCGGGCGACTCGCCGGTGGTGCTCGACGTCGAGACCTCCGAGGGCGCCAGGCAGCTGCAGTTGGGCTCGGCCTACAAGGTGCAACCGAGCGGAGATTTCTTCGCCGAGGCGAAGGCGCTTCTCGGCGAGGCCGGTGTCATCGCCTAGCTATCCTTCCTGTCTCCGAGAGCGGCTGCCGGCTTTCACGAGATATCTCGTCACGTAAGAGTTTGGTAAGACTTGCTCCGGGAGGCACTAGATCCCCCGGGCAGGGGACGGAAGTGCGCTAACGTGAACCGAATAGAAGGGTGAGGAGGCACTGAGGCGCCGATGACTGCGGCCAACGTAAACGTAATTACCGAGTCGGAACTCGACCGGATCGTTCGCTGGCGGAGCGAAGAACTCGAGCGGGCCGGCTACTCGCCTGAAGGCGCTGCTGCCCTGGCCGCCCGTCTGGATATAGATCTGCACGAGGCGATCGACATCGCCAAGAGCGGCTGTCCTGCGGAAATCGCCCTCCGCATTCTTCTCTAGACGTTCCTCTCAGAATGGAGCACTGCCGCCTGGACGCGGTAGGCGGTTCGAGCCGACACGGTGGCCGGGCTAACTGAGATGATTCGCCCATGACACTACTCGCCTCGATTCCGTCGCCCGGGCACAGCACGATCGATCTCGGGCCTTTAACCATTCACTTCTACGGGCTGATGCTGCTGGTGTCGATCGCCGCCGCCGTCTGGCTTACGGGAGTTCGCTACGTCCGTCGTGGCGGCAACTGGGACCTGATCTTCCAGATCGCTGTCTGGGGAGTGCTCGCCGGAGTGGTCGGCGCGCGCCTGTACCACGACGCGACGAGCTGGAACGAGGTTCGGCAGATCCACCACTGGTGGGCGCCGTTAGCGGTCTGGAAGGGCGGCCTCGGCGTCTACGGCGGGATACTTTTCGGTGTCCTGGCTGGTGCGATCGTTGTGCGCCGCGCCGGCGAGAGCATCGCGAAGATGCTCGAGATCGTGGCGCCTGCGCTTCTGCTCGCGCAGGGAATCGGGCGCTGGGGCAACTGGTGGAACCAGGAGCTCTTCGGTAAACCGACGAGCCTACCCTGGGGTCTCAAGATCGATTTCGTCAACCGTCCGCCTGGCTACCAGAGCTTCACGACCTTCCAGCCCACCTTCCTCTACGAGTTTCTGCTTGCGCTGATCGGGGTCGGCCTGCTGCTCCTACTCGAGCGGCGCTACAGATTCCACCCGCCCGCCCTCTTTGCTCTCTACGTCGCTTACTACTCGCTCGTCCGCTTCTTCATCGAGCTGATAAGGATCGATCCGGCTCATCACATCGCTGGGCTGCGCCTCAACGCCTGGGTCTCGATCTTCCTGTTCGCGCTCTCCTGGAGCTTCTTCGTCTGGTGGCAGTTCTTCCACAGCGGCGCGGATCCCATCGACGAACAGGGACCGTCTTCGCTTCGCGGCCCGGACGAGAAGAAGAAGCCGAAGCAGCCGTCCGTGAGCGTCAAGGGGCCGCGGATGACCGTGCCAAAGGGGCGCGTCCGATCGGGCCGCTAGGCTCGCCCGGATGCGCGTCGCCGAGCTCGAGCTAGATCTCGAGGCCTTCGAGGGCCCCTTCGACCTTCTCCTGACCCTTGTGCTCAAGGAGGAGATCGACCTCGCCGAGGTTGATGTCGCGGGCATCGTCTTAACCTTCATCGAGACGCTGCTCGGTCGCGCCCGTTCCGGCGCAGCCGACGAAGCCGAGCGCGAGCTCGGAGAGGGCGATCTGGAGGCGTGTGGCGAGTTCCTCGTTCTCGTCTCGGCGCTGCTCGAGCTGAAGGCGCGGCTTCTCTTCGACGACGAGGCGCCGGAGCTGGCCGAGCTCGAGCCCGAAGAGGCGGCCGAGGAGCTGGCGCGCAGGCTGGTGGAGTACCGGCGCATGAAGGAGGCTTCGGCCTGGCTGGCGAGCAGGCTCGAGCAGGAACGCGACCGCTACTTCCGGCTCGGGCCGGCGCCGCTGCGACCGATAGGGGAGCGGCCGATCGTGGCGCAGGACGCGGCTGCACTCGCAGCCGCCTTGCGCGAGCTGGCCACGCCACCCAAGGTGGTCTCGCTCGCGCACATGTCGCTTCGCTACCCGCCGCTCGAGCAGTTCGTCGAGCGCTTCCGCTCACTGCTGGGGCGGCGCAGCCGCTTCGATTTCGAGGACGAGCTCGGCGATCTCTCCCGCGTCGAGCAGGCGATCGCCTTTCTGGCGCTGCTCGAGCTCGGCCGCCTCGGTGAGATTGCGATCAGCCAGGCTGCCCCGTTCGCGCCGATCCGCGTCGAGCGGAAGACGAAGGAAAGGAGTTCCGTGTGGACGAACGCCCGCTCCGCCTGATCACGAACAGTCCCCTCGATCTGCTTGCGCGCACGGTCGAAGCGCTGCTCGTGGTTGCCTCGGCGCCGCTGGCCGTGGACGAGTTGGCCGAAGCAGCCGACGACGATGCGGGGCGCATCGACGCCGCGTTACGTCTGCTGGCAGAGCGCTACAGCGAGGGCAGGAGCGGGATCGTGCTCGAGCAAGTGGCCGGCGGCTACGCACTGCGTGCCTCGCGCGAGGCGGCCCCGGCCTGCGCGCGCCTGTTCGAGCGCCCGGCGCAACGCTCGCTCTCTCAGGCTGCCCTGGAGACGCTGGCGATCGTTGCCTACCTGGGGCCCTGTAGCCGTCCTGAGATCACCCGCATCCGCGGCGTCGCGGCCGAAGCCACTGTGGCTAACCTGCTCGAGCGTGGCCTGATCGCCGAAGCCGGCCGTGACGATGGCCCCGGCGGTGCGATCCGCTACCGCGTCACACCGCTATTCGAGCGCGTCTTCGGGATCGCCAACCTGGCCGAGCTGCCTCGCCTGGACGATCTCGGCGGCGACGTCGAGCAGATCCGCGAGCGCCTGCACGCCGTGGCGGAGCAGCGCGGCGCTTGAGAGCTCTCTCGAGACAGGTGCCTCGACGCCTTGCCGCGCCTGGAAGCGCGACGCGCCGGAGTAACGGCGCAGATACCGTCTGAGAACAGTAACCGCGCCGCGCAGTTCGGCTTAGCCCCTCTCCGTGTTTTGCGGGCTTTCGCGGGGCGGAGAGCCAGCGTCGGCTAGATGGGCGAATCTTCGAGGAGTGGTGTTTGCGAAGGCGGCAGCAAGAGGGTGTGACTCTGGATGATCGCCTCCGCCACCTCGCTCACCTTGTGGCCATTGTGTCGCGACGAGTCTCGCAGCAGCTCGAACGCCTTGTCCGCGTCGATTCCACGTCGAGCCATCAGGACACCCTTCGCCTGCTCGATCACGGCTCGGCGCCCGAAGGCGCCTTGCAGGTTCTGGTATTCGGCGAAGCGCTGAAGCGTGATGTCGATCGCGCTCTGCAGCTCCTCCGACGTGCTTTCGACGATGTAGGCGAAGACGCCGCGTTTCGCCGCCTCGTGGATGTAGGCGGGGTCCTTGGCCGATAGGAGGGCGATCACCGGGCAGGAGGCCTCGCGAACTATCTCCGAGATCAGATCGAGCGCGTGCTCGGAATGCAGGCCGAGCCCGACGAGCGCGACGTCCGGCTTCTCCCTGGCGGTCACCGCTCCGACCTCTCTGACGTAGATCTCGCGCGCGATCACCTCGTGTCCGAGCCCGGCCACGACCTGGGCGAGTAGCTCGAGCCGATCGCGTCTTTCGTTTGCGATCAAGACGCGGAGATGTGGACTTTCGTTCTCAATCAAAGACTTGGGACGTCTTTCCCGATCATCGAGGGACATGGCTGCCCACCTGGTGGGAGAGGTACGTTTCTCGTCTTATTGTACTCGGCGTTGCTGCTTGTCGAAACCAGGGAACCGGCGTTATAATGAGCTGGGTCTGGGCCGCCTCGTCCCAACCGTAGGCGATTGCGAAGTCCCAGCCGGAGCTCGAGAAGAATAGCTCCGGAAGATCTACCCTCAGAAGAGTGGGTCGAGAGCACTACCGGTCTGAGTGCGCTGGCCGGCGATGGTTCCGGAATCCTGATCTCAGAGGGGATCGATATGGAAACCCCCACCTCTTTCGCGGAATTTGCGGCTGCGGAATCAACATCAGTAAGAAGAAGCGAAGACTTCAGCGAGTCGCTGGCGGTTGGCTTCACCCAAGCTCTGTGCGAAGGAGATGGTGATACCGCCGGCAACGGAATGGTTCGGCGCGTTCTGGTCGTCGACGATGACGAGGCGATTCGGATGATCTGTGCGATCAACCTGGAGGCAGCGGGGTTCTCCGTGCTCGAGGCCTCGGATGGCTACGAAGGGCTCGAGCGAGCACGCTCGGAACGCCCGGATCTCGTTCTGACCGATGTGGTGATGCCCAGACTCGACGGCTTCGGCCTGGTCGAAGCGCTTCAAAGCTCCGAGCTCACTCGTGGGATCCCGGTGGCCTTCATGACCGGCCGTGCCGAGAAGAGCTACGAGACTCGCGCCCGCGAGCTCGGTGCTCTCGCCATCCTGCGCAAGCCATTCACTCCCGAGACGCTCACGTCGGTCGCTCTTCGCGCGCTCTCTTAACCAGGGTTCGAGTCGCTGCGAACATTCGCGCCGCCCGCCGGGCGCTGGCTTCCGGCGACGCTGAGCGGGGTCGAAAACTCGCCGCGAGTGATCCAGCGGTGCGACACGCTCTCTGAAGGCTGTTCGCGGAGTACTCGCCTCGCAACACCCGATTGTGAGGGAGTATGTGGGTATGCGTTTGAACGCCTATCTCGCTCGCGCCGGAGTCGTCTCGCGGCGCGGGGCCGACGAGCTGATCAAGGACGGCCGCGTGCTCGTGAACGGCGCGCCTGGGCAGCTGAACACCTTTGTCGGCGCGCACGACCGCGTTGAGGTGGACGGCAAGCCGGTCGCCAAGCAGAAGCTCGCTCACCTACTCCTCTACAAGCCGGCGGGCGTGGTGACGACGGCCAGCGACCCGCAGGGAAGGCGCACAGTGGTCGAGCTGGTGCCGCGCGAGCCACGGGTCGTGCCGGTGGGAAGGCTCGACGCCGATACGACCGGTGCACTTCTTCTCACCAACGACGGTCAGCTGGCGCACCGCCTCGCCCATCCCCGCTACGAGGTCGAGAAGATCTACGAGGCGGAGCTGGAGAGCGAGCCGACCGATGAGGCGCTGCGGGCGCTGGCCGAGGGAGTCGAGCTCGAGGACGGGCGCACGGCGCCCGCGAAGGCGCGCCGGCTCGGGCCGCGGCTGATCGAGCTCTCCATCCACGAGGGGCGCAAGCACCAGGTGAAGCTCATGTGTGCCGCGGTCGGCCACCCGGTGGTGCGCCTGCACCGCAGCCGTTACGCCGAGCTCGACTTGAGCGGGCTCGCACCCGGGGAGTGGCGTGAGCTGTCTTTCGCGGAGGTAGAGACGTTACGCCGGTTGCCCGAGTGATCCGAGCGTTGATTGCTCTGATCGGGATCGAGATGAGGAGAAGGGCGCCCGGCGGAGCGAAGACTCCTCGGCTGTGTCGATACGGCACTTCTCTCTACGCCCGCCACCGAGCCACCCACCCGCGGGGTGCTTGGAAAATACCGTCCCGTCAAGCCGAAAGACGCACTTCAATGTACCGAATCTGTGCCGAATCAGGCGTGACGGCAAATCGGGCCGGTCGGCTCGCGAGGATTACGTCTTCACGAGAACGAAAGGCGCCCGCTCGTCGCGGGCGCCGATCTCGAAAGCTGTCGCCGGTATTAAGCCTTGTTGATCTTCACCGCCGTACCGTAGGCGCAGATCTCGCTCCAGTTGTTGCCGAGGTCGGAGACGTCGAAGCGCATGGCGAGAACGCAGTTCGCGCCCTTGGCCTCGGCTTCCTCGACGAGCCGTGCGATCGACTCCTCGCGGCTTTGGATCAGCTGCTTGGTCATTCCCTTCAGCTCGCCGCCGAGGATCGACTTCAGACCGGCGCCAATCTGGGCGCCGATGTTGCGTGCCCGTACGGTAAGTCCGAAAACCTCGCCGATGACGTCGGTGACGTCATGGCCAGGGACGTCGTTCATGGTCGAGATCAGCATCTGCTCATTCTCCCTTTGGTCGCGTGAAACCCATCCGTTCGTACATCTTCTCCAGCGTGGGCGCCGAGGCTTCCCTCGCCTTGGTGGCGCCGTGTGTCAACATCCGCTCCAGCTCGGCGGAATCGTCTCGCAGCTCGTGGTAACGCGCCTGGATCGGCGCCAGCAGCTCTACGACGGCATCGCCCACGTCGCTCTTGAACTGCCCATAGCCGGCGCTTTCGTAACGGCTCTCGACCTCGGTGATCGATTCGCCGGTCGCCACGGTCATGATCTCGATCAGGTTCGAGATGCCCGCCTTCTCGTTCGTGTCGTGGACGACCTCGCGCCCCGAGTCGGTGACGGCCGTCTTGACCTTCTTGCGCACGGCCTCGGGCGGGTCGAGCAGGTAGATCGTGCCCTGCGGATTGCCACCGGTGGTGGACATCTTGTTACCTGGCTCCTGCAGATCCATGATCCGCGCCCCGGCCTCGGGATAGACGCCGCGCGGCACGGTGAAGGTTTTTCCGAAGCGAGAGTTGAAACGCTCGGCGATGTCGCGCGAGAGCTCGAGGTGCTGGCGCTGGTCGTCACCGATCGGAACGATGTCGGTCTGGTAGAGCAGGATGTCTCCGGCCATCAGCACCGGGTAGGTGAAGAGGCCGACCGAAACCGACTCGCGCGTACCGGCCTTGTCCTTGAACTGGGTCATACGCCTGAGCTCGCCGATCGTCGCCACACATCCAAGCAGCCAGGCCGCCTCGGCGTGGGCGGTCACGTGGCTCTGCACGAACACGGTCGAGCGCTCGGGATCCAGTCCGGTCGCGAACATCAGCGCGGCCAGGTCGAGCGTCCGCGTCCGCAGATCCTCCGGATCGTGGGGGACGGTGACCGAGTGCAGGTCGACGATGCAGAAGAAGGCGTCGCCCTGCTCCTGGGTTGCCGCGTACTGGCGGAAGCCGCCCGAGTAGTTGCCGAGGTGCTTGGCGCCGGTGGGCTGAATTCCGGAAAAGATCTTCATCGGCCGGGATTATCTCTGAGAACCCCCAGCCGCCGAAGGAGAACTCGGTTTCCCCACGTGCCCCGCCAAATGATGCTTCTGAGTTTCTGGGCACGAAAAGCAAGTGAGGCTAGGACGCAGGGAGTACTCGTATCGAATCGATACGGGTGCGACTGAGGACAATGGATCACGCAGCTTTGCAGGGGTCAGAAGCCGGAGGGTATCGCTTGGTGGGGCACTACACTTGCTGGAAATGGGAGTATCGGCGACAACACAGGAAGGTCGCGGCGCGGCGAGGATCTCGCGGCTGGCGATCGTCGGAACGGGTCTGATCGGAGCCTCGGTCGGGCTTGCGGCGAAGCGGGCGGGCGTGGAACGGATCGCCGGCTTCGACCCCGATCCCGAGGCGCTGAGAGTTGCGCATGAGCGCGGCGCGGTCGATCTGGCCGCGAGCTCGGCGGCGGAGTCGGTCGCCCAGGCGCAGCTCGTGATCGTCGCGGCCCCGGTTACCGGCCTGCCCGCCCGCGTAAAGGAGGTGCTGGGGCTCGTGCGAGACACCTGCACGGTAACCGACGTTGGCTCCACCAAGAGCGCCGTCTGCGCCGCTGCGAGCGACGACAACCGCTTCATCGGCGGGCACCCGGTCTGCGGCTCGGAGGCGCGCGGCCCGGAGTACGCGAGCGCAGAGATGTTCATCGGCGCGACCTGGTTTCTGACTCCGCATGCCGGCACCGATCCCGACTGCTACCGGATCCTGCACGGCTTCGTGGTCTCGCTCGGCGCCCATCCGATCGCCATCGACGTTGCCGCCCACGATCGCCTGGTCGCGCTCACCAGCCACCTTCCCCATGCTCTTTCCAACCTGCTCGTCAACCAGGCCGGTGCGACTCGCATCGAAGGTCACGAGCCGCTTGCCAGCGCCGGCGGCTCGCTCAGGGACATGACCCGTGTGGCCGGCGCCAATCCGCATATCTGGGTCGACATCTTTCTCGAGAACGCCGATCCTCTGCGCGCGGCTTTGGCTGAGCACCGGCGATTGATCGAACAGCTCGAGGAGGCACTCGGCGCCGGTGACGCCGACTTCGTCGAGAGCTGGATCGCTGAGGCTGGTCTCCATCGCCGTCACCTACTGGCCGAGGCCTATTCGAACACGGGCGGGCTCTATCGCCTGCGTGTGCACATCGCCGATCAGCCGGGAGTCCTGGCAGGTGTCACCCAGGTGCTCGGCGCTGAGCGGATCAATATCGAAGATTTCGAGATGCAGCACGTCTCGCCTGACCGCGGCGGCTCGCTCTCGATCGTCGTCAGCGGTGAGGAAGAGGCGCACAGGGCTGTCGAGCTGCTCGAAGCTCAGGGATACGGCGTCGTCATCTCGGACATCCTCGAGGAGGAAGCTTGAGGCGGGTAGAGCCGGCGGCAGCGCTTGTCGGCGATATCGCCGTTCCGGGCGTGAAAGGGCTCTGCCAGCGGTCGGTGCTTCTGGCTGCGATCGCCGACGGAATTAGCGAGATCCGCGGCTTCGGCCACGCCGCCGATACCGACGCGGCGCTCGAGGCCGTGCGCGCGCTCGGCGTCGGTGTGAGCGAGCCGAGCCCGGGCACGATCAGGATCGAAGGCGTCGGGATGCGCGGACTGCGCCCGCCGGAGGGCCCGATCGACTGCCGTAACGCCGGTACGGTCTTGCGCCTTCTCTCGGGCGTGCTCGCCGGCCAGGAGGGGCGCTTCGTCCTCAGCGGCGACGAGTCGCTCTCGAGCCGCCCGCACGAGCGCATCGCCATTCCGCTCAGACAGATGGGTGCCGAGGTCGAGACCACGAACGGATCGGCGCCGGTGACGATCTCGGGCGGCAAGCTCGAGCCGATCACCTACGTCTTGCCGGTGGCGAGTGCCCAGGTGAAGTCGGCGATCCTGCTCGCCGGGCTCTTTGCTCAAGGTGGCCCAACCACGGTGGTCGAGCCCGTGCCGACGCGCGATCACACCGAGCGGATGCTGCAGTCGCTGGGCGTGCGCGTTCGCCGCGAGAGCAGCGGGATCAGCGTCTGGCCGGTCGAGCGTATCCCTCCGCTTCAGGTCGATATCCCCGGCGACTTCTCGTCGGCCGCGCCCTTCCTCGTCGGCGCGACGCTTCTCGTCGGCTCCGAGCTCCGGCTCCACGACGTCAACCTGAACCCAACTCGGATCGGCTTTCTTGACGTGCTCGAGAGGATGGGCGCACGCTTCACCGTCTACAACCGCCGCTCCTCGGGCGGCGAGCTGGTCGGCGATCTCGGCGTCCGCTCGGCCGAGCTGACGGCGACTACGATCGAGTCGCACGAGGTGCCGAACGTGGTCGACGAATTGCCTCTGTTCGCGCTTGCTGCGTCGATGGCGCACGGCGTCAGCCGGGTGCGTGGCGCGGAGGAACTGCGCGCGAAGGAGTCTGACCGGATCGAGTCGACGACGGAAACTCTGCGCGGACTCGGCGCCTACGTCGCCGCGGAGCCCGACGGATTCACGGTCCGCGGCGTTCCGACGCGCTTCAAGGGAGGAGCGGTCGAGAGCCGCGGCGACCATCGCATCGCCATGCTGGCCGGGATCGCCGGGGTTCTCTCCCGCGAGGGAGTGGAGATCGATGATCCCGACTGCGTGGCAGTAAGCTTCCCCGACTTCTTTGAGCTCCTGGACGAGATCGCTCGGCGTGACTTCGTCCCGGAAGAGAGATGAGACGGGGACAATGATCGTCGCGATCGACGGACCGGCCGGGGCCGGCAAGAGCACCGTGGCGCGGGCCGTGGCCGGGAGGCTCGGCTTTCGCTACCTCGATACCGGAGCCATGTACCGGGCGCTGACCTGGCTTGCCTGCGAGCGCGGAGTCGATCCGGAGGACGGTCAGGCGCTGGCTGCGCTCGGGAGTGCCAACCCGGTCGAGCTCGATGCCGAGCGTTGGGTGCGGATTGCCGGAACCGACGTCACCGAAGCGATCCGGCTGCCCGAGATCGACCGGCTGGTGCCGATCGTCGCCCGCCAGCCCGAGGTGCGCCTGCTCATGCGCGAGCGCCAGCGCGAGTTGGCGACCCTCGGCGACTCGGTGGTCGAGGGCCGGGACATCGGCAGCGTCGTCGTGCCCCAGGCTGAAGTCAAGGTCTATCTCGTCGCCGACGAGAGCGTGCGCGCCGACCGCCGGCTGGCCGAGCGTCCCGGCATTCGTGCCAAGGCGCTGGCCGCCGACCTGCACCGGCGCGACGAAAGCGACGCCCCCCAGATGCAGCGCGCACCCGATGCGGTTCTAATCGACACGACCCACCTGAGCATCGAGCAAGTGGTGGAGAAGGTGGAAGCGCTCGTTGCCGAGAGACGAGTCACCACTAGCGGGAGAGGTCTGTGAAGAAGAGCGACTACCTGTACGGCTACACGCCGCGCCACATGTGGATCGGGCAGACGATGATCGGCATTCCCGCCCGCATCCTCGGGCGCGTACGCAACTACGGGCTCGAGAACGTTCCCCTGGAGGGCGGACTGGTGTTCGCCGCGAACCACTTCTCTATCCTCGATCCGCTTGCCTTCGGCGGCATCTGTCCGCGCCGCATCTACTTCATGGCAAAGAACGAGGTCATGAGCGCGCCCGGTCTGGCGCAGCTGCTGCGCTTCTTCGGCACGATTCCCGTTCGTCGCGGCGAGTCCGATCGCGAGGCCGTGCGGATGATGCGCGAGATCGCGCGTGCCGACGAGATGCTGGGCGTCTTCATCGAGGGAACGAGGCAGAAGACGGGTGTTCCCGGCAAGGCGATGCCGGGAGCGGCAATGGTTGCGCTGCAAGAAAACGTGCCGGTGTTTCCGGCGGCCGTACGCGGTAGCGAGTCGTGGAAGCTCTGGAACTTCCATCCGGTCACTCTGGCCTGGGGATACCCGATGGACTTCAGCGGGCTTCCCGCCAACAGTAAGGGCTACCGCGAGGCGACGGTCGAGATCGAGCGCGAGATCTACCGTCTCTGGACCTGGCTGGGCGAGGTTCAGGCTCAGGGTCGACCGCGCGGGCTGACCGTACCGCGGCCCGGTTGAAAGCTTCGGAGCAGCTGATGGCACGGAAAATCGATATCGAGCAGTCGGAGGAGCGCGAGGGCGGACGACTCGCCGGCAGGGTGGCGATCGTCGGCTTCCCCAACGTCGGCAAGTCCACTCTGGTCAACCGGCTGACGAGCAGCCGTGCCGCCGTCGTGCACGAGACCTCGGGCGTCACGCGCGACCGCAAGGAGCTTCTCTGCGACTGGAACGGCGTGAGCTTCCTGCTGATCGATACCGGCGGGGTCGACCTCGGCGATCCCTCGCCGTTAACTCGTGCGATCGCGGATCAGGCGCGAGCCGCGATCGCGGAAGCAGATGTCGTCGTCTTCCTCGTCGACTCCAGGCTCGGTGTCACTGCCGGCGACGAGGAGGTGGGGGAGATCCTGCGCAGCGCTCGCAAGCCGGTGCTCCTGGCCGCCAACAAGATCGACGATCCCTCGCAGGAGCTGGGCGCACTCGACTTCCATCGCCTCGGCCTGGGCGAGCCGCTCTCGATCTCGGCTCTGCACGGTCTCGGCTCGGGCGATCTGCTCGACCGGATAGTCGAGTTGTTGCCAGGCGAGACAGCGCCGATCGCCGGCGAGGAGGCGATCAAAGTGGCGATCCTCGGCCGCCCGAACGTGGGCAAATCCTCACTCCTGAACGCCATCCTCGGCCACGAGCGGGTGATCGTCTCGGATCGCCCGGGCACGACGCGAGACGCCATCGACACCCAGCTCACGCGCGGCGAGACGACCTTCCTGCTGATCGATACAGCCGGGCTCAGGCGCAAGCGCAAGCACCGCCAGGGAATCGAGTACTACTCCGAGTTGCGCGCGCTCGAGGCGGCCGAGCGGGCCGACGTGGCACTGGTGCTGGTCGATTCGGAGGAAGGGTTGGTCGACCAGGATCTGACCGTTGCCGATGTCGCGCGCAAGGCTCAGTGCGCAACCCTGGTGGTGCTGGCGAAGTGGGACATCACGTCTATCAGCGCCGATGATCTGCGCCCGGAGATCCAGCGCCGCCTGCGCCAGCGGCCGCAGGTCAGAGCCGTCTCGGCGAAGACGGGCAGGGGAGTCAACAGGTTGCTCGACGATATCGAGGCGCTCTTCTCGCGCTTCGCCGGCCGCGTCACGACCGGCGAGCTGAACCGCTTTCTGGGCGAGTTGATGGAAGCCCGGCAGCCGCCGGCTCGCGACCGGCACCGGCTGAAGATGCTCTACGGCGCCCAGGTTCGCGTCCGGCCGCCGCGTTTCCGCATCCACGTAAACGATCCGACGCTGATCACGCGCGATTACGGTTACTGGGTCGAGAACCAGCTGCGTGAGCGTTTTGCGCTCGAAGGAGTGCCGGTGACGATCGATTTCATAAGGCGGTGAGCCGGTGAGGGTGGCGATTCTCGGCGCGGGAGCGTGGGGAACGGCCTTCGCCAGGCTGTTGATCGGGCGCGGGCACGAGCTGGCGCTCGTGGACAGCGACCTCGAGGTTGTTCGCTCGCTTGCCGAGACGGGCCGGAACCCCCGCTACCTGCCGGAGCTTCAGCTCGACGGAGTCGAGGCGCGGGCGGTTGCCGACGCCGGAGAGCTGTTCGAGCGCGCCGATCTGGTGGTGGCCGCGGTACCGAGCCGCTCCTTCGCCGAGGCGATCGCCGGATTGCCAGGCTCCTCGCCGTTGCTCAGCCTCACGAAAGGGTTGGACCCGGCATCCGGCGACAGACTCTCGACTCTCGTCGAGGGGCGACCGGTGGCCGTTCTCTCGGGGCCGAACTTCGCCGAGGAGATCGCGGCCGGGCTGCCCGCGGCCGCCGTCGTCGCCAGCGAGGACGCCGAGCTCAGCTCGCGGCTGCAGTCCGAGATCGCCTGCGGCTCCTTCCGTGTCTACGTGAATCCCGATCTGATCGGAGTCGAGCTCTGCGGCGCCGCCAAGAACGTGATCGCTCTGGCCGCCGGCGCCGTCGACGGGCTGGGTCTCGGCGACAACGCCAAGGCGACGCTGATGACCCGAGGCCTGGCGGAGATGACCCGGCTCGGACTAGCTTGTGGCGCCCGTGCCGACACCTTCGCCGGTCTGGCCGGAATGGGCGATCTGATCGCCACCTGCTGGCATCCGCGCGGTCGCAACCGTCGTGCCGGTGCACTACTCGGTCGCGGAGTCACGCCCGAGCAAGCGCGTACGCAGGTCGGCACAGTCGAGGGGATGACGACGGCGCCGGTGCTGGGCGAGATGGCGCGCCGGCATGGGATCGAGCTGCCGATCACCGAGGCGGTCTGCGCCCTTCTCGGTGGCGGCGACGTGCAGGATTTGGCGGCAGAGCTGATGGGTAGAAAGCCGACCGGCGAGTGGTCAGCATCGCCTGTCTGATCTAGGCTTCTCGAAACCAGTTCCTCGGCCTCGGAGGTTTTAAATGCGTCGCATCTCTGTTTCTCTCGCTCTCCTACTAGCGTGCTCGCTCGTGCTGGCGGCGTGTGGCAGCAAGAGCAAGAACAGCTCGTCTTCATCGAACGGCAGCTCGAGCATCCCGGGTGCCGAGATCGTGCCGGCAAGCGCGATCGGCTTTGTCTCCATTAGCACCGACAGCTCCGGCGCCCAGTGGCAGCAGGTGAAGACGCTGATCGCGGGCATCCCGTCGGCCCAAAAAGCCCTCGGTAAAGCGTTATCGAGCTCTGGCGTCACGTTGACCGACTTCGAGCAGGCGCTCGGTAAGACCACTAACCTCGTCGAGCTCGGCACGGCGGCGAAAACGGTGGACGTGATTTTGACGAACACGACGGACGCGGCCAAGCTCAAGAGCCTTCTGGCCAAGAGCTCGAGCAAGAAGGAGCCGGTCACGACCGAGATCGGTTCCTGGCTCGCGATGTCCGATTCGCAGGCGGCGCTGGATCAGTTCCAGAGTGCTGCCGCGAAGGGGAAGCTGGCAGACTCCAGCAGCTTCAAGCAGGCGCTCCCGGGAATCCCGAGCGATGCGCTCGTGAGGGCCTATCTCACCGGATCGGCGATCACGGCAACGGCCGGCAACCTCGGCACCGGCTCGACGTCGAAGCTGCTCGGGAGCGCTGCCAAGAAGAACCAGCTCGAGTGGGGGACATTGGCCGTCAGCGCCGTCCCGGAGGGGCTCTCGGTCAGCGGCGTCTTCAAGGGTAAAACGAGCTTGGCGAACTCGAGCTCGACCCTGATCGACGAGCTTCCGAGTACGACCTCGCTCGCGGTCGACCTGAACGGTAAGGACCTCGGCCTGGACAAGGCCGTATTAGCGCTGCGGAAGAACGCCAAGTACGGAAAAGAGATTCCGCAGATCGAGGCCCTGCTGGGCGTCAAGCTCGAGGATCTCGCCACGTTGTTGGGAAGCGAGATGTCGGTCTACGCCACCAACTCGGGCATCGGGATACTGATCAAGGCACCGAATGCCGACCAGTCGAAGGCGATGCTCGACAAGGTGGTCAAGCTCCTCTCCGCGCAGGTCAGCGGGGCGAGCAAGCCGGTCTCGATCGGCGGTGTGGCAGCCACGCAGCTAACGATCGGAAAGATGAAGATCTACTACGGCGTCAAGAGCGGTAACCTCTTCATCGTCACGGACGCGAACGCGCTGCCTGGAGCCGGTATCTCGAGCGACCCGGTCTATGCCGCGGCCGCAAAGGCTCTACCGATTCCGGCCGCCAACTCCGGTGTTGCCTTCGTCGATTTCGCCAATCTCGCTCAGCTCTCCAAGAGCAGCAACTCGGTGGTCAAGAGCGTGGGCAAGCTCGGCGGCTCGAGCACCGCGAAGATCAGCTCGAGCTTCGATGCGCGAGGCGTTTCCTCGCTACTGGGCTTCATCGTCGCCAACGGCGACAAGATCGAGCTGAAAGCGATGCTTTCGGTCAAGTAGAAGTCGAGTAAGAAACGTGGATGGGGCGCCCCGCTCTCGGGTGGTGGCGCCCCATCATTGGAGCCGGTCTGCACGCCCGAGGCGGCCGATCCGCGGCGCCAGCACCCGAAGGGCCGCTAACCGCACTACCAGTGCGTCGACGCCTCCGGCAGCCCCTTCAAGATCCACGGCGTCCTCGCGATCGGGTAAAACCTCGACACGTGCTTAGCCCTGAACCAATAGAAGGAACTGCCGATCTGGCTATCTCTGCCCCTGCGATCCGGAAGGAGATCGATTAGTGTCCGCGTCCGTGAACGAGTACCTCTTCACCTCAGAATCAGTCACCGAAGGTCATCCGGACAAGATCGCCGACCAGATCTCCGACTCGGTGCTCGACGCCGTGCTCACCGGCGACCCCGATGGACGGGTCGCTTGCGAGACGCTGGTAACCACCGGGCTCGTGATCGTGGCCGGCGAGATCACCACTGACACCTACGTCGACATTCCCAAGCTGGTGCGCAGCAAGATCGCCGAGATCGGCTACACCCGCGCCAAGTACGGCTTCGATGCCGAGACCTGCGGCGTGATCACCGCGATCGACGAGCAGTCGCCTGACATCGCTCGCGGGATCGACGCGTCCTACGAGACCCAGCACGGCGACGAGGACCCGCTTGACGGAGAGGGCGCGGGCGACCAGGGGATGATGTTCGGATACGCCTCGAACGAGACCGCCGAGCTGATGCCGCTGCCGATTCTGCTCGCGCACAAGATCTGCAAGCGCATGGCCGAGGTGCGCAAGGCCGGCCTGATGCCATACCTTCGCCCCGATGGCAAGTCGCAGGTGACCATTCGCTACGAGATCGACGAGCACGGCGTGCAGCGACCGGCCGAGATCGAGCGTCTGCTCGTCTCCAGCCAGCACGCGGACGACCTCGACGTCGACTCCCTGATCAAGCCGGACATGATCGAGCACGTACTGCACCCGATCCTGCCCCACGACCTCTACGACGAGAAGCGCCTGAACGAGCGCGATTTCGTGCTCGTCAACCCGACCGGTCGCTTCGTCGTCGGCGGCCCGATGGGCGACACCGGCCTGACCGGGCGGAAGAT
>PMZQ01000008.1 GCA_003170155.1 Actinomycetota bacterium | reverse complement strand
GGCTCGCACCTCGCGCCCGTACTCCTGATAAACGCGGCCGAGCCGCTGGGCTACGGCGTCAGCGCTTATCTGCGTCAACGTCGCCCGCCGCAAGCCCTCTAACGCTGCAACTAGAACTCTCTCCTCAGGATCGTATAGACCTGCGAGAAGAGCAGCCTCAATCGCCTCCGATGAGTTCACCCACAGGAACGTCGCTGCCGTCTCTATTGCAATCTGACGCACGCGCGCATCCGCGTGACGAGTCAGTGTTAGCACCACGACCTGATCGTCCAGCCCAAGCTGTCGTGCGTGCACCGCGAGACGCGCGGCCCGAAGTAGGTCGATCGAGACGGACATGAAACCCTGGAGCGGGTGCGGACGCTCTGGCTCTCCTATCGGTGGCACCTCAGGTGCTGCGAGACCGGTGGCCGCCAGTCGTGCAAGAGCCATTAACGAAGCGAGTCTAAAGTCGGGTGGAAGAGCGTCGTTTGCAGCCTCGGAAAGTAGTTCTGTAACGGATGCTGGATCGACGGCGCCGCGCGCCTGCGCCACTAATGCGATTTCGCTCGCTGTTGTTCGGCCCCCGAAGCTCATCGAACCCTGTTGCGCTGCGCCAGCCTCTTCCCGCCGCTTCTCGCGCAGGAGACCCTCTGTAGCCTCGTATACCTCAGCAGGCAGTGCGTCGCTGTCACGGAGCGCCACTTCCGCAATGATCTGAGTGGCGGCCTCACCTTCGATCGGCGACTCTTTCCCGAGGTGGCGGCGGATAAGGAAAAGAACGGCCCGAGCGGCGGGCGAAAGCGCGTCTCCAGCCTGTTCTCCCGCGGACACGAGCTCCTCAGCGAGTGAGCGCTCGAGGGAGGCGATGGCCAAGGACGGAAGTGCCTCAAGCAGCGCCGCCTGCTGAAGCGGATCAAGCTCAATCGCGCGTTGGCGCCAGACTTGCGGTGCGGCGAGCGCTGTGCGCCCCCAGAAATGCCTCACCTCTGGATCAACCGCGAGAGGGCCGGCGGTTGGGCGAAGTTGCCTGAGTAGACGATCGATCGTCTCTGGCGAAAGGAGATCCCACAGTGCAACGGCTACTTTCGGCAGAGCTCCGTTCGCGACGCGCGGGATGACCGTCTGCGCCTCTACCTGAGCGACAAGCGCGTCCGCTGCGTCATTATCCAGTCTAGGTTCAGCTAAGTCGACAATGCGCTCGATGTCACCGCCGCCACTTAGGACCCACATCGTGAGCGCGTAAAGAGTTCGGTACGCATCGGCTGCCCCGCTTGCCAGTGTCTGCGCGGCGAGTTGCTGTCGGATCGGATCGCGCAACCAGAGCGCACCTGCCCAGGTCGCCTGTCGTTCAGCAGCGATCACCTCATCGAGTGGTGTTCGTCCGCTTCGCATCGACCAGCTCCACGGACTGCTCGCGCGAGTCTTCACCAACTCGGTGATTTCGGCTCGGGCGGCTTTTAGAGCGAGATCGTCGATCCACGGATAGTCGACAAGTGGATCGCTTTCCGAGGGAATCACGAAGTCTTCTTCTTCCAGACGCCCACCAAGGAGATTCGCACACGAGATGCGCAACGCGCGCCGGAGAGAAGTGCCAGCCGGAGCTGCGTTAGCAGCTTCGATCAACAGCTCGGAGAACAGATCGCTTCGCCCCTTGTCGAGCGCATAGGTGGCGAGCTTGACCGCCAGTCGCACCCGGAGAGAATCGTCCTTAATATCGAGCTCGCGCGTTGCACGTACGACACCGTCGATTACTGCAGGATCGGCGGGGACCGAAGACCAAGCGAGAAGGAAGCCGGCGAGGACCGATGCCCATCCTTCTATCTCGCCTAGCCGCGCGTACTGCTCAAGCGCCTTCTCGGCCTCGCCATAAAGCTCAAGGCGGATTGCATGAGCGGCAATCGAAAGCGGAGCATCGTCCGTCTCGAGATCCTCGTGGTATGGAGGAGGATCGAGCGCCCGAGCGAACGCGGATGCGCCCGGCGTTTCGCTACGCAGGAGTGCCGGCTTGTCCCAAAGGAGCGCGGCAAGTATCGCGGTGTCGTCAGAGGCACTCACTGGCGAACCTCCGTTAGACGTCTCTGCGCACGCTCATCGTTCTGCTGCATCGCACTGAAGACGAATCCGAGAATGGTATTCACGAGCGCAAGCCATGCCTCATCACTGTCGGGCTGACCACAGCGTTTGTTGTAGAGGATCTGATCCGCGTACTGCTCGAGGTAATCCGCCAGCTTTGCAGTCTTCGCCTGATCCGAGCCGCCTGGTCGCTCGAAGACGAGAACCGAAACCTGAGGTTTAGGATCTGCGAGAGCAGCTTCGAATTCCTCCTGCGTCCCAGGCAGGATCTCGTCTAACAGCAGCACCATCGTCAGAGACGAACGCCGCGCTTTTGCGACGAACAGCTGATTGACCTGCCCAGGCTCAACGCGCTGCGCCGGCGTCTGCTCCCAGCCTTGGACGGCCAGGCGGACACCAGCCTGCTCGTAATCGGCGAGACGAGGGTTGATCACGTCGTCTACGAGCCGGCGAGCGCGCTCGCGAAGTCGTCGTGTCTCCTCTTCGTCGCTTGAAGAGAGGAAGAGGTCGTAGCTGCGAACGGTGTCGGGTTCTGGAAGCTTCAAATTTCCGGGTCGAGGATGAATGGCGCGTCAGCATTGAACAGCGGCACGCTAAGTCTCGCACCTGCAGCGGCTCGAGGACGGGTCCTATTTACACATGAGCGTGCGTTGGCGAGGGCGCAGGGTCGGCGGCGTNNGCGTTGAGATTGTGCCGCTCGACGCATTAGCTCCCGGCGGCCGCCTCGCGAGCTTTTCTGACTCTCTCGAGATCTTTCGCGTATGACCGCCCAACGGTTATCGAATAGTCGATCCTGTTGCAGAGGCGGTGGGCAAGGACCGCGTTGTCGACACTTCTACGGCCCCCGTCTCGCTTCGAGCGTGGGAAATGCTCGTGGGTCGGCATCCAGTCGGTCCCTGGGTGAGTGACCGGTTCGAAGTGACAAGCACCGCCCAGCTCTTCGGGACAGAAGCACTCAGGCATCCTGCACGTCACCTGCGTGATGTAACCAAGCTCTGCAGCTTTGATGAGGATGCCCTTGACGCCCAAGGACTTGAGTTTCCTGGCCGCTTCCGCACCTCGCGCCGGGTCCAGCGGTGGTCTTGTCACACGGAAAGCCTATCGGCCCCGAATCCGTAGTTCGAGGAATGGGGTCGCGATCGCGCCTCCAGCACCAAGCCGGTGACGCCTCACGCCGTAATGCTCCCCGGATCGCCAGAACGGAGCCGCACCCGGGGGTACGACTCCGTCCTGCTTTATTCGCCGTTCGTGAGTTGATACAAGCCGCGGCTCAGGCGGGCGAATCGCGGTGTCGGGCCGTGCGAGTAGTTGGACA
>PMZQ01000071.1 GCA_003170155.1 Actinomycetota bacterium | reverse complement strand
CTCGCCCACGTCAGGCTCTTCGCCCTCGGCGCGAAGGGACCAGCTCGCCGGGGAGCAGCGGGAACATCACCGAGTCCCGGCGCCGACCGTCCGGATGAAGAAGGTGCGAGCGGAGGACGCCTTCGCGCTGGAAGCCCACCTTCCCGGCGACTCGCTGCGAGGCGAGGTTATCGGAATCGGTGAACAGCTCGAGCCCGAGAGACAGGAGGCCCTTGATCGCTCAGATCTGAGCGTCGGCGTTGTCGGAGGTTTTGAACGGCGGGATCTGGCATAGCGGTGAGCCGTATTACTGGCTCTCAGGGCTGTACGAGGGCGTATTCGTGGTGTTTGCGCTCGTCCGCAGGGTCTGGCGCTAGCGGCTCGGCGGCTGCTCGTCGTCGTCGGCGGCGAACTCGATGTCGAACGGAGTCGAGGCGGTGAGTCCGCGCGCCCAGGCTTCGCGTGGATCGGGCATCTCCACCTTCTTGACACCGCCGGGGAAGCGGCCCTGGAGCCGCTCGTACTCCTGCGCCAGCCGCTCGTCGGGGTGACTCCATTCGTGCAGGTAGTAAACAGCGCTGACGTGAGCCTGCAGGAGCTCCTTGGTACAGCCGAAGCAGGGACGAGTGGTCGTATAGAGGACGGTACCCTCGACCGCGGTGCCGAAGCGCGCGGCCGAAAGTAGCGCGTTTTGCTCGGCGTGAACGCAGATGCAAACGTCGTAGGCCGTGCCCGATTCGTACTGGTCGCGATGGGCGCAGCGATCGCAGCCACCCTCGTCGC
Organism: Actinomycetota bacterium; assembly: GCA_003170155.1. Lineage (GTDB taxonomy): Bacteria > Actinomycetota > Thermoleophilia > Gaiellales > Gaiellaceae > Fen-549. Next base: position 31,312 of record PMZQ01000071.1, on the reverse strand, counting down.
AGTTGGTCATGTTCTCGGGCGTGCCGTTGTAACCAGTCGCGATCACGCGATCGCCGAGGACGAGCACGGCGCCGACGCGACTACCGAGGCAGTTCGCCCGCTCACGCACCGCCATGGCGATCTGCATGAAGTACTCGGGATGCTCCGGGCGAACCGATTCCGATGCCATCATTCGGGGATTGTAAAGCCGCGGCCGGGCGATTCATCTCGCGTGCACGGGAACCGTCGCCGCGAGATGGCTGCGGGGGCAATCGCGATCGGAGGCGAGCTAACCCGAACGCTGGACGTGACAACTTCGCGCCTGGACTGGAACAACTTGGTAACGGCGCCACACGGACGCAACGGCAAGCGTCAAGCTGGCGGTGATGGCCTTCGCGATCATCGCTCACTCTCACACGGAGACGAACGTCGCCCTGGCCTCGGCCTGGCGGGCGAGCGAGTCCTACGGCGTACTCGACCCCCGCTCCGCGCTGCACGTCCTCGGCCCCGGCGACATCGTGCTCGCGCGCCTCGGCGTGCGCCGAACGCTGGACGGAATCGAGCACGGTCTCTCCGATCTGGTCGAGCTGGAACGACGCGGTGTGCGCGTCTTCAATCGCCCCGAGGCACTCCTCGCCGGGCACGACAAGCTTCTGAGCGCGCGCCTGCTCGAGAGTGGTCTCGTACCGACACCGCAGACTCGGCTCGTAGGCGACGACTGGACCGCGCTCGCCTCCTTGCTACCACTGGTGATCAAACCTCGTTTCGGCAGCTGGGGGATGGACGTCTTCCGCGTCGAGGAGATCCGTGGGTTGAACCGGTTGGCGCAAAAACTCGCAGGTCGCCCCTGGCTCAAGCGCGGCGGTGCGATCGCCCAGGAGCTCATTCCGCCGATCGGCTTCGACCTACGCGTGCTCGTCGCCCATGGAGCGGTTGCCGGCGCCGTGAGGCGGCGGGTAAGTGACGGCGAGTGGCGAACGAACGTCTCCTGCGGCGCCCAACGCATCGCCGAGACGGTCGAGCCGCGCGCTGCCAGGTTGGCGCTCGAGGCCGTCGAGATGACGTGCCTCGAGCTCGCGGTCGTCGACATCTTGCCGCTGCCGGGAGGCGGCTTCTGCGTACTCGAGGTGAACGCAGCCCCCGACTTCGGGCTCGATTACAACAGCGACGAGAACGTGTTCGACGTCGTGGTCGAGCGGCTTGAGCTCGCCGCCGAAGCCGGGTCGCGCCTCCGCGCGCTCGATGCCGCCTAGCCGCTCCTGACGATCTTCCCGAACGCGCGCCGAGAAGTCAGGCGTCCGGGCCTCCCCTCAGGCGCGCAAGAACTCGTCGATCGCCCTAGCGGCCTCCCGGCCGTGGTGAGCGGCCGTGACGATGAGCGAGGCGCCCGTGTGGGCGTCGCCGGCCGTGTAGACACCGGCGACCGAGGTTTCGTGACCCGAGACCTGGATGTTGCCGCGCTCGTCGAGATCGAGACCGAGATCCTTCACCAGCTTCGAGTGCTCGACGTGGACGAAGCCCATGGCGAGGAGCACGAGGTCGACCTTGACGCTATGGGCGCTGCCCGGCACCTCTTCGGGCCGGGGCGGGCCACCGTTGTCGGACGACTTCCACTCCACGCGCACGAGCTCGGCCTCGCGAAGGTGTCCTTCGCTGCCCGCGAAGCTGCGCGCCGTCAACGACCAGTCGCGCTCGCAGCCTTCCAGGTGCGAGCTGGAGCTGCGCAGGATGTTCGGCCAATAGGGCCAGTTCGGGTTTCCCCTCTCGGCCCACTCGAGCGGCTTGGGCAGAATCTCGATCTGGCGCACCGACTTGGCGCCGAGCCGGTTGGCGGTGCCGACGCAGTCCGAGCCGGTATCGCCGCCGCCGATCACGAGCACGTCCTTGCCCTCTGCCGAGATGATCGCGTTCGCGTCGATCTCGCCGGCACCGAAGCGGTTGGCCGGGACGAGGAAGTCCATCGCAAAGTGGATGCCGCCGAGCTCGCGCCCGGGAACGGGCAGATCGCGGGGCTCGCCCGCGCCGATCGCCAGCAGTACGGCGTCGAACTTCTCGAGCAGCTCGGCGGCGCGGATATCCTCGCCGATCGTTACGCCGGTCTCGAAGCCAACTCCCTCGGCCGCCATCTGCTCCAGGCGCCGATCGATGATTCGCTTCTCGAGCTTGAAATCGGGAATGCCGTAGCGGAGAAGACCGCCGATACGAGGCGATCGCTCGAATACCGTCACCTCGTGCCCGGCACGGCGAAGCTGCTGGGCGGCGGAGAGGCCGGCAGGCCCGCTACCGACGATGGCGACGCTGCAACCGCTCAGCTGTGCCGGAGGTCGTGGAACCACCCATCCGGCCGCAAAGGCGTGCTCGATGATGGCGAGCTCAATCTGCTCGATCGTGACCGCATCGGTGTTCACGGCGAGCGTGCAGGCAGCCTCGCAGGGCGCCGGGCAGATCCGGCCCGTGATCTCCGGCAGGTTGTTGGTCGCGTCCAGGCGGAGAAAGGCCTCGTACCAGTCGCCGTGAGAGACGAGCTCGTTCCATTCCGGAATCAGATTCCCAAGCGGGCAACCAAGGGTGTGGCAGTAAGGCACGCCGCAGTCGATGCAGCGACCGGCCTGCTCACTCAACACCTCGTCGTCGGGAAGGATCGTGAACTCGGTCCAGGTCTTCAACCGCTCCTGAACGGGCAAGTACGAGGGGCCGACGCGCGGCCTGTCTACAGAACCGGTTTCTTGTGCCATGAACCGCCCTCCCAGGCGGTGCTTCGAGAGTAGCTACCCGGCGACCGCAACCGCAAACGACGTCCTGCGGCTGGCCCCGAGGCGACCGGCAGTGCCCGCCGCACAGATCAACCATAGAGGTTAGGGTCTTCTCGATGAAGCGCAGTAAGCGCCTCAAGCGTGTCGTGATCTGGCTCTGCGCCAGCGCGTTGGCTTTCGTCTTGGCGCTCGTGATCGCCTGGGCCACGGGACTCATCCTCCACGATTCCAGTCAGGCGGCCTCGATCAAGGAGGCGCTCCACTACTACCGCACCAGCAAGCACGGCTCAAGCGCGCTCAACGGCGTCTATCTGTACGCGACCAAGGGTCACGAGTCGATCGATGCTCTGGGCGGCGCTCACCACACCTATCCCACCACGACGAGCATCACAGCGATCGAGGTGCCCTGCGGCGTGCAGTTACGCTGGACGGCACTCCAGGGACGATCGACGATCTGGACCTTCTGTTCGACTGCAGTCGGAGTCGTGCTTCGCGTCTCGGACGAAAGGCACAGCTTCTTCGGCCAGCACGACCACACGACCTACACCTGCGACGACCGTCTTCTCTTGCCCAGAAAGTTCGTGCACGGAGCCGTCTATCCGTTCCGCTGCAGCACCCGTCGAGGGTCGGAGACTGGCGATGTGCGCATCCTAGGGCGGGCCACAATCAAGATCGGGAGCAAGTTCGTCCGGGACGTCCATGCCCGGACAACCCTCTCTATCCACGGTGGCGGGACCGGCGGCACCGAGACCATCAACTGGTGGCTGAACGCCGCCAACTCCCTTCCGCTCCGCATCACCATGCGGAGCCGCACCAGCCGATCGCTCTTCGTCGGGCGCGTCCACTACAGCGAAGATTTCACCCTGCGCCTGCTCTCGCTGCGCCCACGGCGCTAACTAACTTCGGCGCCTCGACTTCGCAGAGGCGAGCAGGGGCGGATCCCAGCCCCGGTCAACCGGGTTGATCGTCGTCCCCGGCGGAACTACCTCGTCGATGCGGTCGAGCAGTTGTGGGTCGAGCCTGATCTCGTCCGCGCCAAGCTGCCCTTCGAGCTGCTCAAGCGTGCGCGGACCGATAATCGCCGCCGTCACAGCCGGATGCTCGAGCACGAAGGCAAGCGCCATCTGAACGAGCGAGAGACCGGCTTCTTCGGCTAGAGCAGCGAGCTTGTCCGCGGCGTCGAGCTTGGCTTGATTAACGGGCAGCGACAGGTCGAAGTTCCTGGCCATCAGCGTCGCGCGGTGGGAGCTGGGTAGCTCCGCATTCTTTCGATAGCGGCCCGATAGCCAGCCTCCCGCCAGCGGGCTCCAGGGAATCACACCAATCCCGTACTGCTCGCAGACGGGCAGCACGTCTGCCTCGACCCCGCGCACGAACATCGAGTAGGGGGGCTGCTCGCAGACGAAACGGCCGAGCCCCTTTTTCTCCGAGACCCATTGCGCCTCGACTATCTCGTGCGCCGGGAAGGTCGAGCTACCGAAGTAGCGGATCTTGCCGGCCCGGACGAGGTCGGTCAGAGCGCCGAGCGTCTCCTCGATCGCACAAGACGAATCGGGACGGTGGATCTGGTAGAGATCGATCCAGTCGGTGCCGAGCCGGCGCAGGCTCGCCTCCACCTCGCGCATGATCCAGCGGCGCGAGTTTCCCTGCTCGTTCGCGTCCTCGCCCATCGTCCCGTGCACCTTGGTGGCCAGGACGACGTTATCGCGCCTGCTGCCGGCTAGCGCCTTGCCGACGATCTCCTCCGACTCTCCGCGCGCGTAGACGTCAGCCGTGTCTATGAAATTGATGCCCGCGTCGAGCGCCCGGTGGATGATCCGGATCCCGTCCTCGTGGTCGGGGTTGCCCCAAGCGCCGAACATCATCGCGCCGAGACAGAGCGGGCTCACCCGCACGCCCGTCTGGCCGAGAACGCGCATCTCCATCTAGCGGAGTTTATGACCGCTCCCCGACGACGGTAAACGTCGCGGACGAGTTGCCGGAGAACGGGACTCGTGAGCTTGCGTTGAAACTGCGTGTAAGTTGCGCTCGCGTACTACTCTATTGCTCCGGGCGGAGTAGCTCAGCTGGTTAGAGCGACGGACTCATAACCCGTAGGTCGCCGGTTCAAACCCGGCCTCCGCCATCTCGCGTCCTCGGCCGGCGGGCTCCGTGCGGCCAGGCGTGACTGGCCTTCCGGAGCCCGTCTGACACCACTTAGTGCACTTCGCTCTCCGAGCCCGTGTGTCCACACTGTGCTCTCCGGCGAAGCACACTCGACGGCGCCCCGAGAACGCGAGAGGCATTGAATTCGAATCTGACTAGCTCCATCTCGAGTGCTGCCGCTCCAGGTAGCTCCGCGCTACATCGTTGTCAACGGCGGCGGGCAGTTCTATGTCAACCCTCTAGTTCCCGGCACTCTCGTAGCGCCGCAGGCCACGTCGAAAAAGGAAGACACCCATCCAGCAGCAGTAGACGGCCACCAGCGGCGTGGCCAAACCGAACCAGCGCAGCGGTAGCTCGACACCGCCCAGGCGCCAGCCGTTTTTCGAGAAGACAGCGGCCGCCGGGAAGAAGCTGATGAAGGCGAACGGCACCGCCACCGTGATCAGGGCTTGCACGGCAGACGCGTAGATCGTGATCGGGTAGCGCGCGAGGTCGCCGAGCTGGTGCATTGAGAAGGCGAAACCGCTGAACGGACTCTGGATCCAGAACGCCGACGCGTTTGTGGCCAGGTTGAGCCCGATCTTGGTCGCGATCGCCGATACGAGCAGGAGTAGTGCGAGCGCGACTCGTCCCAGTGTCCAATGGATGTGCAGGTGGCTGAGGCTGAGCCCTATCAGAGTGCCGCCGAGCAGCAGGTTGCCGAGCCCGTTAATGCCAACCGCGCAGTTCATAACCTGCGAGATGGGCGAAACCGGTCGTAGCAGCATGAAGTCGAGCTCACCGCGGTTGACGAGGAAGGCGAGGTTCCAGGTGCCCTCGAAGAACAGCGAGCCGACGCCTTCGGCGACGAAGACGAGTGCGTAGATCACGACCACCTGCCAGAAGGTCCAGCCGTCGACGTCGGGGATCTTGCTGAAGATCGTCCAGAGAAAGACGAACCCAACCAGGTTCATCAACACCGACGCCATCATCAGGATCCAGAAGTCGGCCTGGTACTCGAGCACCGCCTTGATCTGCACGGCCAGGCAGCGCGCATAGAGCACGATCGGGCGACCGATGCGCGAAGCGACGACCATGCCTATCCGCCCTGGATGACTAGCTTGCGCACGGCGACCTTCCACATCAGGCGCGCGAGGATCCAGAGCCCGACGCCCCAGGCGGCTTCGATGGCGAGCCACATGACGGCCTCCGTGCCGTGGATCGTGCCGAGGTAGATCCTGGCGGGCGTCCAGACTATTGCCTGGAAAGGTAAGACGTTCGCCACTCCCTGCAGCCAGACCGGGAAGAGCACGATCGGCACCAGCGCGCCCGACATGATGTTCACGATCGCCTGACGCGACCAGGAGACACCGAGGTAGTTTGTCGTCCAGAAGCAAACCAGTCCGCTCATGTAGACGATCCCGAACTTGAGCGGGACGACGAGCAGCAGGCTAACCGTGAAGAGCAGCCCGGCTTGGAGTGTCGGCGGCTGCATGCCGCCGAAGACGGCGACGACGATGGCGCAGACCGAGACTGCCGTGCAGAACTCGAACAGAGCCACGCCGAGTGTCTCCGAGAAGCGAGCCTTCTGATAATCGATCGGCCTCGCCAGGTCGAGCGCGACATCTCCCGTGCGGATGCGATTCGCCATCGTGTAGTCGGTGAAGGTCGAGACGAGAATCCCCGTGATGAAGCCGATCAGGAGGTAGGCCTTCATTTGCGACCAGTCCCAGCCGAGGGCATGTGTGAAGCGCGGGTTCTTGAGCAGGACTCTCCAGAGGTAGAACATCGAGAGTAGGAAGAAGAGGTTGCCGAGCAGGCCGAGGAAGAAGCCGGCCCGATAGGCGAGCATCTGCTGCAGGCCGAGCTTCGCGTGCATCACGTAGGCGCGACGCATCAGGCTCACGCCTCCGCTGCGCTGAGGTCGAGCTGGCCTGCGTAGACCTTACGGATGACGTCCTCGATCGCCGGCTCGTCGATGTGGAAGTCGATCACGTCGGCCTCGGTCATCACTGCCGCAACCACGTCCGCGGCGGAGACCTCGAAGCGATCGAAGTGAACGCCAAGCTGCTCGGGTTTCTCGCCCGCCACCAGCTTGACACCGGGGACACGGGCGGCGATCGCTGCCGGGTCGGCGGGCGGGTGGTGGAGCTGGAAGTGCATCGAGCGCTCCCGGGCGAAGGTGTCCTTGACGGCCTGGAGATCACCGTCGTAGATGATCCGGCCCTCGTCGATGATGACGATTCGGCGGCAGATGTCTTCGATGTCGCCGAGGTCGTGCGTCGTCAACATCACAGTGGTTCCGCGCTCGGCGATGAGCTGTTTGATGAAAGCCCGTACGCGGTCTTTGACGGAGATGTCGAGACCGATCGTCGGCTCGTCGAGGTAGAGGATCTTCGGGTCGTGGAGCAGCGCAGCCGCGAGATCGGCGCGCATGCGCTGACCGAGCGAGAGCCGCCTTCCGATGACTGGCAGCAACTCCCCCAGCTCCAGCAGCTCGTTGAAGCTCTGCAGCGTCGCCTCGTAGCGATCCTGCGGGATGCGATGGATCTCCTTGAGCAGCGCCAGCGACTCGCGCACGGGGATGTCCCACCACAGCTGCGTACGCTGGCCGAAGACGACGCCGATGTTGCGCGCGTTCTGGATCCGCTGCTTGTGCGGCACGACGCCGTTGGCGTGCACCTCTCCACTGGTCGGGACAAGGATCCCGGTGAGCATCTTGATCGTCGTCGACTTGCCGGCGCCGTTCGGCCCGACGTAGGCGACGGCCTCGCCCGCCTCGATCGTCAGATCAACGTTGGCGACAGCGACACGGTCAGTGAATCGGCGTGTAAACAGGTGCTTCACTGAACCGGCGAGGCCGGGGCCCTTGAGCGGCGTCCGGAAGACCTTCGTCATCCCACGTGTCTCGATTAGCGCCATTATCCGGACGCAAACGCTCGATTATCGATCCGGCCGATGCAAGCAAGGTTTCTGTTCGCACGCGCCATTCTCACCTCTCGACGGTCATTACTTCATTGATTCCGTGGGCGATGAACCGGTCACGCCTTTGCTGGCAAAGCTCGTGCCGATGGCCTCGAATAGGTGTTTATAGCAGGCATTACGCTATCGGACATCGCGGGATTTGCCATGGGGCGCACGAGTGTCTTCCAATCGAAGCAGTCCTTAGGTTATAAGCGGGGCTTGTGCGACTTTTCGAGTAGCTCGGCAAGCGGCTCCAGCGGGTTTGAAAGCAGTCCGCTGAGGCCCATCTCGCGTCACTGGTCGGCGGCGGCTACCACCGGGCGAAACCCGGCTCCGCCATCGCCTCGGGTCGCTGGCAGCACGATCCTCTCCGAGCCCGTGTCGTTACTGCGCCGGTCCCTTCGTCGAGCGCTTTTCATTCGCCCAAGCGACCGCTAAAAAGAGGGGCCGAGAGCCGCCGAAGAGCCTGCGGGCGACAGATGGGCAGTGATAGCCTTGTGCCCGAAAATAACCAGGTCATTTTTGCTGACTGGAATACCGCTCGGCAAAGGAAACACCGTCGCCGGCAGGAGCCAGGCTCGTCAGTCGAGATGACGTTGAGCTCTCGTCGGAGACGGACACTCCAGGAGGTCGGGAATGGGCAGCAGCGAGCAGGGCGAGCACGCCATCCACATGATGTCTACGGAGGAGGAGCGTCGCTACCCGCCGTCGGCTGAGTTCGCCGCTCAGGCCAACGCTAAGGCCGATATCTACGAGCGCGACTTCGACGAGTTCTGGGAGACCGAGGGCCGCACCCGAGTCTCGTGGTTCGAGCCCTTCAACAAACTCTACGAGTGGGAGATGCCCTACTCCAAGTGGTATCTCGGCGGCAAGCTAAACGTCTGTTACAACTGCGTCGACCGCCACGTCGAGTCGGGTGCCGGGGACAAGGTCGCCTTCTACTGGGAAGGGGAACTGGAGGACACCAGGCGCACCGTTACCTATGCCAACCTGCAGAGCGAGGTCGTCCGCTTCGCCAACGTGCTCAAGTCGCTCGGCGTCAAGAAGGGAACGCCGGTCGCCATTTACCTGGGAATGATTCCCGAGCTGCCCGTCGCCATGCTCGCCTGTGCACGCCTCGGCGCCCCGCACTGCGTCATCTTCGGCGGCTTCTCGGCTGAGGCACTGGCCGACCGCGCCAGCGACTTCGAGGCCGAGATCCTGATCACTCAGGACGAGGGCTACCGGCGCGGCAAGCCGCTGGCGCTCAAGAAGATCGCCGACGAGGCCGCGGCCAATACGCCCAGCGTCCAGAAGGTGCTAGTCGTCAGCCACAGCGGCGGTGACGTGGCCTGGAACGAGGGCACGGACATCCGCTACGACGACCTGGCCAAGGACGCCTCGAGCGACCCGGCGAGCTGCCCCTGCGAGCCGATGGACTCGGAAGATCTGCTCTTCCTCATGTATACGAGCGGCACGACCGCGAAGCCGAAGGGAATCATCCACACCACCGCCGGTTACCTGGTCGGCGCCGCGACGACTCACTACTACATCTTCGATCTCAAGGCCGACAGCGACGTCTACTTCTGCACAGCCGACATCGGCTGGATCACCGGACACTCCTACATCCTCTACGGACCGCTCGCCAACCAGGCCACTTCGGTCATCTTCGAGGGGACGCCGGACTTCCCCGACAAGGACCGCTGGTGGGACATCTGCGAGCGCTACGGCGTGACGATCCTCTACACGGCTCCGACCGCGATCCGCTCGCACATGAAGTGGGGCCCCGAGTACGCACAGAAGCACGACCTCTCCAAGATCAGGCTGCTGGGCTCGGTCGGCGAGCCAATCAACCCCGAGGCCTGGATCTGGTACCGCGATCACATCGGCGGCGGCAAAGCGCCGGTCGTCGACACCTGGTGGCAGACGGAGACGGGCTCGATCCTGATCACGCCGCTGCCTGGCATCACGACACTCAAGCCTGGCTCGGCCAGCAAGCCCTTCCCGGGCATCGACGCCGCCGTCTACGACGAGTCATCGAACGAGGTCGGACCGGGTGGAGGCGGCTATCTCGTTCTACGCAAGCCCTGGCCATCGATGCTGCGCGGCATCCACAACGATCCCAATCGTTTTCTCTCCAACTACTGGTCTCTATTCCCGGGGAACTACGCCGCCGGCGACGGTGCCCGGATCGACGAGGACGGCGATTTCTGGCTGCTCGGCCGGGTCGATGACGTGATGAACGTCTCCGGCCACCGCATCTCGACGATCGAGATCGAGAGCGCGCTCGTCGATCACCCGCTGGTCGCCGAGGCCGCCGTCTGCGGTCGAGCCGACGAGATCACCGGCCAGGCGATCGTCGCCTTCGTCACGCTCAAGGGTGGTGCGAAGGGCTCGGACGATGTCATCAAGGAACTGCGCGCCCACGTCGGCAAAAAGATCGGCCCGATCGCCAGGCCCGCGACCGTGGTGATCACGCAAGAACTGCCGAAGACCAGAAGCGGCAAGATCATGCGCCGCCTCCTGCGCGACGTGGCCGAGAACCGAGCGCTCGGCGACACCACGACGCTCGCCGATCCGAACGTGCTCGCCGAGATCCAGCGGCAAGCCCAGGCGAAGTAGGCGCAAGAGATCCACACGGATCGCGGAATCGCCGCCGGCCCAGGAGTGCTTCGGGCCGGCGGCGATCTCCATGAGCTCGCATCAAGCAAAAAGAGGCGCGGTCGCACAGGTACCATGAACTGGCTCTTGCTCGCGCCTACACTGGTCGCGAGCGCTCGGAGAGCAACCTCTTCCGGAGGCGCCGCAGGCAAAGACCCGCGTCCCACTGGCGAGGTCGGAGAACTCTGCAAGAACTGAAGAAAGAGCGAGGAGCGAAAGATGTCAGAGAGCGCTGACAGCACGGCCACAGCCGGGCCGCAGCTCACGTCCGAGGACGGGCAGAACGAACGAACACGTGCGAGAGAGCTGCTCTCCGGCCCGACCGACGTCATTCTCCGCGACGGCAGCACCGTCCGGCTTCGACCGCCGTTGGCAGAGGAGGTCGAGCCCGTCATCCAGTTCCTGCGCAATCTCTCGCCCGAGAGCTACACGCAGCGCTTCCACGGCGCGGCCAAGATCGACGCCTCGCTGCTCAAAGGGATGGTCGACTGCGACTGGCTCGAACAGGGTGCCCTGATTGCAATGCGCGCCGGCGAGGAGGGCGAAGAGGTCGTCGCGCTCGGTAGCTACGACCGTCTGCGCCAGCGCGACCGAGCCGAGGTTTCCTTCGTCGTCTCCGACCACCTCCAGGGATGGGGGCTTGGGACTCAGGTCTTCAACCAACTCGTCGCGCGGGCGTCGGCAGTTGGAATTCGCAGCTTCGTCGCGCTGGTCAAGGGCGACAACATGAAGGCGCTCGAGATGCTGACTTTGAGCGGCTTCAGCCTCCACCGCGAGCTCGACATGGGCATCGTCGAGATGGAGATCTCGCTGGCGCCGACCGAGCACTTGCTCGAGTGGGTGGGCGCAAGAGATCACGAAGCCGTCGCCGCTTCGCTCAAGCCCTTCTTCCTCCCCAAGAGCGTAGCCATCATCGGCGCCTCGGCGCGCGAAGGATCGGTCGGCGGCGACCTCTTCCGGAACATCCTGTCGGCCGGTTTCACTGGCGTTGTCTATCCCGTGAACTCGTCCGCCACTCCGGTTGCGGGCGTTCGCGCCTACAGCTCGGTCAGCGAGATCGACGATTCGATCGATCTGGCCATCGTCTGTACCCCGGCACGAGTCGTGCTCGACGTGGTCGACGAGGCGCTGCGAAAGGGAGTCCGCGCGGTCGCGGTCATCTCTGCCGGGTTCGCCGAGGTCGGCATCGACGGGCAGGACCTCCAGGACGAGCTACTGGCTCTCGTGCGCATGTATGGAGGCCGCCTGCTCGGCCCGAACATCCTCGGGCTCTCATCGGCCGCAACGCACCTCAACGCGACTATCGGCGCCGTTGAGCCTCCCCCGGGAAGGCTGGCGCTGTCCTCGCAAAGCGGTGCGCTCGGCGTCGCGCTTCTCGACGCGGCGCGTGCACGCGGCCTCGGAGTCTCCGCCTTCGTCTCGGTCGGCAACACGGCCGACGTCTCCCCGAACGACCTGCTCGAGTGGTGGGAAGACGACGATACGACCGACCTCATCCTGCTCTACCTGGAGTCGTTCGGTAACCCGAAGAAATTCGCCCGTATCGCCCGTCGTGTGGCTCGGCGGAAACCGATCCTGGCTTTGAAGAGCGGGCGCTCCACCGCCGGCAAGCGCGCAGCCAGCTCACACACGGCGGCGCTCGCCAGCTCCGAAACGGCGACGACGGCGCTTTTCCACCAAGCCGGCGTGATCCGAGCCGAGACCTTCGCAGAGCTGCTCGAAACTGCCCGCCTCATCGCCGGTCAGCCGCTCCCCTCCGGCAACAGGGTGGCAATCGTGACCAATGCCGGTGGCCTGGCAGTGATCTGCGCCGACGCCTGTGAGGCGGCCGGCCTAACTCTGCCCGAGCTGACCGAGGAGAGCCAGCAGCTGCTGCGTAAGCTGCTCGCCGCCGAGGCCACCGTTCGCAACCCGATCGACATGCTCGGGACGGCGACCGGAGAGGTATTCGCCAACGCGATCCGTATCGCGCTCGCCGATGCTCGTGTCGATGCCGTGATCGTCATGACGATCCCGATGGTCAGCGTCAAGACCGAGCGGATCGTCGAGGCAATCGAGCAAGTGCTGGCCGAAGACAAGCCGACTAAGCCGATCGTTCCGGTCTTCGCCGGGAGCCCCGAACGGGTCTTCGGATCACTTTCCGTCTCCTTCAACTTCCCCGAGTCGGCAGCACACGCGCTCGGTCACGCAGCCGAGCGCGGCCGTTGGCTACGGCGACCTCTGGGCACCGTGCCCGAACTCGACGACATCGACTTCGAGACCGGCGCCGCGGTTATCGACACAGCGATCGCCCGCGGCGGCGACGGTTGGCTGGAAGCCAACGAGATCGAGCAGCTGCTCGGCGCCTACGGCATCCCGTTCGTCAAGCAACGAGTCGCCACCACTCGTGAGGAGGCGCTGACGACCGCTAACGAGTTCGGCTACCCGGTCGTCGTGAAAGCGGCCGAAGCCGGACTGCACAAGAGCGACAAGGGCCTGGTTGCGCTCGGCATCTCCAGCGATGAGGAGCTCAAGCAAACGATCGATCGGATCGGCCTGCCCGCCCTGATCCAGCAGCAGGTGGATGGCAAGGTCGAACTGCTCGCCGGCGTTGTCGAGGATGCGCTGTTCGGGCCGCTGGTGGGCCTGGGACCAGGCGGCGTGTTCGCCGAGTTGATCGCCGACACGACCTACCGGATCGCGCCTATCACCACGCGAGATGCCGAGGAGCTCGTCTCCAGCGGCCGCACCAAGCGACTGGTGGCCGGTTTCCGCGGAGCTCCGCCGGCCGACGAGCCAGCGTTGATCGATCTCGTGCTTCGCCTCTCCAAGCTCGCTATCGACCGGCCTGAGATCGTCGAGCTCGACCTCAACCCGTTGTTCGCGCTGCCCGAGGGGTACCTGCCGGTGGATGCGCGTATCCGCGTCGAGCCGGTGCGCGAAGGCCCGCCACTCAAGGGCTGGTAGGAACCGACGAAAGTCCGCCCACTGCGCGGGCATTGCGACTTTCGTCGGTGAACCCGAAGGAGAGCCGTCGTGAGCCGCGCCCTCTTGCCGGTCGCGGCGGCGGGCTAGCCGGTTGCGCTCATTCGCGGCTCTAGACCCGCGAGGCGCTCGGCGATCTCGGCGACGATTCCGGCCTGCGTAAGCGCGGCGATGCGAATCGTGTCGCCGTTCGAACGCTCGAGCAGGAGAGTCGACCGCTCGTCCAGCCGATCGCGGCTCTCACGTCCGACGCGAACTCCGATCAGCTCGCAGATCGGAAGCAGGTAAACGGTGAGATGACTGCGGTCGTTCCCCTCCAGACGCAGTCCCACAGAGTCGATTTCCAGCTTTCCCGCCACCGGCACGCGGTCGTTTTCCTGCCATACGACTCCGTAGCTCTCCATCCCGATCGCATTGTCGCCGTCGCCACGAGCGAGCTCATCGTCCGCGCCTCTGATCGGCGATCGGGAGAAACTACGCGCTCTCGCCTTCGCCGCGACGCACCTCATCGAGGAGACCTCGCTCGAGGGCGTAGCGGACCAGCTCGGCGCGGGTCATCAGGCGTAGCTTCTGCATGATGTGCGCCCGGTGCGTCTCGGCCGTGCGGACCGAGATGTAGAGCTTCTTGGCAATCTCCTGGTTGGTATGTCCGAGCGCGAGCAGGCGCAGCACCTCTCGCTCGCGCTCCGAGAGGGGATCGAGCTCGGCATCGGCACGAGCCTTCGCCTCGGCCTCGATCAGCCGCGCGCCCAGCTCCGGATGAACGTAGCGACCGCCTCGCGCAACTTCCCGCACGGCCGTGATCAGCTCGCTACCGGCTGCCTCCTTGAGCACGTAGCCGCTCGCGCCGACGGCGAAAGCTTCACGCACGTAGCTGGGATCGTCCTGCATCGACAGCACCAGCACCTTCGAGGCGGGCGACTCCTTGAGCAGCTCGGGCGTCGCCTCGATGCCACTCTTCCCGGGCATCACGACGTCGATCAAGACGACATCCGGCTTCCGTAAGCGCGCCTCGAAAACTGCCTCGCGCGCGTCTCCGGCCTCACCCACGGTCTCGATGTCCGGCTCCGCGTCGAGTACGTGCCGTAAGCCGGCCCTGACGACCGCGTGGTCATCGACGATGAGAACGCGGATGCTCATGGCAGTGGCACCTCGGCCACGACGGTCGTACCCGCACCCTCGCTCGATTCGACCTGCAGTCTTCCGTTCAGAAGCGCCACTCGTTCCTCCATTCCGACGAGTCCGAGACCCTCGTCGCGCCTGGCTCCGGCGTCGAAACCGCGTCCATCATCCTCGATCACCGCAATCACACTACCGTTCTTGCGCGTGATCAGGACGCTAACCAAGCTAGCGCGAGCGTGCTTGACCACGTTCGTCAACGACTCCTGCACGATCCGGTAGAGCGCGGTCTCTATCTCGCTCGGAAGCCGATCCTCACCCAGATAGGACTCGACTTCGACACGAATACCCGTCTGCTCGCTGAAGCCGGTCCCCAAGCGTTTGAGCGCAGGCACAAGCCCGAAATCGTCGAGCGCCTTCGGGCGCAGCTCGACTGCGAGCCGGCGAACATCCTTGAGTGTCTGGGTCACCAGTCCGTGTAGACGCTCGACTTCGGCGCCGACCCGCTCCGAACCGGGCGCCTCGGCGATCGCGTTCAGGCCCAGCAGCACCGAGGTGAGCGTCTGGCCGGTCTCGTCGTGGAGCTCGCGCGAGAGGCGGCGGCGCTCCAGCTCCTGCGCGGCGACGACACGGCGCAGCGCATCCCGGGCGACACGCTCGGACATCTCCACAGCGACCGCGGCCCTGGAAGCGAAGACCTCGGCCAGGCGAAGATCCTCGTCGCTGAAACGGGGATCGGAGCCGACACGATCGACGGCCATGATCACGCCGATCGCCCGCTCGCGCACGAGCAGCGGCACCCACAGGCCGGCGTTGATGCCGATCCGGCGAGCGATCTCGGGGTTCACCTCGGGATCGTCGATCGCCGAGTCGACGCGCTCGCTCCTGCGCCTCTCGAGCACCAGCCCGAGTTTCGAGCGGCCGCGCGGCATCCGCGTCTCGAGCACATCCGTGGCGCCTTCGCCGTCGGCGGCGGCGAAACGCATTTCCTCCTCGCTCGCCGGCAGACCGATCGCAACCATCCGCGCCCGTAAGAGCTCGCGCAGGCGCTGGCAGATGAGCTGGAGCAGCCTGGCGAGGTCGGTCTCGCGAACGAGTGCGTTACCCACCTCGTTCAGTGATTCGAGCTGCGCCGTCCAGCCCGCCTGCGACTCGTACAGGCGCGCGTTCTCGATCGCCACCGAGGCCTGATCGGCAAGCACGCGTAGAAGCTCCTCGTCTTCTGCGGTGAAGAACTGAGCGTTCCGCTTGGCCGCCAGGAAGAGATTGCCGAAGGCCGTGCCCCGAATCAGGATCGGGATGCTCAGCATTCCCGGCCCGCCAAGGAACTCGTCGGCGCTAAAGGCGGTGCCCTGCTCGATTCCGAAGGTGACGAAGCGCTCGAGCTCACTACCAGAGGTCGCGACCACTCCCAGAACCGCGTGACGGGCGCCGGTGAGGCTCGCGGCCGACTCGACCAGACGCGAGAGAACGCCTTCGAGCGAGAGCTCGGAGTTGAGCGCTATCCCGGCACCGACGAGGGCGCGCAGACGGTCCTGGCTGAGGTGCTCGAATTGCGTAGACATGTGCTCATTATCGCCACCGGCCGCTCACTGCGATCACAACTGGCCGCGCCCGCCGGCGCAGCCGTTCTCCAGAACGACTCTGTGCCCCTGAGCGTGGCCTCGTCGAATACTCTTCTCTGGCAAACCAGCTGAGGTGTCGGTCGAACGAGGAGGCGGAAGTGAAGCGCGACGATCTTGTACGAATCCTGGCAGTCGTAGGAGGAGCGATCGTCCTGGTGGTGGCGCTCGTGGTGGCAACCCAGATCGGTCACCACACGAAAAAGCCCAGCGCCGGCAATATCCAGGTCGGCTCGGTCAACGCGATGCTGAGCGGCATCCCGCAGAAGGGAATCGAGCTTGGGAGCCCCAAAGCCAAGCTGACGATGGTCGAGTTCGCCGATCCGCAGTGCCCGGCCTGCGGCGATTTCTCGCGAACCACCCTCCCCGCGATCATCCAGGATTACGTGCGGACAGGGAAGCTCCGCATCGAGTACCAGGGCCAGTCGTTCGTCGACTCCTTTGTTGCGAATGGCCCCAAGGATTCCGAGCGCATGCTCAGGCTGGCGCAGGCCGCCGGGCTCCAGAACAAGCTCTGGAACGTGGTCGAGTTGGAGTACGAGAACCAGGGCACGGAGAACACCGGCTACGCCACCGACTCTCTTTTGAGAGGGATCGTCAATTCCGTCCCGGGTTTGGACGCTAGCAAGGTCTTCGCAACTTGGAACACCAGCGCCGTCGTGCCGAAAATGGACGCCGCGAAGGCACTGGCCGACCAGGCCTTCAAGGAACTGGAAACGCCGTCCTTTCTTCTCGGGTCTACGGGTTCCAAGACGACCGTGACAATCGTCGGAGCCCAGCCTCTCCAGGCCTTCACCGACGCCATCAACGCTCAGCTGAAGAAATGAGCGAGCGCAATCTCCGCGTCGCCGTCGGAGTGCTCGCTCTGATCGGGGCGGGCATCGCCGGCTACCTCACCTACACGCACTTCAACGGCAGCGCCCCGATTTGCTTGACGGGCGGCTGCGAGGTCGTGCAGAAATCGCGCTGGTCGGAGCTGTTCGGCATCCCGGTAGCGCTCCTCGGCCTACTTGCCTACCTGAGCATCGTGACGACGACGCTGGTGCGTCATCCCCTCGCCAAGCAGGCGGGCGCGACCATGGCCGTCACCGTGCTCGGCTTCAACGCCTACCTGCTCTACGTCCAGGCCCACGACATCGGCCGCTACTGCACCTGGTGCGTCTCGAACGAGATCGTCTCGGCCATTCTGGCGCCGATTGCGCTCGCCTGGTTCTTGTGGCGGCCGAAGGACGCCCCCGCGTGATCTGCGTCACCGGCGCGACCGGGTTCCTCGGCTCGGAGCTCGTTCGGCTCCTGCGTGAGCGGGACGAGCCCGTGCGAGCGCTCGGCCGCGACGAGGACACGCTGCGGGAGCTCGCAAAGCTCGGGGCCGAGCCCTTACGTGTATCGATGGACGACAGCGAGGGTTTACGAGAGGCCACTGCCGGCTGCGAGCTCGTCTATCACGTCGCCGGGCTGGTCGCGCACGAGGAGCGAGACCGGGATCGCCTGATGGCGACAAACGCGGAGGGCACGCGAAGGTTGCTCGAGCTCGTCGATCCCATGGCTCGATTCGTTCACGTCGCCAGCGTCGCGACGCTCGGCCCCGGCACAGGCCCCGGCGATCTGATCACCGAGAGCCACACTCCGCCCGCCGATGTCGATCGCATGCCCTACTCGGCGAGCAAGATCGCCGGGGAGCGCTACGCCCTCGAAGCGGCGCACGCCGGGCGCGACATCGTCATCGCCAACCCGAGCTACATCATCGGGCCCGGCGACAGCCGCGGCGGTACGACCTGGCCGATTCGCGAGTACCTGCGCGGGCGTTTGCGTTTCGTCGTCACCGGCGGGCTCTGCCTGGTGGACGTGCGCGACACGGCGCTGGGGCTGATCGCGATCGCGGAGCGCGGGAAGAAAGGCGAGCGCTACGTACTCGCTAACCGCGAGGGAAACTTCAGCCACGTCGAGTTCTTCCGCAAGGTCGGCGAGATTGCCGGACGCAAGCGCCTCCAGATCAACCTGCCACCCAAGCTGGCGCTGGCGCTGACGAAGGTCTTCCCTTGGCCGGTTTCGCCCGGCTACACCCGGATCGCGATTCGCTGGTGGTACTGCGATCCGGCCAAAGCCACGCGCGAGCTCGGCTTCGAGCCACGGCCGGTCGAGGAGACGCTCGGTGACACGGTTCGCTTCGTTCGTGACTCGCTTCGCTGAAATTCGGGCCTGTTCCGGTGGGAATGTGCGACCGAGGCGGTCAAGCCGTGGATACCAGCAGCCGCGCGGGGCGAGCAGACCTGTCGGAATAGGCTCTTAGGTCATCGGCACCTGCGGTTGCAGGCCGGGCTGGATGCGCTCGATGATCTCGTGCAGGTTCTCACCCGTTGCGGTGATGCCGTGATTGCGTAGACCGATGACCGCGTGGCCGGGATCGTCCTCGGCTTCGAGCAGTTCCGAGACGGCCAGTGCAAGCTCCTCGGTTCCGCAGGGGAAGTTGACCTCGGTCGCGGCGGCGCCCTCGAGCCAGGCGTGCACGTGCAGGATCGCACCGACCTCGGGGTGGTTCTGGTAGATCATCCAGTGCTCGATCGCGTCCACCGAGACCCGGCGCGGCTCAACGTCCGGCGGAACGCTGAGGATGATCGCGGCCTTCTCGGCGTCGTAGTTCGAGACCATCAGAATGTCGCGGCCGATCTCCACGAGCTTGCTCTTGTCGACACCGCTGGCGCTCATCCAGTAGCGCTGTTCGTCCTTGCGGATCGAGAGGTTTCCGTAGGAGAGACCGCCGATACCCCAGAGGCGCTTGACATGCCTGAACTCGCGCTCGCTCAACAACTCGTGAACGGGAAAGGGCGCGGGCAGAAGACCGAAGCCGTCCAGCTGCTCGCCGGCCCAGGAAAGCTCCTTGGTCAACTCGTCGCCTTGCCAGAGCTCGGGCTCGAGATCGGTGTGGTACTCGTTGTCGATCACCAGTCTCGATGTGGCGAGCGGCTGAATCCGATCGACGAGGCGCTCGGCGAGCTCGGCGGCGGGCGCGTCGGCGCGGAAAGTCCCGCGCTCGGGTGTGGTCACGAGAACGGCGTTGTCCGGCACGTAGCAGAGAACGGAGTTGGCGAGCGCGCGCACGAGTAGCGGATACTCGGCTGCGAGAGGATCGGACGGCATCTCGGAGCGCTCGTGCATCGCCGCGACGTAGGTACCACGAGAGCGACGGCGGAAGGGCGAGGGACTGTCGGTTGGGAAGAGAAGCAAGACAAAATCGGCTTGCTCGGGATCCTCGACGCGAACCATGCCGCGACTCTCGAGCGTTCGGGCGACCGACTCCGAGAACTTTTTGCTGTTGGGACCGCCCGGCGTTCCGGTGACGGCAAACCGCCTTGGAGAGGCAGACGAATGTGAGCTATCAGTCATGTTTCGTACCGCAATCGCTTTCTCTGAGCGGAGATGTGCAGGGTTGCTACGAGTACAACCCTAACAAGGTGTAGCAGCTCACAGGTCGGGCAGCGATCATGCGCGAGTTCAAGGTCTCCGCCGAAGGCGGACGCCTGCTCGGCGGATGGAGAAGCAGGCCGACCCTGCCGGCTCGGCGTTACGCGACCAGCCCGAGCTTGCGGGCACGCGCCACGGCGGCGAGCTGTGAGTGCACGCGGAGCTCGACCAGAATGGCGCGGATGTGGTTGCGAACGGTCGGCTCGGCCAGTCCGAGGCGCCTGGCGATCTGGCGCGCCGAGTAACCGTCGGCGACCAGGCTCAGCACCTCACGCTGTCGCGGCGTCAACCCAACCCGGGTAGGTTGCTGAAGCAGCGAGATCGGAGTCGAAGGCTCGAGCACGTGCAAAAAGAACTCGCGCCCGTCCTGGTTCAAGCAGATGGTCGAGACGGAAAGCGGTCGCCGCGTACCGGTCCTCGACTTCACGAGCAGTGTCTTGCGCGGGACCGGCCAGCCCTCGCGGGCGAGACGTGCGCAGGAGCATCCAGAGTGGCAGACGATCGCCCCGTCCTCGTCGACGGCGGCCATCGCCTCCCAGCAGGGGCGCCCGATCGCCGACTCGGCGGTCAGGCCCGTGAGCAGTTCGGCCTGATGGTTCCAGGAACGTACGATCAGCTCGCGGTCGAAACCAAATACCGCATCGCCTGAACGAACAGTTAACTTGGCCGTCACGAGTTGCACTCTTTACGATCGAACGCCCGCGCGAATCGTGCCGGTTCCGCGTTTAGCGTTCGGATAATTACGTAGAGTTTATTCCGGTAGGAATGTGCGTTCGAGGGAGTCAAGCCGTGGATACCAATTGTGAAGGCGCACTGGTAGTGAGGTGAGCGGCCCTTCGGTTGCCGGCTCCGTGGATCGGTCGCCTCGGGCGTGCAGGCCTGGCGGAATAGGCTCTCAGCAGTTCGGAAGATAAGCGCGGAGGCAGAGCGGGATCGGCTCGGGTTCGGGTGCGCGTTATAGCAACGCGCCGGTTGAGCAGAAGTGGATTCGAGAAGAAACGAATGTTCATACTCGATCTCACGATCTGCGGCCAACCATGAACACATTGATCATCTACGACTCGCTCTACGGCAACACCGAGCTGCTCGCCAGAGCGATCGGCGAAGCCGTGACCGGCGATCTGGAGGTGGCTCGCGTTGGCGACATCAACCTCTCCGGGCTTGGTTCGTTCGGGCTCGTCATTGTCGGCTCACCGACTCAGGGAGGCCGGCCGACACAGGCGATGCAGGAATACCTCAACCGACTTCCGTCCCTTGGCGGCGCCAAGGTCGCCGCGTTCGATACGAGGCTCACGAATAGATGGGTGAGAGTCTTCGGCTTCGCCGCAGACAAGATCGCAGCCAGCCTGGCAGCACGCGACGGGACTCTCGTCGCGGAGGCGGAAGGTTTCTTCGTCAAGCGCAAGCGGGGACCTCTCGCCAAGGGAGAGCTGGAGAGAGCGAAGGCCTGGACGCGGGGCATACTGGAAACGCTCGAGAGTTGACGCCAGACCGGAAGGCTACGAGCGACCCGGGCGCGGTGATGCACACTTTCGGTTCCGAGCTCGTCCATCTGGACCTCGCCGGAGCGGAAAGAACTCGCAAAGCGGCCTGGCACTAGGTAAGAAGAGGAGACCAATGCTGCCCGTTCTCGTCGTCAACGCAGGCTCGACCAGCCTCAAGCTGGAGCTCGTCAGTGCCAGCGAAAAGAGCGAGATCCTCTCGTCGCTGAGCGAGGCCAAGGGCAGGGCGGCGGCGATCGGGCATCGAGTCGTTCACGGCGGCGAGCGTTTCCGCGAGCCGGTCGTTCTCGACGGCGACGTGATCGCCGAGATCGAAGCGATGAGCGCCGTGGCGCCGCTCCAGAACCGGCCGGCGTTGGAGGCGATCAGCGCGGCCCGCAAGCTCTTCGGGGCCGAGCCCCAGGTCGCCGTCTTCGATACCGCCTTCCATGTCACGATCCCCCCGGAAGCCTTCACCTATGCGATTCCGCGTCGGTGGCGCGAGCAGTACGGGATCCGGCGCTACGGCTTTCACGGGCTTTCTATCGCTTGGGCCGCCGAGCGAGCGCCGACTCTACTTGGTCATCCGGTCGAGCGCCTGGTCGTTTGTCATCTCGGCGGTGGCTGCTCGATCACCGCGGTGCTCGCCGGACGCTCCGTCGACACGACAATGGGCTTCAGCCCGCTTGAAGGCGTCCCGATGGCGACGCGCTCCGGATCGGTCGACCCGCGATCGATCTTCTACCTTCTCGCTCCCGAGCGGCTCAGTCGCGAGGAGATCGAGAACGGTCTCGAGAACGAATCCGGCCTCAAGGGCCTTTCGGATCTCAGCGGCGACGTGCGCGAGCTCGAAAAGGCGGAGGATTCTGGTGACGAGCGGGCGGCGCTTGCTCTTTCGGTGTACGTCCACAAGATCGCGGCCGCTATTGCGTCGATGGCGACATCGCTGGGAGGGCTCGACGCGATCGTCTTCACGGCCGGCGTGGGGGAGAATTCCGCGCGCGTTCGCTCGCGTGTTTGCGAGCGCCTTTCGTTCCTCGGTGTCGAAATCGATTCGGCCCGAAACACCGAAGCAAAGCTCGATGCCGACATTGCGACCGGCGGTGCGGCCGTTCGCGTTCTCGTGATCCGCGCCCGCGAGGCACTCATGGTCGCACGAGCCGTACGTCATGTCCTCATAGACGCCGGCTGAGAGCTCGAGGAGACGCCTGCGGCGTGACGGCGAAGGTAAGGTCGTTTTTAACCGAGATGCGCCAGACTCGACCCATGTCCCCACTCGACACAGAGAAACAAACGGAGACCACGATGCGCGACTCAGCGCCTGAGGTACTCGTTTACGCCTGCTCGGGAGCGTCGAACCTGGGTCAGCTCGCAAACGAGATCGCACTTCGTCTCGACCGGCTCGGATTGGCGGAGCTCGTTTGCCTGACCGAAGTCGGCGCCGAAGACGGCGGCGCACCCAGCTCGAGCGGACGCCCGGTACTAGCGATATCGGGCTGTGCGAGCGGCTGCTGCGCGGCGATGCTCGTGCGTCACGGAATCAGCCCCGCGAGTTCGATCGTGCTCGCCGAGCGCGGCGTGGCCAAGGCGAAGCACGTCCTCGTCGACGACGAGGCGAAAGAGCGCGTGTTCGGCCAGGTTCTCGCCGAGCTGGCTCCGTTCCTCGCCAAGCAGAACGCCTGACCACCCGAGCAGCGCAAGCCCTCGCGGAGCCGGCGACTATTCCGTCCCGCGACCGCCAGGCGGCGCGTAGTCGAGGTTGGGCGCAAGCCAGTGCTCGACGTCCTCGACCTCCACCCTCTTTCGCGCCGCGTAGTCGGCGACTTGGTCGCGGCTGATGCGACCGACCGAGAAATATCTCGCTTGCGGGTGCTCGATGTAGATCCCGCTCACGCTCGCCGCCGGGAACATTGCATAGCTATCTGTCAGCTCGATACCGATCGCCTCGGCCTGCAGTAGATCGAAGAGGATGCGCTTTTCCGAGTGATCGGGGCAGGCCGGGTAGCCGAAAGCCGGCCGGATGCCGCGGTGCCGCTCCGCGATCACGGCTTCGCGCGCGAGCTGTTCCTCCTCGCCCCACAACCGACGAGCGCGCTCGTGCAGGAAGGTGGTGAAGGCTTCGGCGAGGCGATCGGCGAGAGCCTTGGTCATGATCGCGTTGTAATCATCCATTTCGGCCGCGAAACGAGCGGCCAACTCCTCGGCACCGATGCCGGCAGTGACCGCGAACGCGCCCGCGTAGTCCCGGAGGCCGCTCTCGAGCGGAGCGACGAAATCGGCCAGCGAGAGATCGGGGCGCCCGTCGTCGTGATCCGCCTGTTGCCTGAGCATGCAGAAGCGGGCGACCACCTGTTGTCTATCCTCATTAGCGAAGAAGACGATGTCGTCACCGTCAGAGGCGGCCGGCCAGAGCCCAAACGAGGCGCGCGCGTGCAGCAGCTTCTCCTTGACGATGCGTGCGAGCAGCTCTCGAGCGTTCTCGTACAGCTCGCGGGCTGCCGCGCCCTTCTCGGGATGATCGAGAATCGCCGGAAATCGCCCCTTCAGCTCCCAAGCCTGGAAGAAGAACGTCCAATCGATGTAGTCGACCAGCTCGGCCAGCGGTTGGTCGTCGATCCGCTGTAGGCCGAGTACGCTCGGAGTCGAGAGGTCGACCTGACTCACGGAGAGCCGCGGTTTCCTCGCGCGCGCCTGCTCGAGCGAGATGAGCGGCCGTCTCTTCTCGTGGTATAGCTGGCGCAGCCGCTCTTGCTCCTCCGTGTTCTCGCGCGCGAACTCGTCTCTGCGTGCGGGGTTCAGCAGCGAGGCGACGACGCCGACAGCGCGAGAGGCGTCGAGAACGTGCACAGTCGGGCTGCTGTAGACAGGTGCGATCTTGACCGCCGTGTGCTGCCTCGATGTCGTCGCGCCACCGATCAGGAGCGGTAGCGAAAGTCCGCGCCGCTCCAGCTCGGCGGCGACCTTGACCATCTCGTCGAGTGAGGGGGTGATCAGCCCGGAGAGCCCGACAATGTCCGCGCCCTGCTCGATTGCCGCCTCGACGATACGACTCGCCGGCACCATCACGCCGAGATCGATCGTCTCGTAACTGTTGCAGCCGAGCACCACCGCGACGATGTTCTTGCCGATGTCGTGCACGTCTCCGGCGACCGTGGCGAGAACGATCTTGCCGCGCGCAGGCGGTGCCTCGCCCCCCTTACCGTCCTCGAAGAAGGGCTCCAGGTAGGCGACTGCCCGCCGCATCGCCCGCGCGCTCTTGACCACCTGGGGCAGGAACATCTTCCCCTCGCCGAAGAGGTCGCCCACGACAGTCATGCCGTCCATCAGCGGGCCCTCGATCACCGCCAGCGGCCCTCCGAGGGCGAGCCGCGCCTTCTCGGCGTCCTCCTCCACGAACTCGTCCACTCCGTGCACCAGTGCGTACTCGAGCCGCTTTCCGGCGGGCGCCTCGCGCCAGCTCAGGTCGATCAAGCGTTTCGTCCCCTCGCCCTTCACCCGCTGGGCCAGCTCGAGCAGACGATCGGTCGCATCGGGGCGGCGGTTGAAGAGCGCGTCTTCGATGCGCTCGCGCAACTCGGGCTCGACATCCTCGTACACCGCGAGCTGACCGGCGTTGACGATCCCCATGTCGAGCCCGGCTCGAATCGCGTCGTAGAGGAAGATGGCGTGCATCGCCTCGCGTATGACGTCGTTGCCGCGGAAGGCGAAGGAGAGATTCGAGATGCCGCCAGAGATCTTGGCGCCGGGGCAGCGCTCCTTGATCAGCGGAATCGCCTCGAGGAAGGCCTTGGCGAACTCGTTGTGCTCCTCGATACCGGTGGCGACCGCCAGCACGTTGGGATCGAAGACGATGTCCTCGGGCCAGAAGCCCGCCTGCTCGATCAGTAGCCGGTAGGCACGCTCGCAGATTGCGACCTTCCGCTCGACCGTCTCGGCCTGGCCCTGCTCGTCGAAAGCCATGACGACGACGACAGCGCCGAAACCCTTCGCCTGGCGAGCCCTGGCGAGAAACTCCTCCTCCCCTTCCTTGAGGCTGAGCGAGTTGACGACACTCTTGCCTTGCAGGCAGCGGAGCCCGGCCTCGATCACCGACCAGCGCGAGCTGTCGATCATGATTGGCAGGCGCGCCACCTCGGGCTCGGCCGTGATCAGGTTCAGGAACGTCTTCATCGCCTGCTCGGAGTCGAGCAGGTCGGCGTCCATGTTGACATCGAGGATGTTGGCGCCTCCGCGCACCTGCTCGAGCGCGACGGCCACTGCTCCCTGGAAGTCGCCGGCTTCGATCAGGCGGCGGAAGCGGGCTGAACCTGTCACGTTCGTGCGCTCGCCGATCACGACAAAGCCGGTGCTCTCGTCGATCACGAGCGGCTCGAGACCGCTGAGCGAAGTGCGGGCACGGCGCTCCGGAACACGGCGCGGCGGTAGATCGCGCACCGCCTCGGCGATCGCGCGCACGTGCTCGGGTGTCGTTCCGCAGCAGCCGCCGACGGCATTCACGAGTCCCTCGGCTGCGAACTCGCCGAGCAGGCGACTCGTATCGGCGGGCTGCTCGTCGAAGCCGCCGAGCTCGTTCGGGAGCCCAGCGTTGGGATGGCAGGAGACGAAGCTGGAGGCGATTCCGGCCAGCGCCTCGATCACGGGGCGCATCTGTGCTGCTCCCAGCGAGCAGTTGACTCCGACGAAGAGCGGGTTCGCGTGCTCGACCGAGACACAGAAGGCCTCGACCGTTTGGCCGGATAGATTGCGCCCGCTTCTGTCCACGGCCGTGAACGAGAGCCAGAGTGGCAACTCCACCCCGAGCTCTGCGAAGACGTCGCGGGCGGCGGCGATCGCGGCCTTGCCGTTGAGCGTGTCGAAGATCGTCTCGATCAGGAACAGGTCGACGCCGCCTTCGGCCAGGGCACGCATCTGCTCGGCATAGCTGGCTCTTACCTGTTCGAAGGTGACCGCGCGAAAAGCGGGATCGTCCACCCGCGGCGAGAGCGATAGTGAGACGTTCATAGGCCCGACCGATCCGGCCACGAAGCGGGGCTTGTCCGGCGTGCGCGCCGTCCACTTGTCGCAGGCCAGACGCGCGAGGCGGGCACCCTCGAGACTCATCTCGGCGGCGACGCCTTCGAGCCCGTAGTCCGCCTGATTGATCGAGGTGGACGTGAAGGTGTTCGTCGTGAGAACGTCGGCGCCCGCTTCGAGATAGGCGTCGTGGATCTCGCGAACCACCTCCGGGCGTGTCAGATTGAGCAGATCGGGATCGCCCGCGAGCAAACGAGGGTGCTCGCTGAAGCGCTCGCCTCGGTACGCCTCCTCGCCGCGCACACGGCGTTGAATGAGCACGCCGTAGGAGCCGTCGAGCACGAGAATGCGGTCGGCGGCGAGCTCAGCGATTCGGGCGCGCGCGTTCATCGAAATCCCTCAATCGGTATAGAGCGCGGGTGTTCGCGCTCACCAAGACCTTAGCCAACCACGAAAACCGTTCGTTTCCAGACGATCTTTACGAAGCTCTTAAGCCCTGCTCACGTCGATTTCAGGCATGGCTCCGATACTGGGAGCGGAGGATATGAGATGTACGTGCTAACAGATAAGAAATCCGGTCAGGTACTCGGTCGTTTCGAGAGTCTCGCGCAAGCTCGTGGCACGTTGCTCGATTTCTATCGCCTGCACCCGCCTGGCGGGCGTTGGCTCGAGATCGCGATCGAGCGCGAGCCACAAGCGTTCGATTTACTCGACGCGGCCTGATCGAGCTAGCTCGTTAGGCGCACGCTCGCTAACGCTTCTACGTAGCGCGGTCGCGCCTCTTGGGGATCGGAGTCTTCATGAACTCGGTCGATTGCCAAGGTATGCGGAAAGGTACTCCAACGGTGGGCTCGTCTAGACACGGGCACGCGAAGCCGTCTAGTCCAGAGCGAACGGCTCTACGGCTAATCGAAGGTGGCGCACGTGACACGACACTCACGATGAGGCGCGAATACCCGCTCGATAACATGCCGCTCTGGCTCGTCCCGGAGCGCGACATGCCGACTGTGCTGATCGCCGATGCCGACGAAGAGGTGCTGGTGATGCTCGGCTTAGCGCTCGCCGGCGAGTTCGACCCGATGTGGGCGCGGGACGGCGAACAGGCTTTGCGTCTCGCGCTGATCGAGCACCCTGATGTGGTTGTGCTCGACGTGCACATACCGAAGCTGGACGGTTACCGCGTGGCGGGGCAGATCAGACGCAATCCGTCAACCTGTGACACGCCGGTGATTCTGCTCGATTCTCGCCCTGAGCGCATTGACGTGCTGCGTGGCTTCACCGCCGGCGCGAACGACTACGTCACCAAACCGTTCGATCCCGTCAAGCTGCTGGCGCGCATCCGCGAGGCACTCGAGAGCACCGAGATCGTCTGCTGATCGTTTTCGCCGTCGAGCGCGGGTTGAGACCAGCGCAGGCGACGTTTCGGGGAGGACATACAGGTGCGCGCGGCGAAACGGGTAGCCCGTACCTCGACTGGTATCACCCATACGAGGGAGGCCCCGCTCCTCCCATCTGCCGACAACTTCTCTCGTCATGCTCGCACGCCGGACAGTCCTAGCCGTACTCGCGCTCGCGCTTGTGGTTCCCGCCTCGGCGCCCGCAAGGCAGGCTGCGCTCCCGAACGCCCCAACCGGGCTGAAGGCTTTCCTACTTAACTTCGACGAGAGCCCGAGCCGAAACTTCTCGCGCACTCCATCCTTCGCCTGGCACCCGCTCGAGCGAGCCCTGAGCTACGAGTTCCAACTAGCTACGTCGAGCCGATTCCGTGAGAACAGCGTCGTCTGGAGCGCGACCGGCTTGAAGACGCCCGCAACCTCGGTGCCGATCGCGCTCCCCTGGGTCACCGGCAAGCCCTACTCGCTCTTTGCGCGGGTGCGAGCGAAGACACAGCTCGGCACTACCCACTGGAGCTCGAGCTTTGGTTTTAATGTTCGCTGGACTCAGATTCCGGCGCCGCTCCCGGCGCCAAACGGCCTGCTCCGCTGGACGCCCATCGATGGCGCAACCGGATACCAGATCTGGGAGGTCAATATCGGTGGAGGTGCCACCAAAGTTCACTCGGTGGCGACCAACGTCACCGACATGCGCGACTGGTTCACTTTCCATCAGACCTTGAGTTGGGTCGGAACGGCCTCTTGGCGTGTGCGAGCGATTCGCGCGACCTATGGGACGGCCCAGAACGGGCAGCCCTCGACTAGCTACGGCGCCTGGTCACCCATCTTTTACACCCACGCCATTCCGCCTAGCGCGTCTCGAATAACTCTCGGCAGCACCGTCTCCAACGTTATCGGGACGGTCGCCACACCCGCAGCGCACGCGCTCATGCCCGGCTTTAGCTGGAGCGGAGACGAGTCTTTCAGCGGCACGCCATACGAGCTGTACCGCGTCTACGTCTTCTCCGACAGCGACTGCGTCCAGCCCGTTCTGACAGGATCTGTCGTCGGAAGTCCGTCCTGGGTGCCCCACGTGTCCGGGCCTCTGAAACTGCCGGCATCGCTTGAAGATATTGCCGCGGCTAGAAACACCATACTCGAGGATGGCGATCAAAGCGGGACCTTCGACTTAGCGCATATGGAGCTCACCCCGAGCGAGACGGTGCCGAGCGCTTCGTCTGACAGCGGGGGCGGAACCACCGGCGCTGAGCCGAGGCTAGATCTCTGGGACCGCGCTTGGCCCAGCGGTGTTTACTACTGGACAGTCGTCCCGGTGAAGTTCGGGATCAACGCGATCACAGACGCGCTCGAGTACCAAGATGTCGAACTGCCC
The DNA here is from genome assembly GCA_003170155.1 of Actinomycetota bacterium. Lineage (GTDB taxonomy): Bacteria > Actinomycetota > Thermoleophilia > Gaiellales > Gaiellaceae > Fen-549. Next base: position 2,425 of record PMZQ01000071.1, on the reverse strand, counting down.
CAGGACGCCTGCGCCCGCGGGCGGATCGGAACTTTCGGCCGCGTCAGCCAGCCCATTCCGACCGGGAGCACGACGTCTTATGTGGTCGGTCTCTCCGTCGCTGGGCGAGTGATGAGTTCGAGCGCGAGCCGCTCCCCTCGTGTCTACGGTTCGCCGCTGGTCACGTGGTCGCCGCCGTTGGGAGCGGATGAGTACAAGATCGAGTGGAGTCGTACCCGCTACCCGTTCACAAAAGCCGGGAGCACTGTCACGCCTGCTACATCAGCCACCCTGCCGCTCGAGCCCGGCACCTGGTACTACAGAGTGCGCGGCATCGACCTAGGAATGCCCACCGCGGCGCAAGAAATGGTCTGGTCGAGCGTTCGCAAGATCAGCGTCGCAAGACCCGTCTTTCGCATCGGCTGAGCGGGCCGCTCGCGGTCTACCTCGATCTGTCAGGAATCGCCGCCGATCATTCTGCTCAACAGGCACAGGCTCGGGAGCTGTCCCGGCTAGTGCGAGCCGGACGCTACTTCTACAGCAGACCGCTCGCTCACAGCCGAGGCTCGACCTGACGGGAACCGGTGAGGGGTGATCCGTCCAACAGGCGTTGGCGGGGAATCGCTTGCGCAGTAGCCCAATACGCTTGTGCCCGGCCTGGGGAGACCGGGCGAAGCGTGCGGCGGTTGGTCGAGGAGGTTACTTCTCCAGCAGGCGGCGCTCTTCGCGGCGGCGCCGAAGGCGAAGCAGAGCCAGGAGCACGACCCCGACCAGGAGGAAGGGCGAGGCGACGATGATTCCCGTCGCAGCCCAGGAGATCTCAGCGGAAAGCCCGTTCCAGGCCCGGTCGATGGCCTTGTGCACGCGGCTCGGGTGCGTGGGGGTTTTGGGCAGGTCGCCGGTCGTGAGGGTGAGCGTGATCGTCGCCAGGCGGCCGCGAAGAATGTCCGTCGTGCGCTGGACTCGAAGCGAATTGAGACGGGCGCGATCGTTGGCGAGTTGGATCTCGAGCTGAGAGCGGGCCTGCGCCGTCAGCGACTGATTGCTCAGCGTCTGCTCGAGTGAGGCGATCTCGCGCTTGAGCGCTTGGATCGCGTTGCCCTCGCTCGTGACGGTGCCCTTGACGTCGACCAGCGAGACCTGCTGGCTCAGGATCTTGCCCAGCTCGGAGATGCGGATCAGCGCCTCCTGCGAGCGCTTGGCGGGAACCTTGAGCACGAGGTACGAAGTGGCGACGCCGCGGCTGGGCGCGTTCACCCGGGTCGAGACGACGTAGCCGCTCAGCGAGCGGGCGATCTTCATCGCCTCGGCGGTTCGCCGCGAGAGCAGGTCGCTGTTAGCGACCTTGAGCAGCAGAGTTGCGTGCAGCTCGGCCAGGCGGTTGCCGGTTGTGACCCCAGCAAGCACTTTATCCGCCTTGATCGAACCGCTGCTGCCCGAAGGCTCGGATTTACCGAGAATGCCGGGTACGGCACCGTTCGTCGTCTTGAGATCTCGTCCGGCGACTCCATTCAAGGGAGGGGAGAGCTCGGCGGAACCCGCCCCCACCCCTTGAGCGAACTGCTTAATGCTGGCGCGAGTCTTCGCGGCCTTAAGGGCGACCTGATGCCTTTCCGGCGTCGCCCTGGACGCAGACGTCTTCGGCGACTGACCCAGTTCGCCGGCCACGATCGCACCGGCCGCAGCGACGGAGAGCGCCGCAGCCACGGCGAAGACCAGCTTGCGCCGGCTCAACCGCGGCCGAGCCGGGCGCCGCTCGGCCTGGCGCTCGGCAATCCGCTCGACGCGGGCGACCAGCGCCGCGGACGGGCGCGGCCGGTGCTTGTGCAGCTCGCGCGCTGTCTTTTCGAGACGGTCTTTAGGGTTCTCGTTATCGGGCCTGGACATCGCTTGCCACCCTTTCCGAAAGCTTCTCCAGCGCCCGGCTCAATCTCATCGAGCAGGCGCTGCGGCTGATGCCGAGCAGGTGTGCCGCGGTCTCGGCCTCCATCTCGAGCAGAACGCGCAGCGCGATCACCTCGCGCTCGCCGGCGCTCAGCGACGCGAGTGCGCTCTCGAGCTCGGGCGAGAGTCCGTCGCCGAACCCTGGGTCGGCGATCTCGAACTCCTGTCTGAGCGCGTAGGCGTCCTCGCGCCGCCGGCGCCTGTCCTCGGAGCGGAAATGATCGAGCGCGACACTACGCGCGATCGCACACAGCCACGTCCTCGCGCTGGCCCTTCTGGGGTCGAAGCGCGCCCAGTGGCGAAGAGCCTTCTCGAAGGTCGTCGCGGTCAGATCCTCGGCGACCGAGCGGTTCCCGACCAAGTAGGCGACGTAGGCGTGTACCGCCTCGAGGTGATCGCGCACTGCCTGCGCGAACTCCGGTTTCCTCTCGAGCGTTGCCACGGTCACGTCGTTTATACGCCGCCGGCAGAAGCGGCGTCACAACGAGACTGGATCTCTCCG
>PMZQ01000099.1 GCA_003170155.1 Actinomycetota bacterium | reverse complement strand
AAGGAGGTCGAGTCGGGCGCCCAGATCCACGAGAGCCTGATCTGGGAGTCGCGAGCGACCACGCACCTCTTCGGACAGGACGGAGTGATCGGTCTGGTCAACGTCGACCTCACGCCCGAGGTGGCCGTTCGTCTGGCGACAGCCGCGGGCACAGCGCTGAAGCAGGGCGCCCGGGTGGTCACCAGCCGCGAGTCGCCGAGCGCCTGCCGCATGATCAAGCGGGCGATGATCTCCGGGCTCAACTCGACCGGCGTCGACGTCGCCGACCTGCGCATGTTGCCGGCCGCGATCAACCGCCACCTGCTCAAAGCTGAGGGCTACGAGCTCGGCATCCACGTCGGTTGCAGCGCCACCGATCCCGAGGTAATACAGATCCGCTTTTTCGAGCCGCCCGGGATCCAGCTGAGCGAGCGGTTGCAGAAGGAGATCGAGAAACACTTCTCGCGCCTGGAGCTGCGCCGCACCGCCGCCGAAGAGGTGGGAAGGATCAGCTACCCGGCCCGCGCGCGGGAGACCTATGCGCAGGATCTGATCGACTCGATCGACGTCGAGCTGATGCGGGCGCGGGGCTTCAGGCTGGTAGTCGATTACGGTTACTCGGCCGCTTCTTACATTCTTCCGCTCGTACTCGGGCCACTCGGGATCGAGACGGTGTCGGCGCACGGGTTCACCGCCGAGCGCGCAAGCGAGAGGCAACCGATCGCCGAGTCGATCGGGCAGGCGAAGAAGCTCGTGACCGCCGCCAGCGCCGACATCGGCGCCGTCTTTGACCGCGTCGGCGAGCGCCTCTATCTGATCGACGAGCGAGGGACAGAGATCCCCGTCGAAAAGGCGCTACTCCTGTTCCTGCGCCTGATCGCATCGAGCGGGCGCCGAGGCAAGCTCGCCTTCCCGGTCACAGTCACGAGCCAGGTCGAGAAAATGGTCGGGAAGACCGGGCTCGAGGTTATCCGCACGCGCGCCTCGCTTGCCGATCTGACCCGGGCGGCTTCCGCCAACGACGTCATTTTTGCCGGATCGGTCGGCGGAGGCTACCTCTTCCCAGATTTCCTCCCCGCGTACGACGCCGTCGCCAGCCTTTGCAAACTGCTCGAGCTGCTGGCCCCGGCAAAACAGCCGGTCTCAGAGCTCGTCTCAGCACTGCCGGCGAGCACGCTCATCCATCGGCGCCTGCACTGCCCGTGGGGCCGAAAGGGCCTCGTCATGCGCGTTCTCGTCGAGCAGATGAAGGATCGGCAACTCGACCTCACCGACGGCATCAAGGTCGGCGGGAAGCGCGGATGGGTGCAGGTGATCGCCGATTCCGACGAGCCTGTCCTTCACATCTATGCCGAAGGCCGCGACCTCGAGGTCTCGGGCGAGCTGGAAACTGAGATGCACACCCTGGTCGAGGAAATCATCGGCGTCGAGGCGAGCACGGGCACTCCATCACCTACTAGTTGATTGACCCCCGGAAGGACGCCTGCTTTACTGGGCAGAGCCGGATACCGGACGAAAGGCCGACGCGTGGAACCACTTCCTGACCTTGCAACTCTCGCCGACGACGAGCTCCGTACCCTGATCGCGGACTTGGGGAAAGAGGAAGACGAGCTTTCCTACAAGCGCCGCCTCCTCCACGGGAAGATCGACATCCTCCGTGCCGAGCTAGTGGCCCGGTTGCAGAAGTCGATCGAGGGTGGTGAGGGTGCGCTCAGCGCCGACATCGAGAAGCTGACCGAGATCCTCGCCTCCAAGGCGCCACCGCCCGACGAGTTCGAGTGAGTCACGTCTACTGCCCCCAGTGCGGTTTCCTGAACCCCGAAAGCGCGAATTTCTGCGCCAAGTGCGCAGCCCTGCTCGTGCACGAGGAGCCCGGCTCCGAGACGACGATCTCGCTCACGGCCGGTGAGGTCGAAGAGGCAAATCTCGACCTGATCGACCTCGGGATCAAAGGGCCGGCTCTGATCGTTCGTGCGGGAGGAGGGCTCGCCGGCGAGGTCTTTCCGTCCAGCGGCGGACGGATGACGATCGGGCGATCGCCGGAATGCGACGTTTTCCTCGACGACGTGACTGTCTCACGACGGCACGCAGTACTGATCCACGACGGCCCGCGCTTCATGCTCCAGGACCAGGGGAGCCTGAACGGAACTTTTCTCAATCGAAGCCGGATCGAGTCCGCCGAACTTGCCGACGGCGACGAGGTGCAGATCGGCAAGTACCGGCTGACCTTCCTGACCTGATGGCCGCGGCGCCTCGACCCGCGCCGATCGGTCAAGTGTCGCGGATGCTCACGATCGGGTCGGCGCGGAAGCTCCTTCTGGCCGAGTTTCCGGACATCTCCATCTCGAAGATCCGCTACCTGGAGAGCCAGGGCCTGCTGACCCCGAGCCGCACACGCTCCGGCTACCGGCTCTTCAACGAAGCGGATATCGAGCGCCTGCGCCGCGTTCTGGAACTGCAACGGGACGAATACCTACCGCTGCGCGTGATCCGCGAGGAGTTGGCCTTCCCGACCGGAAGCGAGCGACGACGGCGAAGCCTGACGCTACGCGACGCCGATCCCGAGATCGACCTATCCGAGCTCTGCCGAAGGGCACAACTCACAGCGGAGCTCGCGGGCGAGCTGGAGGAACAGGGACTGCTGCACCCGCGTGTCGAGGGCGGCGAGCGTTTCTATTCCGAGAGCGACGCCGAGATCGCTCACGTCTGCGCTAGGATCGCCGCTCACGGAGTCGACGCGCGCCATCTGCGAGCTTTCCGCCACGCCTCCGATCGCGTCAGCGGGCTGGTCGAACAGATCACCGCGCCGGCACTTCACTCGCGTAACTCCGAACGCCGCCGAGCAGCTCTCGCCGATATCGAGACGCTACTAGCGCAGGCCGAAGAGCTCCTGCGCCTGCTCGTCTGGCGCGATATTCATGATCTGGTTACCGGCTGATGATTTCCGTCGAAGATCTGCGCGAGAAAATCCGGGAAATTCCCGACTATCCCAAGCAGGGGCTCGTCTTTCATGACCTCTCGCTTCTCTTTGCGGATCCCGACTACTTCCGGGCGGTGATCGATCTGCTCGCAGATTGGGCACGACCGCGAAGACCTCAAATCGTGCTCGGAGCGGAGGAGAGAGGTTTAATCCTCGGCGGCGCCCTCGCTCACGAGCTCGGTGCCGGGTTCGTAGCAGCGCGCCAACCGGGCATCCTCGCCTCGGAGCCGGTCAGTGCCGAGTGGGAGCTCGAGGGCGGCCCCGGCTCGCTCGAGCTACCCATCGAAACACTTCCGGCCGGCACGCGCGTGCTCGTTCACGACGATCTGCTCGCCACCGGCGCGACGGCTCAGGCCAAGGTCGAGCTGGTCGAAGAGTTGGGCGCGGAGATCGTCGGCATCCTCTTCGTGGCCGAGCTCGAACTGCTTGACGGCCGCCGGCGACTCGCCGGACACGAAGTCCATTCGCTGATCCGGCTCTGACAGCACTGCTTTCCGAGGCCGATTCTGGCCTGGAGTAGATAACTCATATGGGGGAGAAGGCAACCCCAGTGGGCTGATCGTGAGGGTAATAGGGGTATGAATACCTTTGACCGAGTGACTATTCCCCTCGGAATAGGGATAGAGTCTTCGCGCTATTTAAGCCGATAGGCATTACGTAATGAACGGAGAGATGAGATTACGAAATCCCAATCGCGGCGCCGGGTTGTTGTTCGAGCACTTCGCCGCCTTTGAGCAGATGAGCCTGCGTCACCGGGAGCCGGCCCGCGTCCGCCTACAGCGGGCGCTTGGCCCTGATCTCTCCGAGCTGCTCCTGCGCGCGCTCGCCCATGAGACCGATCACGCGGCTAGCGGCGATCCGGCCGCCTGAGCCTTCCGCGCCTGAAGGTCCTATCCCGCCGCCTCTTCACGCTCGAAGCGGACGCCCCGCGGCACCAGTGACTGCCGGAACCGCTTAGCATACGAAGCCCGTTGACCCCTAGCATCCACGGCTCAATCCCTTCAGCCTAGCGTTTTGAACGGGATAGGCCCCGAGAGGTCACTTCGGTCGACGACCCGCGGACTGGGTACGATCGGTAGCCAGGCGATGGAGTACTTCATTTGAAACGAGCCCTAAGAAGTTTGGACCGGCCGCCAGGCGGCTACGCTTCTCCGGCGATGAATCGGGAGAAGCGCCTGGACGCACAAATAGTGGAGCCGAGCGGGTGGCGATTTCGTCGGCCACTCCCGTTGAACGTCCCGCCGAAGCGGTTCGACCTACGGGGGCGACTTCAACCTACTCTCGCTCCCTACTCGGCTCCTTTCGCTGAACCGTCGGCGCTTTCGTCTGCCCTGCCGTCTGACGTTCGGCTGCCGCCTAGTGTCTTCCGGCGGGGCTTCGCTCTACTCACACCCCGTGTTCAACGCAATAGGGAATCTAAAGGATGCACCACACTATTTCAAGGCTCGAAAAGACAGAAAAACGCGCAAATTGCGGCATAATGTTTTCGACAATTTCCACAAAGAAAAGGTGACGCTGTGGACACATCTGTGGATATCGAGGTAACACAATCGCAAAAGGCTTCTTCTCCGTTTCTCTCCCGCCGGCGTTTGTTCCTGATCGCGGCGGCGGCGCTGATCGCGGCCACGGTGCTCACCGTGCTCAGTGTGGGGGACAACTCCAAGGCTCTGCCTGATTGGCAGGCCTTCATCCTCGGTATCACACAAGGTCTGACCGAGTTGCTGCCCGTCTCTTCTTCGGGGCACTTGATTATCGTGCCCTGGCTCGGAAACTGGCACTACCTCGAGACTCACGCCGTCTTCAACAAGACCTTCGACGTCGCCCTGCACGTGGGGACGCTAGTCGCCGTCATCGCTTACTTCTGGTCGGACATCGTCAACATCCTCCGTGCCTGGTTCGGAAGCGTCAAGCGCAGGAGCATCTCGACTCAGAACGAGCGCCTTGCCTGGCTGCTCCTGGTCGCGACGATCCCGGCCGCGCTCGGCGGCGCGGTGGGGGAGAGCGTGATCGAGAAGCGGCTCGGGCAGCCCTGGCAGATCGCGATCGCGCTCGCCGTCTTCGCCGTCGTGCTCTGGCTCGCCGACCGGCGCCCGCAGGAGCGCGAGATGACGTCGCTGCGCTACCGCGATGCGCTGATACTCGGCCTTGCTCAGATGATCGCCCTGATTCCCGGTGTCTCGCGATCTGGCATCACCATCACCGGCGCCAGGCTGTTCAAGCTCGATCGGGACACCGCGGCGCGCTTTTCGTTCCTGATGCTGGCACCGGTCGTGTTCGGCGCCGCTGTACTCAAAGTGGTCAGAGACATGCTGCTCGGTCCCGCGCTACCGGCAGGGTGGGGCGGACCATTCGTCGTCGGCATACTGGCTGCGGCCGGCAGCGGACTTTTGGCGATCTGGGCTCTGCTCGGCTACCTGCGCCGCCACGACTACTCGCTCTTCGTCTTCTACCGGCTGGCACTGGCAGTCGCGTTGCTGATATTGATCGTCACCGGTGTGCGGGGGCGCAACTTCTAGAATCGAGTTGTGCGAGTTTCCGTCGGCGACGTCGAGCTCTTCGTCCACGAGAAGGGGAAGGGGCGGGCACTCGTCGCGTTGCACGGCGGTCCGGGGCTGGACGGCTCGTTCTGGTTCCCTGGCCTCGATCCGCTGGCGGGCGAGGGCTGGCGGATCCTGGCGCCCGACCTGCGCGCGAACGGACGCTCCCAGGCCGGCGACCCAGCTCTCTGGACGGTGCCCCAGATGGCCGACGACGTCGAGGCTTTGATCGAGGAGCTCGAGCTCGAGCGGCCGGTCTTAGTTGGCTGGTCGTTCGGTTCGTTCGTCGCGCAGAGCCACATGGCCAGGCACGGATCTGCGGCCGCGTACGTCCTCATGGGCACGATCGCCGAGCCGAGCGCGCTCGACCTCGTGGACGAGCAGCTCGCGCGATTCGAGCCCGAGCGCCTGCGCGAGCGAGTGCGCTCCTCCTGGGCGCGTGAGGCGACGGTGACGACGGCCGAGGAGTGCAAGCAGATCCTTGACGACCAGATGCCGTTCCACCTCGCCGATCCCGAAGGCCCGCTCGCCGCGGAGCTGATCGCTCGCGACAGGACCGTCCACCAGCCCGCCGTCCTGCGGCACTTCGCCGGCGGAGGCGACTACGGCATGGTCGACCAACGGGCGACCCTCGGCTCGTTAACGAAGCCGGTGCTGATCTTGATCGGAGCCCACGACCGCACCACCTCGCCACGCTCGGCGCACGAGCTGGCGGAGCTCCTGCCCAACGCCGAGGAGGTCGTCTTGCCGCAGACGGCCCACATGGTGCCCTACGAGGAGCCGGGGCTGTTCCTGGCGGCGTTGAGGACGTTCCTGGCCCGCGTCTAGGGCTCCCGTTTGCGAACGACCCGAATCTGCCGCTAGGGTGCGGCTCATGGCATCCGCGACGACCTCTCCCGATTTACTCATGACTTCGCCGGGAGTCGCCGCGCCGCCCGCTGTCACGCACGCCGCTCGCGGCTAGCCGGCTCAGCGTCTTCTCGTCTCCACGCCGGCTAGCTGAACAGGCCGAGGCGAGAGCGACCGAAGAGGTGAGACGCGAGAATGGCAGCGAGAGGAGACAGGGTGAGATCGAACCGACTGGCGATCCTGGACAGACATCAGAACGCAGTTGCTCCGGCGGTCGCCGGCGCGATCTTCATCGCCTTCGGCGCGATCTTCATCCGGCTCTCGCACGTGCAACCGGCCACGGCAGCGTTCTACCGCTGCCTGTACGCATTGCCGGTGCTGGCGCCGCTGGCGTATTTCGAGCGCCGAAGCAGGGGAGGACGCCCGCTCCGAGCCCATCTGCTCGCGCTCGCCGCGGGGCTCTTCTTCGGGGTCGATCTCGTGCTCTGGTGCCAGTCGATCGTCTACGTCGGCGCCGGGCTGGCGACCGTGCTCTCGAACATCCAGGTCGTGATCTTTCCGCTCGCGGCTTGGTTCCTGCTCTCGGAGCGGCCGTCGACGCGGTTGATCGTCGCCATCCCGATCGCGCTCGCAGGAGTCGTCTTCATCTCGGGCGAGATCGGCGCCGGGGCCTACGGTCGCAATCCCAGGCTGGGCGCGCTGTACGGGATCGGCTCGGGATTCGCTTACACCGCCTCGCTCCTGTGCATGAGACTGGCCGGCAAGACCGAGGCGCGTCACACGCGGGCGCGTCTGTTCGAGATGACCTTCAGCTCGACGATCGCAGCCGGGGCGATCGGACTCTGGCTCGGTCAGCTCGGCACAGTCCCCGGGCCTCGCGCCCAGATCTGGCTGATTCTGCTCGCCCTCGGCTCTCAGGTGGCCGGCTGGCTTCTGATCACCTGGGCGCTGCCACGAATCGCCACCGCGGTCACCGCGCTCGTGCTCACGCTCCAACCGGCCGGCTCCGTCGTGCTGGCGATGATCATCCTCGGCGAGTCGCCCTCGACGCTACAGCTGCTCGGTGTCTTCGCAGTAGCCGTCGCGATACCGCTCGGAATCGTTCGCGCAGACAAACGGCTACGCACAGCCGGCGAGAGTCCCATCCAGCCCTAACTTCGGCGAGCGGGTGAAATGGGGAAGAGACGCGAGGAGTGCTTGAGGCCGACAAACTCTTCTACTTGACATAACACTGGTTATCGTGCACGCGCTTGGATTCACGCGTTGAAACGATCTAGGAGCGTTTCTCTCTCGTTGTGGTGCATTCGCGAACGTGCGGCTACGACGGCTGTGACGACTACTCTGCCCACGTCCGCTTTTCGCCAAGCGGGTTGTTTCGGACTACCGCCGAGGAAATTTCGAGCGTTTCGCGTTCGAACATTTGAATAAGTGTTGCTTTCCGGCGGGAATCGTGTTTGCTTCCATTAGGGGCGCGAAGCCGGCTTGCGCTGGGTCGCGGGCCATACAGGCTGAAGAAATGACTATCGACATCGAAACCCTCCTTGAAAGCGAGGAGGTCAAGCACCTACTCGACGCCGCCGAGCATGCAGGCTCGATCCGCTCGGGCGAGGTGCTCGAGTTGGTCGAGGTGTTCGATCTCGACACCTACGACGTCGACGCTTTCTACCGCGAGCTCGAGCACCGGGGGATCGAAGTCTCCGAGGACGAGGTGGAAGCGGCTCCGGTCGCTCCCCTCACGCCACTCTCCTACGAGACCACCACCGACGCACTGCAGTTGTTCCTGCGCGAGGCCGGGCGCCATCCCCTGCTCACCGCTGCTCAGGAGGTCGAGCTGGCGAAGGGGATCGAGCGCGGCGACGTGCGTTCCAAGCAGCGAATGATCCAGTCGAACCTGCGCCTGGTCGTGTCTATCGCCAAGAACTACCGCAACCAGGGTCTCCCCTTCCTCGACCTGATCCAGGAAGGAACGCTGGGACTGATCCGCGCGGTCGAGAAGTTCGACTGGCGACGCGGCTTCAAGTTCTCGACCTATGCCACCTGGTGGATTCGCCAGGCTGTCGCCCGCGCACTCGCCGACAAGGCGCGCACGATCCGGATGCCGGTGCACATCGTCGAGCGGCTGCAGAAGATGAACCGCGCTGAGCGCACCCTCTGGACGCAACTCGGGCGCGAGCCAACAATCGAGGAGATCGCTGAGGAGGCGGGACTGCCGGCCCAGCAGGCGTACGAGGTCAGAGCTGCCGCGCGCGCCTCGACCAGCCTCGACCAGCCGGTCGGCGATGAGGAGGACGCGGTCTTCGGCGACTTCGTGGCCGGCGATGGTCCGCTGCCCGAGGAACAGGTGGAGGTCTCGCTGCGCATCCAGGCGCTCTCACAGGCGCTACAGGCGATTCCCGAGCGGGACCGAACCGTTCTCCTTATGCGCTACGGACTCGAGGGCAGCGAGCCGCGCACGCTCGAGGAGATCGGACGCTGCCTTGGCCTAACACGCGAGCGCGTGCGCCAGATCGAGGTCGAAGCGCTGCGCCAGCTCTCGCGGCTACGCGAGATGCAGGTCGTCGCCCACTAAGGGCCTATATCCCAATAGGCCTGCGCGCCCGACGCGGCCGATCCTCGACCCCTACCGAAATAGGTCATCGTTCGCGGCGCGGCTAGGTACGAAGGTAGTGCTCGAGGTCGGGCGCGACCAGGCGCAACTCACGCAGGGCGCGGGACTCGAGCTGGCGTACGCGCTCGCGGGTGATCCCGAGCTCGACTCCCACCTCTTCGAGCGTTTGGGCGGACTGCCCGTCGAGACCGAAGCGGGCACCCAGGACGAAGCGCATGCGAGGATTTAGCTTTCCGAGTGCGACCATGAGCTCGATCGCACACAGGTGATCGGAGGTGGCGCCGTCGGGCGACTCGGTCTTCGTGTCCTCGATCAAATCGCCGTAGAGGCTTTCACCGTCACCGACGGGAGTCTCGAGACTGACGGGATCCTCGACCAGATCGATCAACTGGATCACGCGCTCGAGTGGGAAGCCGCTCTCGATGGAAAGCTCCTCGAGTGTCGGGTCGCGATTGATCTTCTGCGCCAGCGCGCGCCGGGCGCGCATCAGCTGCCGCACCTGCTCGGCGACGTGGACGGGCAGACGGATCGTGCGCCCCTGGTCGGCGAGTGCCCGCGTTACCGACTGGCGAATCCACCAGGTCGCATAGGTGGAGAGCTTGTAGCCCATGCGGTAGTCGAACTTCTCGACCGCTCTGATCAGGCCGAGGTTGCCCTCCTGGATCAGGTCGAGAAGCGGGACGCCGGCCTTGGTGTAGTGGCGCGTGATGGACATGACCAGGCGCAGGTTCGATTCGATCAGCTTGCGCTTGGCACCCTCGTCGCCGGCATCTTTTCGCCTCGCCAGCTCTCGCTCCTCGGCCACCGTAAGAAGCGGTCCGTCGCCGATCTGGCGAACGTAGAGCTTGAGCGGATCGGAGGTCTGCAGAGCGAGCGCTACGGCGCCAATTTCCTCTTCCTCGTCGAGGAGCTCCACCTCCTCTTCGGCGACCGCCGGGATCTCGAGCACGTTCAGGTCATCGGCGTCGTGGACGAGTTCCAGCTTGGGCGGCGAGAACCGCTGGCTCGGGAGAGGCTGCGGCTGAACTGGTTGCTCCACGATCCGCTTATCGGCCCTCGCGGGCCCGGGCTTGATGCAACTCGCTCGTTTCTCTCGAAGAAAACACCCTAAAGGGGGAGGCATTCCGGAGAAAAACCTCTTAACTGGGCGGAGCCGAGCCGAGAAAGGCGCCCGCCTTCAGGCGTTATCGCGGGCCGTCTGCGCAGGCCGCGAGTTGCCGTCCAGGGAAACATGCAGGCCGCCGACGCTCGAGGGCATCACGAGCGCTCCGCCCGCTTCGACCTCGACGCCATCCTCGCGCAGCCGCTCGCAGACGAGGAACTGGAAGGTCGACCAGGCGCCGCGGCGAGCCTCGAACAACCGGTAGACCTGCCACTCGCTCATCAGCCGATCGTCTTTCGCACGCGTCTCGCTCCAGTCCGAGAAACGGGGTAAGTGGCCGAGCGTGCGGGCGATCTGGGCCCCCTGCTCGATCGCACGCTCCAGCCTTTCCTCGCCGATCGGGAGGTCGTAGCCGGCCTGGCGGAGTGCCTCGCGCAGCGAGCCGAAGGTGTGCCAGTAGAGGGACTTCGAGGGCATTGTGCCCTTGCGCAGATCGAGGTCGCGTGCAGTCGGCATGCGACCGAGCTCGTCTCCCAGCTCCTTGAGCACGCGCAATAGTTCCTCTCGCGTGGCGAACCGCCTCGGCACGAGCCCCGCCTTGCGCTTGGCCGCGTTCCAGCTACCGAAGTGCTCGATCACCGTCTGCGGGTGGATCGACACCTCTCCGTCGGCCGCGAACTCGCGCATGGTCGGCGAGCGTCCCAGCCGCTCGGCGCAGGCGCTCAGCTCTTTCAAGATGAGCTCGTTCGAGTAGCGCTTGCGGATTCCCGCCTGGAAAGTCGCCAGCGCCTGCGGGTCGATCGATGTAAGAGCGCGAAGGGGTGGCTTTCTCGCCATCGCAACAATCCTAGAGCATTAACCGCCTATTGCAAAATGAATCGATCGATTCGGGAACGTGTCGTATATCGGTTGATTCGGAGAATTGGTTGAGGGAAGATCGCTGTTTTACCGGCGTCGAGGCCAGAGGCCGCCCGGGTTGGCGTCAACACGTAGATGTGCCGATTTCGTTCGGGATCCGCATCAGCACTCCGAGCAGGTTCGAACGCCGGACTACCTTCGTCGGTTCGAAGTTCTCAAAAAGTAAGCTCGAGCGCTCCGTCGGCCGGCTCGTCCTTGGGCCCGAGTAGCGAGGATTCCTCCCTATTGACGGGCAGGATCCGCTCGAGTGCCGACACGCAACGCGGGCAGAACTGCTCGCCCACGTTCTCGCGCAGCTCTTCAAGGGCCTGCTTGACCTGACGGGCCGAGCGGTAGGTGCGGGTCGTAAGCATCGAGTCAAGCGCATCCGCGACGTGAATGATGCGAGCGCCAAGCGGAATCTCCTCCGCGGCGAGGCCGTCCGGGTAGCCGGAGCCGTCGTAATGCTCGTGGTGATGACGGATCGCGGGAACGGCGTCGGCGAGGAAGCCAAGACGCTCGATGATGCGGGCGCCCTCGTCGGCGTGGCGACGCATCAGCTCCCACTCGTATTCGTTCAGGCTCGCGGGCTTGAGCAGCACCGCGTCGGGCACGGCCAGCTTGCCGATGTCGTGGAAGAGGGCGGCGTGACCGAGAATGTCCAGCTCGGCCTGCGAGAATCCGATCTCGCGTCCGATCGCGAGCGCGAGCTGTTGAACGCGGCGGGAATGCCCGGCCGTGTACGAGTCGCGCGCGTCCACGGTCGCCGACAGGCTCTCCATGGCTGCGGTCGAGCGCTGGCGCAGGAGCCGGTTTGCCTGCTCGAGCGAGAGGTTCTGTTTCTGGATCGTCTCGGCGGCCTGGCGCAGCTTGTGAGCGCTTCGCTGCGCGTGCCCTAGGTAGTTCTCCTGCGTCTTGCGCATGACGAGGAGCGGAAGCGCAAAGACGAGCAGCGCCACGATTCCGATCGCGTGATAGGCGATCGCTATCAGCGCCGCCACGAGTCCGTAGACGAGGTAGTGCGGTACCAGCCAGGTGAAACGCTCACGCCAGGCGCCGAGCCAGTCCTCGTGGCCCTCGAGAGCGAGCGCGATCGCAAGCAACCCGGTGTTGACGAGGAAGTAGACGCCGCCGGCAACGACGCCCGCGAAGTCGAACGAGAGCTGATGGTCGCTCAGCCTGCGGCTGAGATCGAAAACGCCGCCCGCGGCCAGCCCGGCCAGAGTCAACCCGCCGATGTTGAAGAGCACCTGGTGCACCGGCGAGCGGCGCGCGCTCCACTCCACCACGCTCGTCGTCACGGCCAGTAGAAGCGCCACGCGTACGTCGAAGAGGGCTACACCGGCGATCGTGCCAACCGCGCTGACCGAGATCGAGCCGTCGTCTACCTGGATGGCGATCGCCTGCCCGATCGCGACCAGAACGGTCACCGCGACGATCCCTCTCCAGTCGATGGAACCGCGCGAAAGCACCGACGCTGCAACCCCGAGGCCGATGCCAACGCAACTGATGAAGGCGACCAGCGCCGCCATCCCGAGCGAGAGCGAGAGGAAGTAGGGGTTCTGGGTCGCGTGCGGGCGTGGGTGATGCTCGCTGACGGGCGCCGTTTTTTCTTCGTGCTCGGCGATCTGAGCGGCGACCTCGAGGTGACCAGGCAGCGACGGTGCCAGCACGACCGCCTCGGCGTTCGCGGCCTGAACGCGGTTGCGGCCCTGCAGCTTGGCCCGGTACACGGCCAGGTCGGCCTGGTGGATGAGCGCATTCTGATCGGAGCCGTCGCTGGGGAAGGAGGCGACCCCGATCGAGACC
Organism: Actinomycetota bacterium; assembly: GCA_003170155.1. Classification (GTDB taxonomy): domain Bacteria; phylum Actinomycetota; class Thermoleophilia; order Gaiellales; family Gaiellaceae; genus Fen-549. Next base: position 2,063 of record PMZQ01000099.1, on the reverse strand, counting down.
GTGACGTGGATCGGTTCGCTCGATGTCGAGACGTCGAAGGAGCGCTCGGCGACGGCACGACGGATCCGCTCGGCGATCTCGAGCGCCTTCTCGACCGGCGTCTCGGGCAGCAGGATGCTGAACTCCTCGCCCCCGAACCGAGCGGCGACGTCGTAGTGGCGAAGCTCGGAGCCGAAGACCTCGGCGACACCGCAGAGAACCGCGTCGCCGGCGAGGTGCCCGTAGGCGTTGTTGATCTCACGTAGGAGGTCGAGATCGATCATCAGCACCGAGAGCGAGTGGCCGTAGCGCACCGCCCGCGCCAGCTCGTCAGCGAACGCGCGCGCGAAGTAACGCGCGTTGTAGAGACCGGTCTTGGGATCGACGCGAGCCTCCTCCTGTAGCCGCGGCACTGTCAGCGAGCGCTGCACCAGAGCCAGTGGAGCGAGCACGAACAGCACCAGCCAGGAGTCGGAGGCCCAGATCACGGCGATCACCACACCCAGAGCCGCCAGTGCCAGGTTCGAGGCGAGCCAGGGCAGCCAGGAAAGCGGTCGCCAGCTGCCGATGCGCCCGTTGGCCTGGCGCTTGACCACCGCGATCAGCCCGTGATCGATGAAGACGAAAGTCGCCGCTGCGAGCGAGCCGGCAAGCGCGACCTTCGCCGTGCCGGCGGAGGCGAGGCTATCGCCGCCGAGGACGAGAGCGGCCGCGGACCAGGAGCCGAAGGCGGCGAGCGTGGCGCAGGAGATCGAGGAGGCCTCGACGTTCCACGGGTAGCGCTGCCTGAGCCATTCGGGCACGTGCTGGACGATCGGCACGAGCACGACGAGCTCCGGCGGCAACACAAGTGCAGCGGCGACGATGAAAACGGCGACCGTCTCGTAGGCGTGGCTGGTGGAGCTACGACCAATGAAGAGCTGGCTCAGGGCGGCAGCGGCAGCAAAGCAGGCGAACGCTCGCCAGCCTTGGGTGTCGTGCCCGAGGCGAACAATCAGAGCGCCGTCGAGGCCGCCGCAGGCAAGGAAGAGCACTGCAAAGAGGATCCGAGTCGAGAGGTTACGGCGTCGGCGCGCCGGCCTGGGGTTCTCACCCGCTTTTCCTTCGATCGCGGGCGCGGCGACGCTCATGGTGCCGGCGCCTTCGAGCCTGAGCGCCCTTCGCTCGAACTCGTTCTGACGGCGTTCACGGCATCAGAATATTCGAGGGTTTGCGAGATTTTGTGGCACACCAAAGTGGCAGGGGTACTACTACCGCCCCACGCTAACGAGGGAGGACAACTTCCGGCATCACCCATCTAGGTAGATCGATACCTGAAGCCTCGGACGGATTCGCGTCCTGTAGGCTCGTTTCTGCCGTGCGAACTCCGCTCGCAATCAGCACTCTTGCCGCTCGTAGCGCCGGTGCTCTCTCCCGGATGACGGGAAGGGGCGGAGGCACGACACTCCCGGGGAAAGTGCTGAACGCGCTCGACCGGAGTGCGATCGCGCACCTGGCAACGCGGCTGCCGCAGGGGTCGGTCATTGTTTCGGCCACCAATGGCAAGACGACGACGACGGCCATGACGGCGGCGATTCTTGCACCGCGGTTTCGCCTGGCGGGCAATCCCGCCGGCGCCAACCTCTCCTCGGGCGTCGCCACGGCGCTACTACACACGCGCGGCGCCGAGCTGGGGCTGTTCGAAGTGGATGAGGCGGCACTACCGGCGATCGCCCGCGCGCTTCAGCCCAGAGTTCTTTGTCTGAACAACCTCTTCCGCGATCAGCTCGATCGCTACGGAGAGCTCGAGATTTTGGCCGAGCGCTGGCGCGAGGTGGTTGCCGAGCTCCCGCCCGCCAGCACGCTGATCGTGAACGAGGACGATCCCCAGCTCGCCCAGATCGCGCGCGGGCGCGCGGGCGTGATCCGGTTCGGGCTCGACGACGAGCGTCATGGCGGCCCCCTCCCCCACGCCGCCGACGCGCGCTACTGCAGTGCCTGTGGGGTCGCTTACAGCTACCGCCTCGCCTACGTCGGCCACCTCGGCGACTACTCGTGCCCGGGCTGCGGCTTCACACGCTCGAAGCCCGACATCTGGGCCGACG
>PMZQ01000096.1 GCA_003170155.1 Actinomycetota bacterium | reverse complement strand
CCACGCTGGCGCGAGCCCGTCGAGACGCCGTACGCGGGCACGAGCTTCTTCAGCCGTGGCGACCTCTCGGGAGTACCCGACGCGCTCGCCCGCCTGACTCGACTGGCTCCGCTATCGGAACGCGAGCGGGTTCACGCGCTACTGGCGGCGCTGTCGCCGGAGGGCATCGAGACGCACACGACCAACCTCGTTGCCGTGGACGGCGATGGAAACGCCTGCGTGCTCACGACCAGCCTCGGGCTCGGCTCGGGCGACTACCTGCCCGGCTTCGATCTGCACCTGAACTCGATGCTGGGTGAGATCGACCTCATGGGCGGCAATCCGATCGCGGGTGAGCGCGTCGGAAGCATGACCGCGCCGAGCGTCGCGGTCGACGCTGACGGCCTCGTGCTTGCGATCGGTGCCGCCGGCGGCACCCGCCTGCGCACGGCACTCCTGGGCGTAGCGGCCGGGATCCTCGACGAGGGCTTCGCGGTGCAAGAGGCGATCGACCGTCCCCGCTTCCATCCCGCGGGCTCGATCCTGAACGCCGAGCCCGGAGTGAGCGAGGAGGCGCTGATAGATCTGGAAGCGGCCGGCTGCCAGGTACGGCGCTGGTCGTCTTTACACCACTACTTCGGCGGCGTCAGCGCAATCGGCCGAAGCGGCGCTGCGGGCGATCCCAGGCGAAGCGGTGCCGGACTACTGCTCGCCTGATTGCACTCGACTCACTCGAGCTCGAGCGCGGGCTCCGGTCGTACCGCTTCCCTTGCCGCCTGCACGTCTCGACCGATCTGCTCTGTGAGTGCGGCCTCGCTCGAGAACGTCTGCTCCTCGCGGAGCCTTTGCCAGAGCTCGACGACCAGACGCTGACCATAGAGATCCCCGGAATAATCGATCAGGTGCACTTCGATGCGGCGCTCGCCGCCGCTGCCGAAATGGATGTTGCGCCCGATCGAGACGGCAGCTCTGTGACCATTGCCGAAGCCGGCGTAGATGCCGTCGCGGGGGACGAGCTGGTGCGGGGCGAAGACGAGGTTGGCGGTCGGGAAGCCGAGCTTTGCGCCTCGGGCAAGCCCGGGAACGACTCGGCCGTCGAGCTCGTAGGGGCGACCGAGCAGTGAAGCGGCGCGAACGGCGTCGCCTTCGGCGAGCGCGTCCCGGATCGTGCTCGACGAGACGCCCGGTACGGGATCGACGACCCGCGTCAGAATCCCCTCCTCTTGCAGGAGCGCAAGATCGCCGGCGCGATCGTGGCCGAAGCGGAAATCCGGCCCCGCGACGACGATCTGGGCACCGAGCGGATCGAGGTGGCGCAGCTTGAACTGCTCCGGAGTCATCTGAGCCAGCTCCTGATCGAAGCGGAGCACGACTATCTCCTCGATGCCGTACTCGACCAGCAGCTCGACCTTGCGTTCGAGCGTGGTCAGGAGCTCGACGTACTGGCCGAGCAGGACGCGCGGGTGCGGATCGAAGGTGAGCGCCGCGACCGGCAAACCTGTCTCGAAGGCCACGTCGAGCACGCGGCGGTGCCCGAGGTGGATTCCATCGAAGGAGCCGATCGCGACCGCCCTCACGCTGCGCGGCAGGTCCCTCGGATCTCGTACGACTTTCATGTCGGCATCATCGTCTCGGAACGCACGGTACCGTCTACTCCGCGTCCAACTCCGATCAGATTGCCGGAATGGAGCAGACACAACCGGCCTCGCTCGCCCCGCTCGAGCGCTCTTCCGGCCCTCACCGCCGCCGCTTCCTCCTCGTTCAGCTCGAGCGCGGGTAAGAACGAGAGCGCCTGTGTGGGCGAAAGAACCCGTTCGTCGTCGGCTTCCTCGACCGAGAACGGCCCGACTTCGAGGCGCCTGAGCGTTCGGCAATGGCCGCCGAGCGCATCGGCAATGGCGCGCACATAAGTACCCGACCCGACACGGAGATCGAGCCGGGCGACGCCGCCGGAGTAGTCGAGCAAACACACCTCGTCGATGCGAGAGCGCCGGAGCGGCATCTCCGGCGCCTTCCCCTGTCGTGCCAGGCGGTAGGCGCGCTCACCGCCGATCTTGACCGCCGAGAACGCAGGAACGAGCAGCTCCACCTCGCCGCGAAAACCTTCGAGCAAGCGCTCGAGCTGCGCCGGCTCCGGCGCTTCGCGCTCTTCGATCGGCTCGCCCTCGATATCGCCGCTCGAGGTGCGCCGGCTCAGGTCGATCTCGGTCAGGTAGCGCTTGTCGAGCGAGACCAGATAGCGGGCGAGCCTGGTCGAGGCGCCAAGCAGAACGAGCAGCAGGCCGCTTGCGAACGGGTCGAGCGTGCCGGCGTGTCCCGCTTTGGCCCCTGTGCGCGTCCGCAGCCGGCGCACGACCTGGAAGGAAGACGGGCCGACGGGCTTGTCCGCGAGCACCAGCCCGGAGGGCTCGAGCGCGCGTGGAATGGCCACGACCTATCCGGTCTCGCCGGAGGTCTTGGCTACGAACTCACTGCGAAGGAAGTCGATCAGCTCGGAAACCTCCAGCTTGCTGGCAAAGCCGGCCGCCTGGCGATGGCCACCGCCGCCGACTTCGCGTGCGATTGCGGAGACGTCGAGCCGGCCACGGGAGGAGCGCAGACTGACGCGGCGCCCGTCGCGCTCGGGCGGCTCCTGGATCAGAACCGACATCTCCACCCCGGCGACCGCTCGCAGCGAGTCGATCACACCTTCGGAGGCTCCGCTCATCGCGCCCGAGGCCTCGAAATCCTCGCGCGTGAGATAAGCGATGACGAGACGGCCGCCCTCGTAGACCTCGACATGCGCGAGTGCTCGCGCGAGCAGTTTCAGCTTGGAGATCTCGATCGTCTCGTAGACGTTCTGGAAGATGCGGTGCGCGTCGGCTCCGGCCTCGAGCAGCTCGGCAGCCACGCGTAATGTCTTGGCCGAGGTGTTCGAGTACTGGAAGCGCCCGGTGTCGGTGACGACAGCGATGTAAAGCGCCTCGGCGATCTCCGGCGTCAGCGACACTCCGAGCCCGGCGAAGACATCTCGCAGTACCTCACCCGTCGAGGAAGCGTCGGCCACGATCAGATTGGCGCTTCCGAAACGACTGTTGTCGTGGTGGTGGTCGATCACGACGATGAAAGGCGCCTCGGTGACCAATCGCTGGTCGCTGCCGAGCCGTGACTCGTTGGCCGCGTCGACCGCGATCAGGGAACGACCGATGAGCTCTCCGGGCTCGCCCCGCACCATTTCGCCGAGCGCCATGAAGCGATATTCGAACGGAATCGGGCCGGTGCCGGGCAAAAACATCGTGCTGCTCTTACCCAGCTGCTCCAGCACCAGCTCGACCGCAAGCATCGAGCCGAGGGCGTCGCCGTCGGGGTTCTCGTGCGTGGCGATCACGAAGTTGTCGTGCTCGCGGATCGCTTTTACGACCGCCTGGCAATCAGCTTTCATGTCAGTCGTCATCATCGGAAACGAGTTCATCGATCAGCTTCGACATACGGACCGCCTCAACGGCGGTTGGATCGTACTCGAAGGTTAGCTGGGGGATTCGCTTGATCCGGAGCTCACGGTTGAGCCTTGCCTGTAAGACCCCGTGCGCAGCGTTCAGCGCCTCGATCGTGCGCGTCGTCTTCTTCTCCGAGCCGAGCACGCTGACGAACACGCGCGCCTCCCGCAGGTCGGGCGTGGTGTGCACTGCGGTCACGGTGACGAAACCGATGCGCGGATCCTTGAGCGAGGGCAGCGCTTCGCTCAAGGCCTGCAGTACCGACTCGTTTACTCGCCTCATTCTCCTGGACATCACCCTCATTCAAGCGTTTCCGGCCGCTTTCGCGCGCGCTTGCACCGTTTCCGGCACCGAGACAGATCCCGTCAGAGCGGCTCTCCCTGACGTAATACCTGCAATACGGCAGTTTCTGCCTCATTCGTCGCCCGGAGCGACAATTCGCCGCTCCAGCACGGCCAGTTCGTACTCCTGCCCCTGAAGGTAGCGCTCGGCGCTGTTCATCAGCCGCTCGAGTGCGTTCGCCTCGCCGGCCGTAAGCGCGATTACGAGTCTCGAGCGCTGCCAGACATCGTGATGGGCGGTCTCGGCGACCGAAGCGCCGAAGCGATTGTGCAGCTGCGCTTTGGCCGAGCGCAAGTGCTGTCGCTTGTCCTTGAGCGAGCCCGCCTCGGGAAAGTGGAGCTCGACGGAGAGAATGCCGACGTAGCCGCTACTCACGTCTGGTATTCAAGTCGCCCGGGCGACCAGGATCTACTCGCGCGGCTCGGCTGCCGACGGCGAAACCGTCTCGTCGAGGCTGGTGCGCTCGGTCTCGCGGATCTCGTAGGCCTCGAGAATGTCGCCTTCTTTGAGATCGTTGAAGCCGTCGAGCAGGATGCCGCACTCGAATCCTTCGGCCACCTCGCGGGCATCGTCCTTGAAGCGTTTGAGTTGAGAGATGGTCGTGTCGTAGACGAGCGTGCCGTCGCGCACCACCCGTACGCGGGCGTTGCGGCGGATGACGCCGTCTCGAACGTGGCAGCCGGCGATCGTTCCCAGGCGGGAAACGCGGAAGGTCTGCCGCACTTCGGCCTCGCCTAACGTGTGCTCGCTTGTGACTGCCGAGAGCAAGCCGACGAGCGCCTTCTCGATGTCCTCGGTCAGCTGGTAAATGACGCGGTAGGTACGAATGTCGACGCCCTGGCGATCGGCGGTCGCACGCGCTTCGGAGTTCGGGCGCACGTTGAAGCCCACGATCAGCGCGTTCGAAGCCGAGGCGAGCATCACGTCGCCCTCGGTGATGGCGCCGACGCCGGAATGGATGACGTTGACACGCACCTCGGTGTGCTGGATCTTCTGCAGCTCGCTCACCGCCGCCTCGACCGAACCGACCACGTCGCCCTTGAGAATCAGGTTGAGATCCTTGACCTCGCCCTCTTTCAGTTCGCTGAAGAGCGTCTCCAGCGAGACGCGTCCGCGCGAGCGCTGAGCCACCTGCTCGGAGCGCAGGCGCAGACCTCGCTGCTGGGCAAGCGAACGGGCTTGACGCTCGTTCACGACCACGTGGCAGCGCTCGCCGGCGGCAGGAGGCTTATCGAAGCCCAGAATCTCGACCGGATCGCCGGGGCGAGCCTCCTTGACTCGGCTGCCGCGGTAATCGTAAAGCGCCCGCACCTTACCCCAGGCATCACCCGCGACGACCGCGTCGCCGACCCTGAGCGTGCCGCGCTGTACGAGCATCGTCGCAGCCGGGCCGCGGCCGATATCGAGGCGCGACTCGACGATCGGGCCCGAGGCCTCGGCGTTCGGGTTCGCCTTCAGCTCAAGCTCGAGATCCGCCACCAAGAGCACCTTCTCGAGCAGGTCGTCGAGGCCGAGCTTCTGCTTGGCCGAGACCTCCGAGAACTGCGTCGTGCCCCCCCACTCCTCGGGTTGCAAGCCTTCGGAGGCGAGATCGGCCTTGACGCGCTCGATGTTGGCGTCGGGCAGATCGATCTTGTTGATGGCCACGACGATCGGGACTCCCGCGGCACGCGCGTGGGCGATCGACTCCTTGGTCTGCGGCATCACGCCGTCGTCGGCCGCGACCACTAGAACGGCCACGTCGGTGACCTTGGCGCCGCGGGCGCGCATGGCGGTGAAAGCCTCATGGCCGGGGGTATCGACAAAAGTGATCCGACGTGCGCCGTGCTCGACCTGATAGGCGCCGATGTGCTGGGTGATGCCTCCGACCTCGCTGGCCGCCACCGCGGTCTTGCGAACGGCATCGAGAAGCGTCGTCTTGCCGTGGTCGACATGACCCATGATCGTGACCACCGGAGGTCGCGCCTCGAGATCCTCGGGCGCATCCTCGGCTCCTTCGAGCGTGGCCTCCCCCTCTTCCTCAGCCGCGTGCTTGATCTTGATCTCGCGCGGCGGATCGAGCTCGGCGCCGACCAACTCCACCGCCTCGTCGGTGAGCGACTGGGTGATGGTGACCATTTCGCCTATCCCCATCATGATCTTGATGATCTGGGCGACGGGGATCCCGAGCGCCTGGGAGAAATCTCTGACGCTGACGCCCGAGGGGACTGTGACCGGACCCGTAGGGGCCACTGGCGCTCTATCGCGCGGGCGCGAATCGGCGCGTGGCTCGCGTGCTCCGGGCGCTCCCGGTCTGCCGCCTCCGGCACGCGAAGCCTGGTTGTCGATCACCACGCGGCGCTTACGACGGCCTCCGACGGCCCCCTGGCGAGGGCGGATCGGCCGGTTTGGTCGTGAGGAGCCGGAATTAGCCATCGGCGTCAGTGTAGAGGTCGCGCAGCGCCGTATCGACCCGGACCTGGGTTCTGAGCGTGCGATTGAAGGCCCGCAACGAGAGCGCACGCTCGAAGCAGGAGAGACGCCGGCAGGTGTAGGCACCGCGACCCGGCGATGCCGGAGAGGCCCTCAACTCGCCAGAAAACCCGGCGAAGCGCAGCAGTTCCGCTTTCGGCGCCTTCCGACCACAACCGGCACAGCTTCGGATCGGAACGGCCATCAGCTGGCTGTGGCGCCGTCCTCCTCACCACTCTCCGGTGCCGCCTGCTCGGCTTCCGGCTCGATCGCAAGCGGTTCCGAGTTTTCGCCTTCCAAAGCGACGGCAACCTCCGCCTCGACCGCGTCGCCCTCCTCAACCGTCAGCTCTGCGGCCTCCTCGGGAGCGAGTGACACCAGCTCCTGGTGAGCGGGAACGCCGCAGTAGCGGAAGCCCGGTAGAGCCGCATTCGGGCAGCGCTTGCCGTTGGCGAGAATCGCGGAGCAGCGACCGACGAACTCCTCTTCGCCGCCAGAGAAGGCAGCGTCGGCCTCGTGCTGTGCGAACTCACTGTCGGAGGTGATGTCGACCTTCCAACCCGTCAGCCGGGCTGCCAGGCGAGCGTTCAGGCCCTCTTTGCCGATCGCCAACGCCAGTTGGTCGTCGGGCACGACCACGGTAGACTCGCGCGTCTCGTCGTCGACGAACACCTCGCGCACGCGCGCCGGCGCAAGCGCCTTGGCGATGAAGCGCGCCGGCTCGGCGTTCCAGGGGATGATGTCGATCTTCTCGCCCCTGAGCTCGGACACGACCATACGCACGCGTGAGCCGCGCGGGCCGACGCAGGCACCGACCGGATCGACACCCTGGGTGTGCGAGACGACAGCGATCTTGGAGCGGTATCCCGGCTCGCGCGCGACAGCGCGAATCTCGACCAGACCGTCGGCAATCTCGGGCACCTCGAGCTCAAACAGCGTCTTGATCAGCTCGGGATCGCGGCGCGAGAGGATAACCTGCGGCCCCTTGGTGCTCGATCTGACCTCGGTGATGACCGCCTTGATCCGGCTGCCCTGCTCGTAGCGCTCGCCGTCGACCTGCTCGGAGCGGGGCAAGAGCGCCTCGACCCTGCCCAGGTCGACGAGCACGTTGTTGCGGTCGCCGGCCTGCTGGATGATGCCGGTCACGACCTCGGTGACGCGATCGACGTACTCCTCGTACATCATCTCGCGCTCGGCCTCGCGGATTCGCTGCAGGATCACCTGTTTGGCCGTCTGGGCGGCGATGCGGCCGAAGTTCTCGGGCGTGACATCGGTGCGCTTTATCTTTTCCGACGGCACCTGTGACCATTCGATCTCGAGATCGTCGTCGCTGATCAGCAGATGCGAGCGCTCACCGGTCTCGGTCTCGAGCTCCTCCAGTTCCTGAAGCTTTTTCTCCCGCGCCTCGTCGAGCAGCTTCTCCTCCAGCTTGCGCGGTATCTCGATCGCGAAGACGCGGAAGTCGCCGTTGTCGTCCAGTTCGACCGTGGCGTGGCGAGCCGATCCCGGCGTTTTCTTGTAAGCAGCGAGGAGCGCATCCTCGAGAGCGGCGATCAGAGCACCGTTCTCGATCCCCTTTTCGCGCTCGATCTCGCGGACGGCGTCGATGATCTCCTGAGTCATTAGCTCCTACCCCTCGTCGATCAGGTTGCCCCGTACGAGATCCTCGTAGGGAATGTCGAATTCGTCGGTCTCGGTGGCCACCCGCACCGTCTCGTCCTCGGCGGCGACAATGCGGCCGCGGAAGTGTTTGCGACCGCCGATAGCGCTGGCTGTACGCAGTGCGGCCCGGCGTCCGACGGCACCGCGGAAGTGATCCGCGTTACGCAGCGGCCGCTCCAGCCCCGGTGAGGAGACGTCCACGGTGTAGCGGCCGAGGTAGCCTCGCAGGATGTCGGTGACGCGTTGGCAGAGGGCATGATCGACCCCGGCCGGGTGATCTACGTAGACGCAGAAGCGCGTCGGCGAGACCAGCTCCACAGCCAGCACGTCTACGTCGGGCAGAGCCTTCTCGACCAGTCTCGACACCTCGTCCGTCAGCTCCCTTTCCTTGTTGTGAACGCCTGCCATTCTTGCCCTCTCACGAAAACGGGCGCCCTCGGAGCGCCCATTTCGCCTGCTAGTGAAATGTGGTGGTTCCAGGATAGCAAGGCGGGGTTGGCTGGAAAAGGATGTCCGCCTTTACTGCCCAGAGCGATTGAGGATATCCGGCACGAGCTCCGAGGCATGCCCCCGCTACACACCGATTTACAGAGGTGAGGGAGCAGCGTGCCGGTCGATAACGAGGACGACCGAGCAGCCAGCCAGGTCGACGTAAGCCCGGCGCCCCTTACCGCTTCGATCGAAGCGCAACCAGATGACCGCGTTGGGCACAACCGATCAACGGAGAACCGCAATCGCGTCCGAGAAGCTCGTCGCCAGCGGCCCACTGACGAGAGCGACAGCGAGTATCGACGCGCCTCAGAGATCGAGGATGATCGTGACCGGGCCGTCGTTGACCAGTTCGACCTGCATCAGGGCGCCGAAACGACCCATCTGCACGGGCACTCCCTCTTCGCGCAGCATGGCGCAGAAGCGCTCGTAGAGAGGCTTGGCCAGATCCGCCGGGGCTGCTTCCGAGAAGCTGGGACGGTTGCCTTTGCTCGTGTCGGCGATCAAGGTGAACTGGCTGACCACCAGCGCCGAGCCGCCGACGTCGCAGACGTTGTGTGAGAAGCGGCCCTCGTCGTCGGGGAAAATGCGCAGTCGCGCCACCTTGCGCGCGAGCGCCTCAGCGGTCGCGTCGTTATCCGCGCGGGCCACGCCGAGGAGCACGCAGACACCGCCTTTAACCTCACCCAGCAACTGCTCGTCACCAAAAACGCGCGCTCGGGCTACCCGCTGTACAACCGCTCTCATGCGATCCTCCTCGACGTCGACAAACAGATTATGGAAGCCTCACGCCTTCCGTGGATGCAACTGGGCTCGCTTCTCATTCGCGAGAGCGTCGTCACGAGCGAGCAACTGGAAGCCGCGCTGAGCGAGAAGGACGCGACCGGCAAGCGCGTCGGCGACATCCTCGTCGACCACGGCTGGGCGACCACCGCCGACCTGGCACGTGCTCTCGCCGAGCAGTGGAATCTCGAGTTCATCGACGTCCTCAGTGCCGAGATTCAGCCCGAGGCGGTCAAGCTCCTCTCCGAGCTGGTGGTGCGCCGCTACCGCGCACTTCCGATTCGCTATCTCTCCGAGAACGTAGTGCTAGTCGCAATCAGCGACCCGACCGACATCCTCGCGCTCGACAACGTCAAACTGGCACTCGGTGTCGATCTCAAGTTCTGCCTGGCAGATCCTCACGATCTCGAGCGGTCGATCGACCAGATCTTCAGTCAGCGCCCGTCGCTGCGTGTCGTCGACGAAGCATCGCTGGAGTTGGAGGACGAGGAGCGTCTCGATCTCGCGGTCGACGAGTCGTCTCCGGCCGTGAGCCTGCTCAACCAGGTAATCATTCAGGCGATTCAGGACCGAGCCTCAGACATTCATTTCGAGCCCGAAGACCGGCAGATGATCGTACGCGTTCGCGTCGACGGCGTGACGCGGGAGCTGGCCAGCGTGCCTAAAGCGATGCAGCAGGCGGTTGTGAGCCGACTCAAGGTGATGGCCAAGCTCGACATCGCAGAGCGCAGGCTGCCGCAGGACGGGCACGCGAGCGTGAGGCTCTCCGGCGACCCGGTTGACCTGCGCGTCGCGGTGCTCCCGACCACCCTCGGCGAGAAAGTCGTCGTGCGCATTCTCCAACGCTCTTCGACCCACGTGACGTTGCCCGAGTTGGGTATGACCGCGCAGGCCTACGACCACTTCGTCCACTCCATCGACCAGCCCTTCGGCTGCGTGATTGCCTGCGGGCCGACCGGCGCCGGCAAGACGACGACGCTCTACGCGGCTCTCGACTGGCTCAACTCTCGCGAGCGCGTGATCAACACAGTCGAGGATCCGGTCGAGTACGAGCTCGCCGGTGTTTCACAGATTCAGGTCAACGTCAAGAGCGGTCTCACCTTTGCGCGCGGGCTTCGAACCATCCTGCGCGCCGATCCGGATGTCCTGCTCGTGGGCGAGATTCGCGACTCCGAGACGGCTCAGATCGCCGTTCAGGCGGCGATGACCGGCCACCTCGTGCTCACGACCGTTCACGCTCAGACGGCGGCCGGCGCCTTCGCGCGCTTGCAGGACATGGGCCTGGCGCCGTTCATGCTTGCCAACGCCATCAACTGCGTCATCTCACAGCGACTGGTGCGCTTGCTCTGCGACTCCTGCCGCCGGCCCGCCGAGGCAAGCGAGGCCGAGCGAGCCGTGTTGGGACTGTCACCTGATACCCAGGCCACTCTCTACCATCCGACTGGTTGCCGAGCCTGCGGCGACAGCGGCTATCACGGACGCACAGCGATCTACGAAGTTCTGCCAGTCACGAGCGAGGTTCGCAAACTGATCGGCCAGACCACCGAGGAAATCCAAAACGAAGCCGTGCGAGCTGGGATGATCACGCTCCAGCAGGACGGATTCCGCCTCGCCCTGGCCGGTACCACCTCGCTGGAAGAGATTCGCCGCGTGGTCGGTAGCGGCGCCTAGCGCCCGGGGCTGGAACTACACAAGTCGCGCCGTGGCGCCTACCGAAATAGGCTCTTAGCCTCATCCGGAGGTCTCTGCTCGAGGAGGTGTTGAACCCCAACTTCCGCAGTCGGCGCAATACTTAGAGCCTGAGTCGCCACCCACACGGTGTCCTAATGCGACCCTGGTTCTGATTTGGCCGAGACTAAGAATCCGACCCCAAGCCGTGAGCAGGCGCTCGGAGCGCTTCTGGTTCGCCACGGAGTCATCACAGAAGAGCAGCTCGAGCAGGCGCTGGCCGAGAAGGAACGAAGCGGCCGGCGCATCGGCGACATCCTCGTCGGTCACAGCTGGGCGACGTCGGCCGACCTTGCCCACGTGCTCGCCGAGCAGTACAGCCTAGAGTTCGTGGAGATCCTCGAGACGCCGATCGAGCCCGACGTGATCAAGCTGCTCTCGGAGCGTTTCGTGCGCCGCTTCCGCGCTCTACCCGTCAAATACCTGGCCAAAAACCTCGTGCTGGTGGCGATCGGCGACCCCACCGACATCGTCGCCCTCGACGACGTCAAGCTCGCGCTCGGGATCAACCTCACGTTTTGCGTGGCCGACTCGAACGATCTCGACCGGGCGATCGAGCAGGTGTACACGCAGCGTCCGACTCTACGCATCGTCGACGAGCCGATCGAGCTGGAAGAGGAGCTCCCGGTGGAGGTCGACCTGAGCGTCATCGTCGGTGACGCCGCGCCCGCGGTCATCTTGGTCAACCAGGTGATCACACAGGCGATCCAAGATCGCGCCTCGGACATCCACTTCGAGCCGCAAGAACGACAGATGAGGGTGCGCGTACGCGTGGACGGCGTCGCGCGCGAGCTGGCTTCGATCCCGAAGGCGATGCAACAGCCGGTCGTCAGCCGCCTCAAGGTAATGGGCCAACTCGACATCGCCGAGCGCGGACTTCCACAGGACGGGCGCTGCGCGGTTCGCGTCGCCGGCGACTCGATCGACCTCCGCATCGCGGTCCTTCCCACCAGCCACGGCGAAAAGGTCACCATACGAATCCTTCAGCGCTCCTCGGGCTGCATCACCCTGCCCGACCTGGGCATGAGCCAACAGGCGTACGACACCTTCAAACGCGCGATCGACCAGCCCTTCGGCTGCATCGTCGCCTGCGGCCCAACCGGCGCCGGCAAGACGACAACGCTGTACGCGGCGCTCGAGCACCTGAACACCGACGGACGCGTCATCACGACGATCGAGGATCCGGTCGAGTACGAGATCGAGGGAGTCTCGCAAGTGCAAACCAACTCTAAACGCGGCCTCACCTTCGCCCGCGGTCTGCGCACGATCCTTCGCTCCGATCCCGACGTGCTACTCGTGGGCGAGATCCGCGACGACGAGACCGCCGAGATCGCGGTCCAGGCGGCGATGACCGGCCATCTGGTTTTCACGACTCTGCACACCCAGACGGCTGCGAGCGCCTTCGCACGGCTCCAGGACATGGGCGTGGCGCCTTTCATGCTCGCCAACGCGATCAACTCCATCGTCTCGCAGCGCCTCGTGCGCAAGCTCTGCACGAACTGCCGGCGCGAATCGTCCCCGAGCGCGGCCGAGCGTGCCGAGCTTGGTGTCGACAAAGGCTCCAGCGTGACTATCTTCCGCTCTGGAGGCTGCAAGCACTGCAGCGACAGCGGCTTTCTCGGTCGTACCGCGATCTACGAAGTGCTGCCGATGACGAGCTCGATACGCAAACTGGTCGGGCACGGCACCGAGGAGATCCACAACGAGGCGGTCAGAGCCGGAATGGTGCCCCTGCTCCAGGATGGCTACCGGCTCGTATTAGCCGGCGAGACCTCGCTCGACGAGGTCAAGCGCATCGCCGGAGACGGGCACTGATGACCGCCCGCTTCCGGTAGGGATGTGCGATCGAAGCGGGCAAGGCGTATAGGTCACGTGGCCACGGAGCTGTGAAAGCGTACTGGTAGCGCGGAAAGCAGCCCTGCGGTCAGCTGGCGTCGCGGATCGACCGCGCCGGTCGTACAGGCCTGGCGGAATTGGCTCTAGAGCTCCTGGAAGAGATCGCCGAGCTGCACATCGGCCTCCGCGGGTGCCAGTATCTTCGCCAGCTTCAGTTGGCCTCTCGCCTCGGCTATGCGACCGAGCCGGACGAGTGAGCGACCGAGCCCGAAGTAGCCGTAAGAATCGGTGGGCGTGATCTCGATCATGGCCCGAAACTCGACCTCGGCCTCCTCGAAACGACCGAGGCGGAGATAGGCGATCCCAAGCGCCTCGCGGATCGAGGCCTTGCGCGGCTCTCTACGCTTTACCTTCTCGAGCGATACCGTTGCCTGGGCAGGCATGTCGTCGGCGAGTTGCTGCCGGCCTCTCTGAAATAGCTCATACGTATCGGTCATCTACATACGTGAAGTCGGATTCTTGCTTTCTGGATCTAGCGTAAAGGCGATGCGTGGAGTCAAGCGGCGAATCTCGTCTAGTAACCTCTCGCATATATGTCGAGAATCGGCCGACTGCTCCTTTTTTCTATAGCCGTCGCCGCGGTCGCCGTTTCGATTGGGGCACTCTCGGGATGCGGCGCGACCGAGAAGAAAGGCGATCACATTTACGTAGGCAATGGCGTCTCCTTCCGCTTTCCGCACGACTGGAAAACGATCAAGCCCCAGGGATTGAAGGGGCGCGGCCTCTGGACGGTGATAGTCGCGCCGTCGGATACGTCGGGCACCGACATCGCCTTTGTGACCGAGTACCGCACGCCGAGAACGATCACGAAAAAGAACCTCTCCTCCAAAAAGTCGGGCATCACCTCTACAGTCACCGGAGTCGCGCGACAGGCAGGCGGCGCGCTGCGCTCCGGGCCGACGCCGATCACGATGGGCGGCCTACCCGGTTACGGCTTCCGGATCAGCGCCCCGGTCGAGAGTCGTCCCAGCACCAGCCGCCTCGTGCTCGTCTGGAAGGGTAGGACGGAATACTTCCTCAACTGCCAGTACCTCACGAAAGGCGTACTGGGTGCCGAGATCGAACGCGGTTGCCGGATGATCATCGCCTCCTTCAAGCTCGCCTGAGCCCCGGATCGCCGCACTCGCTCAGGAGGAAGCCGCTTCGCGTAATCGCTCGGCCTCGTCGAGGATGGCCGCCGCTATCGCCGTCTTCGGCGCCTTCGCCAGCCTGCGCTCGCCCGGGCCGGAGATTAGGACCGCTTCGTTGTCCTCGGCGTCGAAACCGATGTCGGCACGTGAGACGTCGTTGAAGACGATCAGATCGACCTTCTTGGCGACCAGCTTCAGGCGTGCCCGCTCGAGTCCTGGGTCGCCCTCGTCGGCGGCGAAGCCGACCAGCAGCTGGCCTTTGCGCCTGCGTGCGCCCAGCTCGCGCAGCACGTCGGCGGTCGGCTCCAACTCCACCTGCCAGGCGCTTTCGTCCTTGCGGCGCTTGCCTCGCTCTGGCTTCGCCGGCCGGTAGTCGGCGACGGCCGCTGCCATGAGAACGATGTCCGCGTCGGTCTCGAGTACCGCCTCTGTCAGCTCCGCGGCCGTCGTCACCTCGACGAGTGTCACTCCGGCCGGAGCCGAGACCGCGAGATTCGCCGCAACCAGCGTCACCTCGGCTCCGCGCCGCGCCGCTTCCGCCGCGAGCGCTACCCCCATACGACCAGAGGAGCGGTTGCCGAGATAACGCACCGAGTCGAGCGGCTCGCGCGTACCGCCGGCGCTGACGAGTACACGTACTCCGGCCAGCGAGTCGGTTACGGAGAGAAGCTGCAGGCAGCGAGCATAGATCTCCTCCGGTTCGCTCATCCGCCCCACTCCCGAGCCGCCCTCGCCCAGCTCTCCCTCCGCGGGCCCGACGATCTCGACGCCGCGCTCGCGCAGCTTACGCACGTTCTCCTGGGTCGCCGGGTTGGCCCACATGCGCGCGTTCATGGCCGGCGCGAGGACGAGCGGACCCGCGTGCGCCAGCGCACTCTCGGTGACGAGATTGTCGGCGATCCCGCTCGCCAGCTTGGCCAGCGTATTCGCGGTGGTCGGCGCGATCACGTAGAGATCGGCATGCTCGAGGTGCGGGTAAGGACTCTGCTCGCCCGAGTGCCGCGCTAGAGCATTCAGCGTCTGCGCTGTAACGAACCTCTCCCCCGCCTTGGTCAGCAGCGGAACCACCTCGTGCCCGTCCTTGACGAACAGGCGCACCAGCTCGCATGCCTTGTAGGCGGAAATGCCGCCACACACACCGATGAGAACTCGAGTCATGCCTTGATTCTGCCAGTACCGACGAACAGACCGGGCGGGGCCGGCGCAGGAGCCTATCTCGTTATGTCCGAACGTCCGAGGAGGTCAAGCCGTGGATGCGAGTGCCCGAAGGGTCGTGAAAACGCACTGGGGTGGTGCGATAAGCGGCACTTCGGATGCTGGCGCCGCGGATCGGCTGCCTCGGGCGTACGGAGCTAGCGCTGCCGGTATTCGTAGACGAGCTTGCCCTGGGCGACTTCTTCCAGGGACATCGTCAGGTAGTTCTTGGAGCGCGACTCGATCATCGGCGGCGGCGCTTCGTCGAAGGAGCCCTCACCGAGCATGTGGTGATAGTTGTTGATCTGGCGGGCCCGCTTGGCCGCAATGATCACGAGCGCGTAGCGCGAGTCTACGTTGGCGAGCAAGGTATCAACGCGTGGATTGATCACGAGTCCATGGTAGCTGCGGGCGCAAGAACCTGCTGGACGACGCGCTCGAGCTCGTCGGCGGCGTGGTCGAGCTTGTCGTTCTCGATCACGCAATCGAACGCGCCTGCCTGCTCGAGTTGACGATGGGCCAGTTCCAGCCGATCGCCGATCTCGGTCGAGGTCTCGGTCGCCCGCTCGGTCAGGCGCCGATCGAGCTCGGCCACCGGGGCTCTGATGAAGATCGTGTAGGCGCCGGGCACGGCGCGCTTCGCGTTCAGCGCCCCCTCCGTCTCCAGCTCGAGCACACAAACCCGACCCGCTCGCATAATCCTGTCCAGCTCGGAGCGGAGCGTCCCGTAGCGCTTCCCCGATACGTAGGTGACGTGCTCGAGGAACTCTCCGGCCTGCACCCGGAGCTCGAACTCCTCCGGGCCGAGGAACCAGTACTCGCGCCCGTCCTTCTCTGCGGGCCGCCGTTCGCGGGTTGTCGCCGAGACGGTGTGCTCGAGCTGGGGCAGGCGCCGAAGCAGCTCGGAGATGAGCGTCCCTTTCCCCGCGCCCGAAGGCCCCGTGACGACGATAGCCGGCGCCGAGCTCACGACGGGAAACCTACTCACTTCGGCCCGAGCTGGTACGACCAAGCCGCATCCGGCTGCAGCGAGAGCTGCTCGGAGCCTAGTCCGGCAGGGATGTGCTCTTAGTCGCGATCGAAGAGCGCGATCAGCTCGCCGCGCTGGCGATCGGAGAGCCCACCGACGGTCTTGGACTGGCTGATCCGGCACTGATTCAGCAGACGCGCCGCCTTCACCCGGCCGAACTTCGGCACCGCCATGAGGATGTCGAAGACCTTCGCGGTCTCCACGAATCCGGGCGGCTCGCGCAGGATCTCGTCGATCTTGGCGCCACCGTCTTTTAGGTCGCGCTTGAGCCTCGCTCGCCGGACGCGGATTTCGTTCGCTCGCTGCAGCGCTTCCATCCGTTGGTCGAGCGAGCGAGCAGGCGCTTGTGCTTGCCCCTTCGAAAGCACCATGGGCGGCCATACTAACAATTCAGGAGCACCGGTCAAGGGGCAAGTTTCGCCGCGTTTTACAGGCGTTTTCTCTCTTCGAACGACGGCTCTCCGGCTCTATCAGTCGTTTTGCGACCGGTGCGCGACTCCGCGAGCCTCTTCTGGGCGCTTGAAACCGCGAGCGCTCAACTCCTCGGCGAGCTCTCCGCGCACCCGTTCAGGCGCGTTTGGATCGCGAAAAAGAATCGATCCCAGTGCGACCGCAGAGGCCCCCGCAGCGATCAGATCGAGCGCGTGCTTCCCGGTCTCGACGCCACCCATGCCGACAATCGGTACCTCGCCGTCCGTGGCCTTGTAGCAGATGAAGACCGCCGCCAGAGCCACCGGCCTGAGCGCGGCGCCGGAATAGCCGCCGACCCCACGTCCCAGCCGTGGCTCGAGCGTCCACTCGTCGAGAGCTAGTCCCCGCAACGAGTTGACGAGCGAGAGACCGGTCGCGCCGGCCTCGAGCACCGATTTCGCCACCCCGGCGACGTCCGGAAGAAGCGGCGAGAGCTTGGCGTAGAGCGGCGCCTCGGTGGCGGCGCGCGCGGCGGCGACGATCTCGGCCGCCCCCTCGGCGGCGGGATCGACGTTGGGGCAGGAGAGATTGAGCTCGAGCGCATGCACTGTCGCGCGCTCGCCGATCCGCGCGCAAACCTCGGCGTACTCCGTCGCTTCCGCGCCTCCGACCGAGATCCACAAGGGAATGCCGAGCTCCTCGAGGCGCGGCAGCACCTCAGTGCAGAAACGTTCGACGCCGGGGTTCTGCAGACCGATCGAATTGAGCATGCCGAAGTCGGTCTCGGCTAGGCGCGGTTGTGGATTGCCAGCACGAGGCTCGAGCGTGACCGTCTTGACAACGTAAGCGTCGAGCTTGCGCGCAACCGCCGGTGCGGTCAGAGCATCCAGGCAGCCCGAGGCATTGAGAATCACTCGGCCTTCTCCTCCTCGCTTCCGTTCAGGACGGGAAGCACGGGCGGCCGTCCGTTCAGGATCGGACCCTCGACACAGAGTCGAACCGACTTGCTCTCGAACTCGACCACGCAGCCGTAGCAAGCGCCGAAACCGCAGGCCATCGGCGCCTCCCAGGCAAGCTGGGCGTCGGGAACGAGGGCGTGTACGGCGTGCAACATCGGCTCGGGCCCGCAGGCGAGCACGTTCATCGGCACGGCCGGGATCAGCTCGGTCACCAGCGTCGGTTCGATACAGACCTCGGCCTTGGGCACGAGCTTGGCTGCCTCGGCGTGATGACGGGTACGAAAGCCCAGGATCGCAGGCGGCTTTCCCATCAGCTGTGAGGCGTAAGGCAGCGGCGCCACTCCGATGCCGCCGCCGACCAGAAGTGGCCTGTCCACGTCGGTTCGAAAGCCGTTCCCGAGTGGACCGAAGACCGAGACCTCTTGACCGCGCTCGAGCTCGCAGAGCTCCCGGGTGACCGGACCAACTGGATCGATCAAAAACCCGAGCTCGCCTTTCGGTGCCAGGCAGATCGAGAAAGGCCTGGGAACGACGTGCCCAGGCAGCTCGAGCATAAAAAACTGACCGGGGATGCCGGCATCGAGCCCGCCCCGCTCGAACCGAAGCAGCGTATAGACGCCGACGCGCTCACTACCGGCGACCTTCCGGCGTTCCCTGCGAGGCGCCGGCATTCTAGTGCTCCTTCAAGTGATGCTTCCGAGCCTCTGGGTCGCTAGCACCAAGCGATGCAAGGACGCAACGAGCGTTCGTACTGGATAGTACGGACGCGACTGAGGACACAGCAGCGCGCCGCGTGATAGCGGGCCAGAGGCCGGAGGGTATTGCTTGGAGGAGCACTAAAAGACTTCTCCGCCCGCACTGTCGGCGCCGGCCGGTGAGCCGGTCGTCTCGGCGATTCGTTCCTGAAGCGAGCAGGAGTCGCTGCGCCGCGCGTTGGCGATCGCCTGTACCGCCGCCAGAGCTCCGGAGATGGTCGTGATGCAAGGAACTCGCGCGATCTGGGCTGCCTCCCGAATCAGATAGCCGTCGGTACGGGCGCCCGAGCCCTGCGGCGTGTTGACGACAAGGACGCAGCGGCCGCGTCGGATCAAATCGACGACCGTGGTGCCGTCCTTCCCCTCAGCCTCGGTCACCTTCAACACCTCTTCGACCTCGATTCCCGCCCGACTAAAGGCTCTGGCTGTTCCCCGCGTCGCCACCAACTCGAAGCCGAGCCCGGCCAGCGCCGCAGCAACCGGAACCGCAGCCGCCTTATCGGCATCCCTAACCGAGAAGAAGGCCCGGCCACCAGTCGGCAGCTCGCGTCCGGCGGCGCGCTCGGCCTTGGCGAGCGCGGTCGGTAGATCGTCGGCGGTAGCCATCACCTCTCCGGTGGAGCGCATCTCGGGGCCGAGTACCGGATCAGCGCCGGGAAAGCGGGAGAAGGGCAGCACCGCTGCCTTGACGCTGAACTGGCGTGGCGGCCGTTCTGGCGGCAGCCCCAGCTCGGCCATCTTCTCTCCCCCCGCCAAGCGGCAGGCGGCCGCAACCAGGTTCACACCTGTGGCCTTGCTGGCGAAGGGAACGGTGCGCGAAGCACGCGGGTTTACCTCGAGCACGAAGACTTCCTCTCCTACTACCGCCAGCTGCACGTTGAGCAGACCGACGACGCCGAGCGCGGGACCGAGCCGGCGAATGATCTGGTCGATCTCGGCCGACACCGCCGGATTCAGCGAGGGAGCCGGCAGTACGCAGGAGGAGTCGCCGGAGTGAATGCCGGCCTCCTCGACGTGTTGCATGACAGCGCCGATATAGGTCGTCTCGCCGTCGGAGAGCGCGTCGACGTCGATCTCGATCGCGTTCTCGAGGAAGCGATCGATCAGCACGCGGCGGTGAGCCGCGATCAGAGCCGCACGCACATCGTCGGGGCGATAGCAGACGCGCATCGCCCGGCCGCCGAGCACGTAGGAGGGCCGCACGAGCACCGGGTAGCCGATGCGGTCGGCAACGGCGATCGCCTCCTCGGAGGTCGCGGCCATCCCCCACTCGGGACAGCGGATGGCGAGCTTTTCGAGCAGCTCGCCGAAGCGCTCTCTGTCCTCGGCCAGGTCGATCGCCTCGAAGGGGGTGCCCATGATTCGGAAGCCGGCCTCCTCGATCGCCCGCGCCAGCTTGAGCGGCGTCTGGCCGCCGAACTGGATCACGACCCCTGCCGGGCGCTCGCGCTCGCAGATCGCCAGCACGTCCTCGATCGTCAGCGGCTCGAAGTAGAGGCGGTCGGACGTGTCGTAGTCGGTAGAGACCGTCTCCGGATTGCAGTTCACCATCACCGTTTCATAACCGAGATCGCGGAAGGTCTGGGCGGCGTGCACGCAGCAGTAGTCGAACTCGATTCCCTGGCCGATGCGGTTCGGCCCCGAGCCGAGGATGACGGCGCTCTGCTTGCCGCGAGACGGGTCGGGCACGGCTTCGTCCGCCTCACCCCAGGTCGAGTAGTAGTAGTTCGAAGCCGCCTCGACCTCGCCGCCGCAGGAGTCAACACGCCGATAGGAACGGCTCAGGCCCAGCGCTTTCCTGTGAGCTCGGAGCTCTGTCTCTTCAAAGCCGCCGGCCTCGGCGATCTCGGCGTCGGAAAGTCCGAGCCGCTTCAGCTTCATCAGCTCGCCGGCATCGAGGAGATCGAGCGCGGGAACTCGCCCCAGCGCGACCCGGATCCGATCGATCTCGGACCGGAACCAGGGATGAACACCGTCGGGAAGGTCGTCGAGCTCGAGCCAGGGCGCCTTGACGCCGGCATCCAGCTCGCGCGAGCGGCGCGCCTTGAGAAAGGCCTCGCTGAAAGTGCGGCCGATTCCCATCGCCTCGCCGACCGACTTCATCTGCGTGCCCAGCGTCGGGTCGGCGCCGGGGAACTTCTCGAAGGCGAAGCGCGGGAACTTGACGACGACGTAGTCGAGCGTGGGCTCGAATGAGGCCGGCGTCGTCTTGGTCAGATCGTTTGGGATCTCATCGAGCGTGTAGCCGACCGCCAGCTTGGCGGCGACCTTGGCGATCGGATAGCCGGTCGCCTTGGAGGCGAGCGCCGAGGAGCGAGAGACGCGCGGGTTCATCTCGATCACGCGCAGCTCGCCGGTCTCGCGGTCGCGCGCGAACTGGATGTTGGAGCCGCCGGTCTCGACTCCGACCGCGCGGATGATCTCGATCGAAGCGTCGCGCAGCTCCTGGTAAGCCTCGTCCGAAAGCGTCATCTGCGGCGCCACGGTGACCGAGTCGCCCGTGTGAACGCCCATCGGGTCGAGGTTCTCGATCGAGCAGACGATGACGACNNATCACTTCGAGCTCGAACTCGTCCCAGCCCTGCACCGACTCCTCCACCAGCACCTGCCCGATCGGGCTTTCCGAAAGACCGATCGCCACCTGGCGCTCGAGCTGGGGCCGGGTCGCGACGAAACCGCCTCCGTGCCCGCCGAGGGTGAAGGCCGGGCGAACGACCGCGGGCAGGCTCACACCGGCGAGATCTGAGAGCTCGGTGACGATGCGCGACTCGGGCACCTGCAGACCGACACTCTGGACGGCATCGCGGAAGAGTTGGCGATCCTCGGCGCGGCGGATGACCTCGACCGGCGCTCCGATCAGCTCGACTCCGAGCTCGTCGAGCACGCCCGACTCGGCCAGCATCGTGGCCAGGTTGAGCGCCGTCTGACCGCCGAGCGTCGGTAGCAAGGCGTCGGGACGCTCACGCTCGAGTACCGAGGTGACGCCGGCCACGTCGAGCGGTTCCAGGTAGGTGCGGTCGGCGAAACCGGGGTCGGTCATGATCGTCGCCGGGTTGGAGTTGACGACGATGGTGCGGAAGCCCTCCTCGCGCAACACCTTGAGCGCCTGGCAACCCGAGTAGTCGAACTCGCAGGCCTGCCCGATCACGATCGGGCCGGAGCCGATCACGCAGATCGACTTCAGATCCGTGCGTTTAGGCATGCCCGCTCGCCTTTCTGCGCGAGAGCTCGGCGACCCAGTTCTCGATCAGTGGCCTGGCGTCGTGTGGGCCCGGGCTGGCTTCGGGATGGAACTGCACCGAGTGCGCGTCGAGGTCGGGATAAGCAAGCCCCTCAACCGTGCCGTCGTAGAGCGACACGTGGGTCGCCTCTTTCTCGTCCGATGGGGCGACTGCGAAGCCGTGGTTCTGGCAGGTGACCAGCACGCGTCCGCTCGGCCGGTGCAGCACAGGGTGGTTGGCGCCGCGGTGGCCGAAGGGCAGCTTGTAGGTCTTGTGGCCGGTCGCCAGGCCAAGCAGCTGATGGCCGAGGCAGATGCCGAAGACCGAGGTTCTGCCCAGGAGCTCGCGGATCGTGGCGATCTCGGTCTCGAGCGGCTCGGGATCGCCGGGGCCGTTCGAGAGCAGCACGCCGTCGAATGTCGAGAGCGTATCTGCGTCGACGTCGTGAGGAACAACCGTCACTCTTGCACCCGCGCTCGCCAGCCGGCGCAGGATCGAGCGCTTGGTTCCGTAATCGATCACGGCAACCGAAACGAGCCCGGCGTCGGCGTAGACGAAGGGCTCTGAGGTCGAAACAGCGGCCGCGAGTGCCCGGCCGCTCATCGCCGGTTGCTCGCGAACCGTCTCGAGCGTCTCCTCGGGAGAGCCGTCGCCTGCAACCGCCGCCGCTCTCATCGCGCCGCGATCGCGCAGATGCAGAACGAGCGAGCGAGTGTCGATCCCCGTCAGAGCGACGATGCCGTGGTCGCTGAGCCAACTCGTCCAGGCCGGCCCGCGCGCCTCGCGCATGATCACCGCTCGGGCATGGGGCCCGGATGACTCCGAGCGCCCGGCAGCGACGCCGTAGTTGCCGACCATCGGCGCCGTGAAGCAGATCAGCTGCTCCGAATAACTGGGATCGGTGAGGATCTCCTGGTAGCCGGTCATGGCTGTGGCGAAGACCGCTTCGCCGTAAGCCGTACCGTCGGCGCCGACCGACTCGCCGCGAAAGATCGTTCCGTCCTCGAGCACGATGTAGCCGCCGGTCGCCAGCCCCCTCATGCTCCTATCCTCTCGGACCCGAAGGCGACCCGACCGCCGGCAACCGTCAGCGCAACCTCACCTTTGAGCGTCTGACCGAGTAGCCAGGAATTGACGGAGAGCGAGCGGAAGCGCTGTTCGACCACCATCCAGCTCGATTCCAGATCGAGCAAGACCAGATTGGCGGGCTCGCCGATCGCGATGCGCGGAATCGGGAGACAGAAGGCGCGGGCCGGTCCGGCCGACATCCTCTCGAGCAGCGTCTCGAGCGAGACCAGCCCGGGCTCGACCAGGTTCGTGTGGAGAGCCGCGAAGGCTGTCTCCAGCCCCGTCACCCCGAACGGCGCCGCCTCGAAGGGAACGTCCTTCTCCTGGCGGGCGTGCGGAGCATGATCGGTGGCAATGCAGGAGATCACGCCGTCCTTGAGCGCCTCGATCAGGGCGCGCCTGTCCTCCTCCGGGCGCAGCGGCGGATTCATCTTCAGGTTGGTATCGAGCGAGCGCACGGCCTCGTCGGTGAGGCAGAGGTGATGCGGAGTCGCCTCGGCGCTCGCGCGCACACCGTCGGCGAGCGCGCGGCGTAGCAGCTCGACCGACTCGCGCGTGGAGAGATGCATCAGGTGTACCGGCTGCTCTTCGTAAGCCGCCAGGGCGAGGTCGCGGGCGACCGCGACGCTCTCGGCCACCGAGGGGTACCCGCCGAGCCCCAGCTCAGCCGAGACGATGCCCTCGTGCATCTGGCCATGGTGCGAGAGCGTCGGCTCCTCGCAGTGCAGAGCCAACCGCCGGCCTGTCGAGCCGGCGTACTGAAGAGCTCTGCGCATCAGCCCGGCCGAGCGGATCGGCTTACCGTCGTCGGTGAAGGCCGCGGCGCCGGCAACGGCCAGCTCGCCCATCTCGGTCAACTCCTCGCCGGCGAGCCCCCGCGAGATCGCGGCCATGAAGCCGGTGGGGACTAGCGCGTCTTCCTGCGCCTGCTCGACCAGCGCTCCGAGCACGGCGGCGCAATCGACCACCGGATCGGTGTTCGGCATCGCCAGGATCGCGCAGTAGCCGCCCGCGGCCGCGGCGGCGCTCCCGGAGGCGATCGTCTCCTCGTCCTCACGACCCGGCACGCGCAGGTGTACGTGTGGATCGACGAAGGCCGGCGCCAGCACGAGTCCCTCGGCCGCGACCGGCTTTCCGCCCGCCTTTCCACCCGGCTGCGCGAGCTCGACGATCACGCCCTTCTCGATTATCACGTCGAGGGTCGAGTCGATTCCTTCGACCGGATCGAGCACGCGGGCGCCGCGGATCACGAACGTGCCCGGCGCGGCGGATCTTGCGTACAAGCTCATCAGGCAACCTCGTTCAGGTCGACCGGGCGGGCGAGCGAGACCGGCCCCTTCGTGAGCAGGTCGTAGAGGACGGCCATGCGCACGACCAGGCCGGAGCGCACCTGCATCTCGATCAGCGAATCGGGTGAGTCGGCGACGCGGGCGTCGATCTCGACACCGCGGTTGATCGGGCCCGGGTGCATGACAACCTGACCAGGTCGCAGCCGCTCGGGCGTGATACCCCAGCGGGCCGAGTACTCGCGTAGGCTGGGCACGAAGTTCTCGCCGGCCGCCATCCGCTCGCTCTGCATGCGCAGCACGTAGACGACGTCGGCGCTCTCTATCTGGGTTATGTCGCTCGTGACCTCGCAACCGATCTGCCCGAAGCCTCGAGGTAGGAGCGCCGGCGGCCCGATACAGGTCGCCTGCGCATCGACGATCCGGAGCGCCTGCACGAGCGAGCGGGCCACGCGCGAGTGGAGGATGTCGCCGACGATCGCCACCTGCAACCCGGCCAGGTGCCCGAATGCCTCCTGCATCGTGTAGAGGTCGAGCAAGGCCTGGGTCGGGTGCTGGTGCTTACCGTCGCCGGCGTTGACGATGTGCGCGCCGGTCGCCTCGGCAACCAGCCTCGGCGCGCCGATCTGGAAGTGGCGGATGACAATCACATCGGGCTGATAGGCGTTCAGCGTGTGGGCGGTGTCCTTGAGCGATTCACCCTTGTCGACCGAGGAACCGACGGCGCGAATGGTCATCACGTCGGCGGAAAGCCTCTTCGCTGCCAACTCGAAGCTGGAGGCGGTGCGCGTCGAGGACTCGAAGAAGAGGTTCACCACCGTGCGCCCGCGCAGAGTCGGCAGCTTCTTCATCTCGCGCTCGAGTGAGCGGGCGAAGTTGCGTGCCGTGGCGAGCAGGCGCTCGATAATCTCGCGATCCAGGTCTTCGATCGAGATCAAATGCCGCTTGGGCGGCTCCGTGGAGGTGCGAACGTCATCGCTTATCGCGCGTATCTCAGCCATTTGACCCTCCCTCATCGGGCGCGGGAATGAGCAGGACGGCGTCCTCGCCGTCGACCTCGGCCAGGCGCACCTGAATGCTTTCGCTGCGCGAGGTGGGCAGGTTCTTACCGATGTAGTCGGGACGGATGGGAAGCTCGCGGTGGCCGCGGTCGACGAGCACGGCCAGCTGCACGCGCTCGGGCCGGCCGTAGTCGAACAGCGCCTCGATCGCCGCCCTGATCGTGCGGCCGGTGTAGAGGACGTCGTCGACGAGGATGCAAGTCTTCCCCTCGAGCGGGAAGTCGAGCGAAGTCGCCCGCACGACCGGCTGCGGGTGTAAAGGCGCCTCGCCGCCGCGTACCTGGACGTCGTCGCGGTAGAAGGTGATGTCGATTACACCAAGATCGACCGTATGTCCGGCATGCTCGACGATCAGCTTGCGCAGGCGCTCGGCGATCGGCACGCCGCGGCAGTGAATGCCGACAAGCGCGACCCGTTCCAGGTCGTCCGCCTGCTCGATCAGCTCGTGGGCCATGCGCGTGAGAGTGCGCTCGATCGACTCGGCGTCGAGCACGATCTTCCCGACCGAACTACCAGAGGAAGTCAGCGCAGGTACCCGGTTGCGGGCCTGATTCCGGCGGGTTGCGTCATCTCGTCTCCTTTCCGGCCTCTCTGGACCGGGTTAAAGGTGTGCCTGAACAAGATTAGCGCCTGGCGACGACGAGCGGCGAATCGAGTTATCAGAGCGCCGACTCAGACCCCGCGGTACCGATCGGAACCGGCGCCAGACGACCCAGACTGCCCGAGAGCGCGACCATCGCGATCGCGGCGGCTAGCGTAACCAGCAGCGCCCCGCGTAGCGATATCACCTCCGAGAGACCACCAATCACCGGAGCGACGAGAAGAAAGGAGGGCCACGCGGCAGCTAGAAGCACAGCCAGCCCCTGTCCTTCGGGCAGCGGCAGCTGGCCGGCGGCGCGAAAGAGCGTAGGCGCCTGGCACGAAAGTCCGACCCCGAAGAGCGCGAAGCCGAGGAGTACGAAGAGCGGCGTTGGAAATGCCAACGCAAGTCCGAGCCCGCAGACCGCCGCCGAACTCCCGACGCGCACCAGCCCGCCCACTCCCATCCTCATCACCAATCTGTCGCCTTTGAGCCGCCCGATCGTCATCGTCAGCGAGTAGAGACCGAAGACCAGAGCCGCAAAGGCGGTCGAGGCGCCGATCCTGTGCGTGTAGACAGCGCTCCAAGAGGAAGCCGTGCCCTCGCAGAAGAGCTCGAAGAAGGCCACCGCGACGATCACTGCCAGCGCAAGCGAGACATGAATCCGGCGCTGATGTGCGCGGGGAGTCCTATCGGTCTCGATCAGAAAGAAGCCGATCGCGACTCCGACCGCGAGTAGGAACGCAGACACCACCAGCAGATGAGCTCGGTACGAGATGCCGAAGTGCGCCACCGGCACCGCCACCATCGCGCCGGCCATCATCCCGACCGAGAAACCGCCGTGCATCATGGAGAGGATCGTGCGCCGGTAGCGCTGCTCGAGGGCGATCGCTTGAGCGTTCATGCTCACCTGGACGAGGCCGTTCGAAACGCCCATGAGAAAGAGCGCGAGAGCGAGCAACGGAGCTGTGGGGGCGAGCGCGATGAAGGCGAAGGCGAATGCTGTTATCGGCGCCGATACGCGCAGTAGAGAACGACTGCCGAAGCGCGTGCTTACGAAGCCGGCCAGCGGCGAGGAGACCATCGAACCGATGGTCATGCAGGCAAGCGTCAGGCCTAGCTTTGCGAGCGAGAAGTGGAACTCGCTCTGCACCGCCGGTATGCGCGCGGCCCAGCTGCCGAAACAGACGCCGGTGGAAACGAAGATGGTCGTGAGGGAGACGCGCGCCTGGCGATCGCTGGCCATGAGCCGGAGGTTACCTGGGTTGCCTAGCTACCTCTGCGATTCACGCCCAGGTGCCCGGCGCATGGCCGAAAGAGACAATCCGATAGTGGACGCCTGTTGAGCTCGGCGGTGTGAAGCGTGTCGTCCTTATCACCTACATCGCGGGCTTACTTGCCGTAGTGGCGACAGCCCGTACGGGCGAAGCTCTAGATATGTCGAACGTCTTCGTCTTCGTGGAGAGTTGCGCTGTACGTCGCCGTCGCGATCGCGGCGGTCGCCGCCGGCGCCGTGACCGGGCTGAGCTTCCGTCGCGCGGAAACGAGCCGTCGTGGGTCAAGCTCGGGCTCGGATTCCGGGACTCCGGCGCTGCTCGATCGCGACCGGAGCCGCTAGGCGTCGGCAATCAGGTCGTCGGGCTCGCTCATCGCCTCGATCGCCTCGAGCGCGTCCTCCATCCGGCTCTCGGGCACGAGCACCTTCTGCGGGGCGTCGGCGTTGTCGCCGGGGTCGTGCTCGATCGCGCACTCCAGCTCGCACTCGATGCCGGCTGCTTGCAGCATCGACTCGATCTCCTCCGCCTCGGTGGCATCGGCGGCGACCGCTACCTGAACCATTCTCGTCATTCGGCCTTCTCCTCACTCAGAGTGCCGGGAACCGACGGCTGCTGCTCGGCTTGACTTCCCTCGCCAGGACGCGCTCCGCCCTTGATCAGACGGGGCTCACCCCGCTCCTGGAATGGCAACTCGATGATATCGAAGTCTTTCGGTACAGCCGTATTCGCAAACAACTCGCGCGCCTCGCGCAGCACCTCCGGGCCGAAATACCGAGTCGAGACGTGAGTGAGCGCAAGCATCTTCACGGCGCCGGCGAGAGCGACCTGAGCGGCCTCGGCCGCCGTCGAATGTCGAGTCTCCTCGGCGCGCTCGCGTTCGTCGACGCAGAAGGTCGCCTCGTGGACGAGGAGATCGGCGCCCCTGGCCGCTTCGACCACGGCTCGTGCCGGCGCGGTATCGCCCGAGAGCACCAGCTTGCGCCCGGTCCGCGGCGGTCCCAGCACCTGCTCGGGCTTGACGACGATGCCGTCCGCTAGCGTAACCGGCTCGCCACGTTGCAGGGCACCTCGCTCCGGGCCCGGTGGCACGCCCAGAGAATCAGCGGTCTCGACGTCGAAACGTCCCGGTCGCGGCAACTCCACGAGCCCGTAGCCGAGCGCCGAGACGCCGTGCTCGACCGCGAAGGTCTCGAGCACGTATTCGCCTCGCTCGAGCGCATCGCCTGGTCGTAGCTCCACCAACTCGACCGAGAAGGTGAGGCGACCGAAGATCTTGCGCAGGCTCGCGAAGAGATCGTTCAGTCCGGGCGGGCCGTAGACCGTGAGCGGCAACTCGCGCCCTCTGAGCGAGAAGGTCTTGAGCATTCCCGGCAGGCCCAGATAGTGATCGGCGTGGAAGTGGGTGAGGAAGACCTCGGTGAGATCGACCAACCCGAGCGTCGAGCGCAGGAACTGGCGCTGGGTCCCCTCGCCGCAGTCGAAGAGAAGGCGCTCGCCGCCACGGCGAACGAGGAGAGCCGTCGGAGACCGCCGCGCGGTAGGCATCGAGCCCGCGGTACCGAGAAAGACGGCGTCGAGATCCACGGCGGGATCTTACGCTCCGCCACCCCTGCTAACGGACCCGTGCCGGCCTCAACCGCGCGCGACCGCTCAAGTGAAGAGCATCGATCACAAGAGCCTCCTGTAGACACCGGACCTCGTCTTCCTTGAGCGCTCCGAACCTGAGCCGCCAGCGGTAGAAGGTCTGATCCGAGATCTGAAGGCGCATACAGGCCTGCGGGATCGTCAGTTTCTGGCCTTGGAGCTTCTCCGCTTCCCTCAGCCTGGCGACGATCTGTTCCACGCTGTAGCGCCTACGTACTGCCATCTCTACTCACATTCGGTCTCTCAGAGTCGGACGCTACGCCACACGACCTGGACCAGATAGAGGGGGCCGGACACAACGGCTTTTTGAACCAGAACCTCTCGGCAACATAAGCACGAGTGGAGGCAGGAAGCGCTTGCTAAGAAGGCTCGATAGGCTTGCGTCGCGACCAGAGGCGATCACTGATGCTACGGCATGCGGACTACACGAGAGGACGACTCGCCGAAACGGCTCGCAGGATGCGAGCATTGATCTACGACGATGTTCGACCCGTGGACTCGCTCCTGATCAGTCCGTGTGTCGGCCGCATCTCCTGGGAAGAGGCGCGTGAGCTCTCCTACCGTGAGGTCTCCCTAGGCGAGCAACTCGGGCCGCGCTGGAGCACGTTTTGGTTCGATGCCGGGGCGACGGCCCCAGAGGCCTGGGATGGTCGCCGCGTCGACCTGCTCTGGGTGACCCACAGCGAGGCGACCTTGTGGATGAACGGGCGTAGCGTCCAAGGCCTCAATACCGGTTCGCTTGGAGATCGACCTGACGCGATGCTCGCTGCGAAGGCATGCGGAGGCGAGCAACTCAGGTTCCAGATCGAGGTCGCCTGTAACGGCATGTTCGGCAACCTCGATCAACCGCTGGTAGGGCCCGAAAGAAGCTACGCGACGATCGAGCCAGTCGTTCTCGACCGTTGCGATATCGCGCGCTTCGATCCGCAAGCCTGGGACCTCTTCTTCGACTTCGAGGTTCTGCGCCAGCTCGAGGCCGACCATGCCAACGACCTCGACAGGTCGCTGGCCGGAGAGCTCCTATACGAGCTCAATCGCTTCAGCAACATCTGGCGTGCAGACGATCGGGACACCTGGGCCGAGGCCCGCGAGGTCCTCACGCCGATCTACGCACAGACCAACGGCGACCACAGCCACGAGCTCGCCGCGGTCGGACATGCTCACATCGACACCGCCTGGCTCTGGCCACTCGCCGAGACTTACCGCAAGTGCGTACGAACTTTCAGTTCCCAAACCGCGTACATGGATGTTTATCCGGAGTACAAGTTCGCCTGCTCGCAGGCTCAGCAATACGCGTGGATAAAGGAACGCAACCCGGATCTCTACGAGCGGATCACCGAGCGAATCGCGCGTGCGCAGTTCGTACCGGTCGGAGGGACGTGGATCGAGCCGGACTGCAACATTCCTTCCGGCGAATCGCTGGTGCGGCAATTCCTTCTGGGACAGTCGTTCTTTCAGCACGAGTTCGGCCTGCGCTGCCGCGAGTTCTGGAACCCGGACGCATTCGGCTATAACGGCCAGCTTCCTCAAATCATGCGAGGGGCCGGCATCGAATGGTTTCTAACCCAGAAACTGTCGTGGAACGCGTTCAACAAGCCCGCATACCACACTTTCTTCTGGCAGGGGATCGACGGGAGTACGGTCCTGACGCACTTCCCGCCGGCGGATACGTACAACGGAGTTGCGGACGTCGCTGAGATCCGCCGGAGCGTTCACGATTACAAAGACCACGACCGGTCGCACACGAGCTATCTCCTCTTCGGCTACGGAGACGGCGGCGGCGGCCCGACCCAAGAGATGCTCGAGGTATTGCGGCGAGTCGGCGATCTGCAGGGAATCCCCCGCACATCGCAGCGCTCGAGCGAAGAGTTCTTTACGGCTCTCGAGAGCGAAACCAGCGACTACCC
The DNA here is from genome assembly GCA_003170155.1 of Actinomycetota bacterium. Lineage (GTDB taxonomy): Bacteria > Actinomycetota > Thermoleophilia > Gaiellales > Gaiellaceae > Fen-549. The sequence continues at coordinate 29,223 of PMZQ01000096.1, read as the reverse complement.
CGTCCTCGTCGGTGAGCTCTACCTCGAGTACCACCGTGGCACCTACACCTCGCAGGCGGCAGTCAAGCGTGAGAATCGCAAATGCGAGTTCCTGCTGCACGATGTCGAGCTGCTGGCCGCAGTCGCCCACTGGCGACGGATCCAGCTCTATCCCGGAGACGAGATAACGCGTCTCTGGAAAATCCTTTGTCTCAATCAGTTCCACGACATCATCCCGGGCTCGTCGATCAGCGAGGTCTACGAGGACGCGCAGCGCGACTACGGCGAGGTACGGGAAGCCGGAGAGTCACTTCGAACGACGGCATTAGCGGCACTCGGCGCCGATGTCACGGAGGAGTACCCACTCAATACCCTCAGCTTCGAACGCCGTCGAGTCGTAGATGCTTCCGACGGCTCTGCCGTGTTTGTGACGGTGCCGCCGTTTTCGACCGGTTCCGTCGTCGAGCCGGACGAGCCCGTGCGACTCGAGCGGCTTGCGGACGGATGGGCGCTCGAGAACGTCCATCTCCGAGCCGTTCTCGATTCAGGAGGAAGGCTGCAGAACCTCCTGCACAAGAAGAGCGGGCGTGAGGTACTCAGCGCCGACGGGAACGTGCTCGAGATCTACCAAGACCAGCCGATCGGCTTCGACGCCTGGGATGTGGATCCGTTTCACATGGAGACACGCGCGGACTGCCCGCCGGCGCACGGCACCCGGGCCGTTCTCGATACCCCGCTCAGGGCCGAGATTGCGTTCGAGCACACGCTTGGCGAGGCGTCCAGCGGGACGCAGACCATTCGCCTCGACGCCGATTCACAACGCATCGAGTTCGAGTGGTCTGTCGACTGGCACGAGAGCGAGAAGATGCTCAAGGTGCGATTCCCGGTCAACGTGCACAGCGCGAGCGCAACCTACGAGATTCAATTCGGCGCCATCGAGCGCCCGACTCACTACGCGACGTTCTACGATCTCGCCCGCTACGAAGTACCGGGCCAAAAATGGGCCGACCTGTCGGAGCACGGTTTCGGAGTCGCCGTTCTGACCGAATCCAAGTACGGATACAGCACCTTCGCAAACGAGATGCGTATCAGCCTGTTGCGCGCGCCCAAGTCCCCAGATCCCGTCGCGGACATGGGGCAGCACCGGTTCCAGTACGCGATCTATCCGCACGAGGGGAGCTGGCAGGACAGCGGCGTAGTCGCGGAAGCCTTCGACTTCAACTTGCCGTTGCTTTGGACAAGCGCGGCGATCGACCACCTCTTTGCGCTCGACACGCCAAACCTGGTTCTCGATACGGTCAAGATCGCCGAGCGGGAAGATGCGATTGTCCTGCGGCTCTACGAGGCACACGGAGCGCGGGGTCGTGCGCGCTTGACGATCGGCCTGGACGCCGGCAGCGTCGTCTGCGCGAACCTCCTCGAGGAGGAGACGGAAAAGTCAGTGCGGCTCGACGGATCAATGATCGAGCTCGATTACCGTCCCTTCGAGATCATCACGCTTCTCCTGAGGCGATAATCGCGCCGCGCGGATGCCGCCCCACCCACGAAATCGCATCCGGGCGGCGGACTCACATGGCGGGCACCGCTCACGAAACGTCGTTCGTCGAGGTAGAAGCGGCGGCGATCAGAACACCCGTTGGGGCAGCGCACCCGCAGGGTGCGACAGAGTCGCCTCGGGCTGACGCATCACATAGGCTCACGAGGTGGGTCACTTGGCCGACCTCGCCGTTCGCGCACCGAGACGGGTGCTCGTGGCGACCCTTGCCCTCACCGTCGTCGCCGCCGTGCTCGGCCTACAGACCCCGCGACTGCTCGGCCGTGGCTCGAACGACTTCGTCGCCTCCGGCAGCCAGAGTCTGCGGGCCGAACGTGGTATCGAGCGCGCATCCGGTCTTTCGGCCGCGCCGCAGGTACTCGTACTCGTGCGCGATCCGACGCCACAGCGACTCGCGCAGGTGTCGGCGGCAATCCGAGCCGAGCCGATCTTCCCCGCGATCGCGGCGCCGCTCCACTCCCGCAACGGCCGCGAGACACTGCTGGCCGCCTACGCCCGCGCCAACGTCTCGCAGCGTCTCTGGCGGCAGGCGGCCGAACGCGTCAACACCCGCCTCAGGTCGATGCGCGGCGTGGAGATGGGTGGAACGGCGCTCGCCACAGTGCAGGTCAACCACCAGGTGCAGCACGACCTCACGCGCGCCGAGGAGATCGCCTTCCCGATTTTGTTTCTACTCGCGCTCTGGGTCTTCCGCAGCTTCGTCGCCGCGCTGCTGCCGCTGCTTTGCGGCGGCCTGACGATACTCGGCGCGCTGTTGCTCCTAAGGGGCCTCGACGTCCTGATGCCGGTCTCGACCTACGCCCTCAATATCGTCACCGGCTCGGGTCTCGGCCTCGGCATCGACTACAGCCTGCTGCTCGTTTCGCGCTACCGAGAGGAGCTGGCGCGTAGCGGCCCGGGCCCCGAGGCGCTCCGCACAACCGTCGCGACCGCCGGCCGCACGGTGGCGTTCAGCGCCGTCACGGTCGCGGCCGCGATCTCCACGCTGGCGATCTTCCCGCTCGGCTACCTGCGCTCGATGGGGATTGCGGGCGCGCTCGTGGCGCTGCTCGCCGGACTGGTCGCGCTGATCGTGTTACCGGCGCTGTTCGCGCTTCTCGGTCGGCGCGTCAACGCGCTCGCGCCGCGCCGCTGGCGACTGGCCGCCGCGCGCGCCGCGCGCGGCGAGCGCGGTGCCTGGTACCGGCTCGCACATATGCTCATGCGCCGGCCGATCCCGGTAGCCGTCGCCGCCACTGCGCTACTCGTCTTGCTCGGGCTGCCGTTCCTGGGGATCAGGTTCACCGGCATCGACGCCTCTGTCCTGCCGGCCGGGATCAGCTCGCGCATCGTCGATCAAGCCGTGCGCAGCGAGTTCCCCGCAGCTGCGGCCTCGCCGGTCTACGCGGTGCTCGAGCACGCGACCGCGGCGCAAGCGAAAGCATACGCGGCCCGTGTTCGCGGGCTGCCGGACGCAGCGCTCGTCAGGCCACCGCGATTGCTCGGCCCGGGCACCTATGAGCTTCAAGTCTCGTCCGGAAGGCCCTTTCTCGCCTCTGGCTCGCAGCGGCTTGTCCGTGAAATGCGTACGCTGCCGCCCAAGCCACTGGTCGGCGGCTCGACCGCTCAATACCTCGACCAGAGGCACTCGATCGGTACGGACCTGCCGCTGGCGATCGGCCTGCTCTGCGCAGTCACCTTCGTTCTTCTCTACGGGGCGACGCGATCGCTCGTCCTGCCGCTCAAGGCGCTCGTGATGAACGTGCTGACGCTCTCGGCCGCTTTCGGGATCCTCGTCTTCGTCTTCCAGGATGGACGTCTGCAGGGGTTGCTGGACTACCGCAGCCAGGGGGCGATCGCGCTGACTCAGCCGGTCGTACTGTTCGCGATCGCCTTCGGTCTCTCGACCGACTACGGGGTCTTCCTGCTGACGCGGATCCGTGAAGCCTGGGAGTCCGGGCTGCCGAACCGCGAGGCGGTCGCGGTCGGGCTCGAGCGGACGGGCCGGATCATCACCGCGGCTGCGTTCCTCTTCTGCATCGCGGTCGGCTCATTCGCCACCTCGCAGATCATCCTCGTCAAGGAGATCGGGCTAGGCATCGCGCTTGCCGTTCTGATCGACGCGTCGATCGTGCGTGCGCTGCTCGTGCCGGCGCTCATGGCACTGCTCGGTCGCTGGAACTGGTGGCCCAGGAGCTCGCCTCGAGCGAGAGCTTGATCAAGCCGCTTCTAGGCAACCGCACGCGACCGCGCCTGCGAGTGGCCGACTCATTCAGTTTCGGCGAAGTCTGAACCCGGTGCCCGCAGTCCGTTCACCGCCACCGCTCCGGCGGCGGCGATAGCGCGACCGCCCGCTTGCTCGCCGGGGCCGGCTTGCGGACGCGGCGTCGGCGGCTGCGGTGCCTGTGCCGGGAGCGGAGGGGCGTTCTCCCTCCAGGCCTGCTGAGCAGGACGAGCGGGCGCGGGCCGGTACTGCATCGGGGGGGTGTCAGCGTGCGCCGGCGAAGCCTCGACGGTTGCCGCTTCCGGAGCGGCGGGCTCCTGCTCGAAGGGATCGCCGCCAATCGTGGCCAGCACAGCTCCGAGCTGAGCCCGAACCCGGTTGATCTCGGCGTTCAGCCGCTCGCGCTCAGCCATGGCACCATGCACGATCTCGCGCGCCTCGGCCCGCGCTTCAGCCAGGACTCCCTCGCTTTCGCGTCGCGTCTGGTCGGTCATCTGCTGCGAAGCCCGCTCAGCCGAGATCAGCGTCGTGCGCAGTAGCTGCTCCAGCTCGCGGTAGCGCACCAGCTCGGCCTCGAGCTGCTCGATCCTGTCGGCGACGTCGGCACGATCGCGCCAGACGTCCTCGAAGCTTGTCACCACGTCGGCGAGAAGCTCGTCGGTCTGCCTGGCGTGGTAGCCGAAGAACGCCTTGCGGAGGCGGATGTGCCTGATTTCTACTGGCGTCAGAGCCATGGTTGTTGCCTCCCTATCCGAATTGGGCGAGGATCGTGTTGACCACGTAGCCGAACGCAACGAGCGCGATCACAGCGATGATCGGTGACAGGTCGAACGCTCCCAGCGGCGGCAACACGCGACGGAACAGGCGGAGATACGGATCGCAGGCGTCGAACAGAAAGCGCCGTAGCCAGTTCAGGTTGCGGTTGTAGGGGAGCGGCACCCAGGAACTGAGTATGTACAGGAAGATGATCAGCGAGTAGACGTAAACGGAGACACTCACGAGCTGTATCGCCGTGGAGATGCCCGAGCAGAGCATCGTCAAGCTGGCCTCAGTGCCCATGTCGGCTTATTCGTTCTGCTCGCTTCGGTTCCTACGCCTCTTTGCGAGACCCTTCGCTCAGCGTGAACCCGTCTCGGAACGCTAGGAGCGCGAAGCGGGATGAAGACCCGTCGACTGGGTGTGATCGGTGAGTGCGAGGCTAGGACACAGCGTCGCGTTCGTAGCCGGAAGCTACGAGCGAGGCCGAGCGTATGCCGAGAGCGGCCGAGCTCTGGGCTTCGCTCTGTTGGGTGCTCAAAGGGTCTATTCCCAGAGGAATGCGCGACGCAGGCCTAGCGGAATAGGTGCTAAGCCTGATTGAAGAAGCCACGCTCGATCATACGGGCGCGCTCCTCGGCCGAGACCTCCATGTGCTTCGGCGTGAGCAGGAAGACCTTGTCGGCGACCCGCTGCATGCCGCCGTCGAGCGCGTAGGTCAGACCGCTGGCGAAGTCCACCAGGCGCTTCGAGAGCTCGCTGTCGACGCCCTGAAGGTTGAGGATCACGGGGATGCCCTGCTTACAGTGGTCGGCGATCTGTTGAGCGTCGTTGAAGCTGCGAGGGATGACGAGGTGCACACGCGCCGGGGAGTTGCCGTCGCCGGTCGGCGGTGGCGCCGGCTCAACCCCACGTAGGCGGGATGCCGGGCGCAGCTTCACACCGCGTTCGCGTGGGCCCTCCGGCTCGCTCCATTCGTCCACCTCGGCCGCGCGCTGACGCGGCGTAAGTCGCCGTACATTCGGCCGCTCGCTGTAGGTGCGCTCGGCCTCCTCAGTGACGTAACCGTCCTCGTCCCAATCCTCTTCTTCGGCTATGCCGAAATAGACGAGCGTCCGGTTCCAGACGTCCGCGAACCCCATATCGGTTCGATTGTAGCCTCGCGGGCGGTTGACATCGGCGCGCAAGCGCGGTTTTCAAAATAAGTTGACTCCAGAGCAACCTTGTGAGAGAGTTTCACTGCTGTCAAGCCGCCGATGAACCGCCGCCTGTTCGAACCGGATCGGAGCAGACCGGTGACGCCTACCGATCGCGTTGTGCTCCGTCGATACTCGCATCTTCGAGACGCGTGTTTCGCTACGCCTGCGTGGGAGTCGCCAACCGAGCCGTAGAGGCTCGATCGCGAAGCCGAGACCACGATGGGGAAAGGAAGATCAGCCGAGATGCTCGCCGGAGACGTGCCCGATCAAGGCTCGCTCTCACCCGACACTTCGCCGCGCCACGATGAATCCCCCGAGAACTGGAAGCCGCGCCTCGGCCCCACCCATGCCCTACTCTCCCCTGCGCAGCTCCGGGCTGCCCACCTCCTGCACGAGCGAGCTCTGCTCAGCATCCCCGAACTGGCACGCCGCGGCTACGAGCAATGGGGATATTCCAACGTTCACTCTGCCACGGTCGCGCTCTACCGCCTCTTCCGTCGCTACGACTATCCTCCTCGCTCGAGAGCCGAGGCGAACAGACTGTTGGCCGAGAGCGAAACCGCGCGCTGTGCCGGTGAGACGATCTACGGCAGACCCTGCAGGCGCTCGGCGATGATCGGTTTGCGCTTCTGTCCCTACCATCGGACAGACGAAACGGAGCGAGCGGCGCGGTAGACTCGCCGCGTGGACGAGCGGCGAGCAGGTTGGGAAAAAGCACTCGATTGCACGCGCACCGAGATCCTTCTCGAGGCCTTCCTTGCCGCTATTCTACTCGTACTCGGGATCGCTCTTCGCCCCGACCACTCAACCATTTTCGTCATCATTGGAGGCCTCGGAGCGGGCCTGTTCGTGCACGTCTGCAACCACCTCGTTCTCGCTCAGCCACTGTTCCGACGCCGGATCGACTGGGAAGTCGATCCCCGTCCGGCGGCGCCGCAGCGAAACCACGCCTCCGGCCTGTTCGTGGCAGTGCTGACAGCGGTTGGAATCGGAGTCGTGTACGCGGCCGCCGGAAGGACCTGGACAGCGCTGGTTGCCTTCTTCGGTGGCTCGTTCCTCGCCTACGCGCTGATCGCGCTCTTCCAGCGCATCTTTCTCGAACGCGATTTCACCCGCAAGACCGCCGCGCTTGGCAAGCTTGATCCGGGGCGCTAGTTCCAGAGCACGCTGCCGACGCGAACGTAGGTGGCGCCCTCCTCGACGGCGACGTAGTAGTCCTGGCTGGTGCCCATCGAGAGCTCGGCGAGACCGAAACGATCTGCGAGCTCATGCAACTGCCGGAAGTAGGGGCGCGAGGCTTCGGGATCGGTGGCGAGCGGTGGCATCGTCATCAGACCGCGAACCTCGACGCCGGCCTCGTCAGAGCGGGCCAGGAATCCTTCGAGCTGCGCGGGCGAGACACCCGACTTCGACTCTTCACCGCTCAAGTTGACCTCGACCAGCGCCGGGATCGTCAGGCGCGCGAGCGCCGACTCACTCGCCAGCGAATGGCAGAGCTCGCTCAACTCGCTCACCTGCGAAGCCTTCCTACTCTGCAGGTGGCCGATGAAGTGCCAGCGGAAGCTCGTCGCGTAACGCGCGTGCTTGGCGGCCAGATCCTGAGCGCGGTTCTCTCCGACCAGCTCGATCCCGGCCTCGGCCAGCACGCTCATCTCGTCGACCGAGACGTACTTGGTCGCGGCCACGACGGTAACACCCGGGCCCACCTGCTCACCGAGCTTCTCGTAGCGCTCGCGGATCTCCTCAGCCGATCGCACCGATAACTCCCTGGCGCCCGGTCAGACCCTGGTCGCGCCGATGCGAGAAGAAAAGCTCCGGATGACAGGCGGTACAGATCTCCACCCGCTCAACGCTGTTGCAGCCGGCCTCCTCGAGCGCCTTCTCTCCCGCAAGCCAGAGATCGACCTTGCCGCCGGCTACGACCTCGCGCCCGAAGCGGCGCCGGAAACGGGCTGCGATCTCGTCGCTCACCTCAAAACAGCAGGGTCCGATCGCAGGGCCGAGCACTGCTGCCGTGCGCCCGCGAGCGAGCGCCCGAGTCGCCGACTCGAGCACGCCCGCAAGCAATCCGCGCCAGCCCGCGTGTGCAAGCGCGAGCGCGGGTGCATCGCCGTTCGTGCGGGCGATCGCGACCGGAAGACAGTCGGCGGTCACGAGCAGCATCCCCTCACCGGGCTCCTCGCTCCAAAGGGCGTCACACTCGGGGAACTCGGGATTGGTCGAGAGTAGTCCTATCGGCTCGGCGCGCTGCGCTACGGCGCCGTGCTTTTGCAGAGCCATGCTCGAGCGAGCGGGATCGACCTCCAGCTCCCGGCAGAGACGTGCCCGGTTCTCGAATACCCGCTCGGGCTCGTCGCCGGTTTTCTTGCCCAGATTGAGCGAGCTGAACGGCCCCTCGCTGACACCGCCCTGACGGGTCGAGAAGGCGACCCGGTAAGGACCCGGTGCCTGCCAGCGAAAGAGCATGCCTTCCATACTCACCCGCTTTCCTCGATCAGAGAGCGAGCGGCCTTCAACTCAGCAGCGCGTCCGGAGAGAGCGCCGTTCAGCTTGCGTCGGCGCAGCTCTGCCAGGATCTCCCCCACCCGCGGTGACTGCCCAAGCCCGATCTCCACCAGGTCACTGCCGTCGATCTCGAGCTCGATCCCGCGCAGACGCTCGAAGTACTGCTCCAGCGCAGGCAGCTCCCGCATCGCGAGGGCGACCAGAGGCGCGTCGGGAGCAACCGGATCGGCCAGTGAGACGATCTCGGCCGGACTCAGATCCCGTTGCAGGCGTTCAACCAGCCGAGGTGCGAAAACGACCGCGCCCACGATCCGCTCGATGTCGCGGCGGCGCAAACGCAAGCGCCCGAGCCAGGAGTAGACCTCGTAGGTGGGCAGGCGGCGCGCGAGCACGGCCAGCCCGAGGCGCCAGCGTGGTACCTCCGGGGCGTAGCGATCGCGAAGAACAAAGACGCGCTCGACCAGCTCGGCCGCCTCCTCGTCGGCTGCGAGGTGAGGATGCACGGCCGCGGCGACGCCGATCTCGGCCAGGCGCAGGATCGAGCGGGGCGCGTCGGCCTCGTCGAGAATGTTCATCAGCTCGTCGCGCAAGCGCGCCGAGGAGAGATCGTCGAAGAGGCCCATCTCGACGCAGCTGTGAGCAAGCGCGACACCGTGCTCGTCCAGGCGAAAGCCGAGCCGGCTCTCGTAGCGGACGGCGCGGAAGATGCGGGTCGGGTCGTCGATGAAGGAGAGGTTGTGGAGCACGCGCAGGCGCCTGGCGGCGATGTCCTGGCGACCGCCGAAGGGATCAACAAGTCGCCCGAAGTCGCCCGCCTTGAGCGACACCGCCATCGCGTTGACGGTGAAGTCCCGGCGGAAGAGATCCTCACGGATGTTCGCATGCTCGACCAGGGGCAGCGCCGCCGGTGCGTCGTAGAACTCACTGCGAGTGGTGACGACGTCGACGCGCGCATCGTCGCCGTAGAGCACGACCGCGGTTCCGAACTTCTCGTGCGCGCGGATGCGGCCCTGCATCAGCCGCGCCAGCTCCCGCGCCAGCGCAATAGCGTCGCCCTCGACGGCGATGTCGATGTCGAACCCCTCCGTCCCGAGCAGGACGTCGCGCACCGAGCCGCCGACCAGGTAGATGCCCTCATGAGTACCACCGATCGTTGCGATCGCCTCGCGTAGCAGCCCAAGCTGTTCGAGGCTCTCGAGCTCCAGTCTCAGATCGACCTCCACCACTCTCTCGGGCGCTTCCTCGTGCCCGAGCGCCGCGAGCAGATCGCCACGCGTAACGACGCCGACGACCTCCCCGCCCTCGACGACGGCGATTCGGCCGGCGGGGGAGTCGACCAGCAGCCGCCGCAGGTCGGGTAACGATGTCGTCTGCTCACAGACGGCGACCTCGAGCGCCATGATCGCCTTCACGGGCGCCTGATCGAGACCGTGTCCGAGCGCCTTGTCGAGATCCTCGCGATTGACCACGCCGCGCAGCTGACCGTCCTCGAGCACGAGCAGGCCCGACTGGTGAAAGCGCTGGCAGGCGGCCATCGCTTCGGCAACGGTCGCGCCGGGCGAGACCGAGCGTGCCGGCTTCGACATCACCTCATTCGCCCGGCGCGGCTGCTCGAGCACCGAGCCCAGGCCATCCTCGACCATCTGCGACGCCTGCTCGAGCGATACGCGAGCCGCGGCCGAGGCCGCGCCGCGATGACCGCCGCCGCCGAGCAATGCCGCCAGCTTGGCGGCGTCGAGTTCGGGCACACGGCTGCGAAAGACGCCGAGCACGCGTTTTTCCATCTCGACCAGGCAGGCGAGCGCGTCGCAGTCGGTGAGATCGACCAGCTTGTGAGCGAGCAGGGCAATGTCCTCGAGGTAGCGCGGCCAGCTAGCGCTTGCGATCAGAAGCTCGACTCCAGCCGTCCGCACGGGACGCGCCGACGCCAGCAACTCGCCCAGGAGCTCGCGCTCTTCGTCGCCGAGGGCCGGGCGCAGAAAGTGTCCGAGCTCGCCCAGACGGGCATCGTGGCGCAGACACCAGGCGAGCGCTTCGGCGTCCCTCTGCGTGGTCGAGGCGAAGGTGAGCGAGCCCGTGTCCTCGTGGATACCGAGGGCGAAGGCGGTCGCCTCGAGCGGGCTCACCGCCAGCTCACGCTCGGCGAGGATGCCGACGAGCGTGGTGGTCAGAGCTCCGTCCTCGGTCAGGAAGAAGTTCTCGGGCTGCACCCAGTCCGGGCGCTCTCGCTCGTGGTGGTCGAAGACGATCTTCTCCACCTCCGGATCGTGGATCAGTGACTCGAGCGCGCCCAGGCGTGAGGTGTCCACGGTCTCGAGCACGACCAGTCGGCGGACTTGCGAGCGCTCGATCGACGCGGCTTCGACCAGTTCGAGCTCGTCGGCGTAGAGGCGAGTGAACTCACGCACGTTGCGGGACAGCATCGCCTGCAGCACCACCGCCGAGCCCGGATAGAGACGGCGCGCGGCCAGCATCGAGGCGAGCGCGTCGAAGTCGGTACTCGAGTGGGTGGCGATGATCGTTTGGGCACGCATACGGTAATTGTGACTGGCGACGCTCTCGGGCCTCGGGTTAGGCGCCGACGCGCGGGCGAACGAATGCCAGCATCGCCAGCGAAAGCAGCATCCAGACCGCGAGATAGGCGAAGGCCGCCCGTGGCGAGACGAGCGTCCAGAGCCCGCCCGCTACGGCGCTGGCGGCGAAGTTGCCGAAGCTCTGCACGGACGCCAGCAACCCGAATGCCGACCCGACCAGTTCTTCCGGCGCGAGCCCGGCGACGGCCGCGCTTTCCGCCGTCTCGGCAAAGCCGATCCCGACTCCGGCGAAAACGAAGAAGAAGCCGATCAGAACGATCGAAGAGCCGGTCGCGGCCAGCCCCGCGTAACCGACGGCGAAGGCGGCCACCCCGAGCGCGAACACGCGCATCATGCCGCGACGGTCGCCGAGGCGCCCGCCGAGAAAGCTGGCTACTACGGCCGCCAGGTTGAAACCGGCATAGAGGCCGAGTGCGATCTCGACCGCGCGGTGACGGCCGTGACCGGGCTGAAGCAACTCAGTGGCGCGCAGAATCAAGAGCGTCGCCGCCACGTTCCCGACCTCGAATGCCGAGATGGCCAGGAAGAGTCTCCCCAGGCCTCCGTGCAGAACCGGGCGCACCTTCAGGCGCAGCGGTCTGCGCTCGCCGCGCTTCGCCTTCGGGATCGCGCGGATGCCGATCACGATCGCCAGCGCGGCAAGGAGTCCGGGAACGACGCTGACGAAAATCGCCGTACGAATGCCGGCCAGCGCCACCAGCCCGATCGCGAGCAACGGCCCGCCGATCGCGCCCAGGTTGTCCATCGCCCGCTCGTAGCCGAAGGCGCGTCCGTACGTTCCCTCCGAGACGGCTTCGGCGAGGAGCGCGCTGCGCGACGGAGCACGCAACCCGCGCGCGACCCAAGCTGCGACGCGCAGGACGCCGACCTGCCAGACGGCCGTTGCCACACCGATGGAAGCACCGAGCAGCGCCGTCACCGTGTAACCGCCGACGGCGGTCTTGCGCCGCCGCCCTGGATCATCGGCGATCGCGCCGCCCGCCAGGCGCGAGACTCCGCCCAGTCCGTCGGCGACGCCTTCGATCAGTCCGAGTGCGGCCGCCGGTGCCCCCAGCGTCGAGGTCAGGAAGCTCGGCAGCAGCGAGGTCGGAATCTCGTAGCCGAGGTCGGCGAAGAAGCTGGCGCCGCCGATCGCGGCGACACTGCGAGTGAACCAGCGCTCGTCTTCGCCCGGGGCTTGAGTTTTCGGCTCCGCCTCGTTCATCTCCGACCTCGAGCGGCTAGCCGGCGAGAGCGACGGCGTCGATCTCGACCAGGGCCCCGGAGGGAAGCGCCGCCACCTGCACTGTTGCCCGGGCCGGCGGAACCTCGCCGACAAACTCGGAGTAGACAGCGTTCATCGCGCCGAAGTCGGCCAGGTTGGTCAGGAAGACAGTCGTCTTGAGCAGACTACCCAACCCGCTTCCGGCCTCTTCCAGGATCGCCTTGATGTTCTCGAGCACCTGGCGCGTCTGCGCCTCGATGCCCTTGCCCGCGAGCGTGGTCTCGCCGGGAACGAGCCCGAGTTGCCCGGAGACGAAGACGAGACCGGCAGCGGAGATCGCTTGGTTGTAAGGCGCTCCCTGGAAGGGCGCAGGCGCGGCCTCGGTACGAACGACCTGCTTCTCTCTCAATCTCTCTCACCTCTCACCCGGCAGGCGGCCTCGAGCGCTACGCCGAGCGCCTTGAAGATTGCGCCCAGCACGTGCTGGGTGTCGCGACCCTCGACGAGACGAACGTGCAGTGTGATTCCGGCGGCGCGCGCCAGCTCGTTCAGGAAACGATCGGCCAGATCGCCGCCGAGACCTCCGACATGGGCAACCGAGAGATCGAAATTGGTGACCAGACAGGGATCGTCGCTGAGGTCGAGCGCGACGTGCGCGAGCGCTTCGGCCGACGGCACGTGCGCGCTTCCGTGCCCGTCCGCTCCCTCGGCGCGCAGAAGCGTGGCCAGCGCGCGCCCGAACACCTTCCCGGACTCGACCACCTGCGTGTCGGCGCTGCCGGGAGCAACTCCGAGCGTGAGATCGAAACGGCCGTAGCGCGCAAGTTGCTCGAGCAACCGGTCGAGAACGGTGACACCGGTCTCGACGTGAGCCTGCCCTGTACCCGCCAGAGCCAGCCGGGCTGCGCTTCGTGTGTTGGCGGTCTCATCGGTGGCCATAGGGCACCCTAACTGAGAATCAGAATCGAAACGAGCACTCCATCGCCTGGCAGCGCTCGACAGCACGATGCGTTGTCCTCGGTCGCGCTCTAGCCTCGCACTCGCCGATCACACTCAGTCGACGAGCCTTCATTCCGCTTCTGGTCCTAACTTGAGATTCGCTCGATGCAAGCTCCGAGCGAGCGCAGGCGCTCGTCGATGCGCTCGTAGCCGCGATCGATCTGACCGATGTTCCCGATCGTCGAGACGCCGTCGGCGCAGAGGCTGGCGATCAGCATCGCCATACCGGCGCGGATATCCGGGCTCTCCATGCGATCTCCGACGAGTGGGGCCGGGCCGGTCACGACCGCCCGGTGGGGATCGCAGAGGATGATCCGGGCTCCCATCCCGACCAGCTTGTCGACGAAGAAGAGCCTGCTCTCGAACATCTTCTCGAAGATCAACACAGTGCCGCGCGCCTGCGTTGCCACGACCACCGCGATCGAGGTCAGGTCGGCGGGAAACTGAGGCCAGGGCCCGTCTTCGATCTTCGGGATCGCTCCGCCGAGGTCGTCCTGGATCACCAGTTCCTGCCCATCGGGAACACGCACCGTGCTGTCGCTGACCTCAACGCGCACACCCAGCCGCTCGAGGTGCGGCATGATCGGGCGCAGGTCCTCGCCGCTGCAACCCTCGATCGTCAGCTCGCCGCGCGTGACCGCACCGAGGCCGATGAAGCTGGCGATCTCGATGTAATCGGGTGAGATGCGGTGCTCGCCGCCGTTCAGGCTAGACACGCCACGGATGCGCAGGAGGTTGGATCCGATACCCTCGATCTCCGCCCCGAGCGAGACGAGGAAGCGGCACATGTCCTGGACATGCGGCTCGCCGGCTGCGTTGACGATCACCGTTTCGCCCTCGGCTAGAACGGCCGCCATCACGACGTTCTCGGTACCCATCACGCTCGGCTCATCGAGAAAAAGCCTCTGGCCGCGCAGCTTGTCGACCCTCATCGCGTAGTCGCGCTCGATCGCGATCTCCACGCCCAGCTCGGCAAAGGCCTTGACGTGCGTATCGAGACGCCGGCGGCCGATCACATCGCCACCCGGCGCCGGTATTTGCACCTTGCCGGCACGGGCAAGGAGCGGCCCGGCGAGTAGGAAAGAGGCGCGGATGCGGCGGCAGAGCTCGGGATCGAGGTCGGTATTGGCGATCTCGCCGGCTTTGATGCGCACCTCGTTCGGGCCGGTCCATTCGGCCTCGACGCCGACCTGCGCGATCAGCTCCACCATGTTCTCGACGTCGAGGATACGCGGCACGTTTTGCAGCACAACCGGCTCGGCGCTGAGCAGCGAGGCGGCCAGGATCGGCAGGGCCGCGTTCTTGTTCCCGGCTGCGCGCACCGTGCCGGCAAGCGGGTGCCCGCCCTCTATAACAAAGGACCCACGATGGAGGGCTTCGGCAACTGCGGCGTCGGTCATGGTCTCGGCGCCCGCTATCTACGAGCGAGCGCGCCTATCGTAGCGGCCAGGTCTACCGGAGGCTCGGGCCGAAATCGACTAACCGCGCCTGTCTCGGTCATGTTCACGTGCCCGGCCCTGGGACATGGCCCGCGGGAGCTCGGTGACCGGGCGCGTTATGCTGCCGTCGATGCTTGTGACACGCGAGCAAGCTTGGGTGACGCTGACCGAGTACACGAAGAGCGAGGCGCTGCGCCGGCACGCGCTCGCGGTCGAGGCGGCAGTTCGCGCCTATGCGCGTAAGTTCGGCGAGGACGAGGAGCTCTGGGGCATCGCCGCGCTCCTGCATGACTTCGACTACGAGATCCACCCGACTCTCGCAGAGCATCCCCAGGCGGGCGCCCCGATCCTGCGTGAGCAGGGCTATCCGGAGGAGATCGTGCTGGCGATCCTCTCCCACGCCAGCCACACCGGCGTCCCGCGAGAGACGTTTCTGCAGAAGACGGTCTTCGCCTGCGACGAGCTGGCGGGCTTCGTCCACGCCTGCGGGCTGGTGCGCCCGGACGGGATCGACACGCTGGAGCCGAAGTCGGTGCGCAAGAAGCTGAAGCAGCCCTCCTTCGCCGCCGGCGTCAACCGTGCCGAGGTCTACCAGGGTGCCGACGATCTGGGCGTCGACCTGGACGAGCACATCGCCTTCGTGATCGCCGCGCTCAGGCCGATCGCCGCGGAACTTGGGCTCCGCACAGCGGCTTCGGCCTCCTAGCCCGCCAGGGCGCCGAGCAACCGCTCGATGTCGTCCTCGCTCGTCCACCAGCCGCAGGAGGCGCGGATCAGGTTCCTTCCCGGGATATCGCGGACGACGACGGCGCGCTCGAACAGGCGCCTGACCGTCCTGGTCGGGTCACCCTCCGCCCTCCAGCTCACGAGAGTTCCCTGGCCCGGAGCCGAGACGACGTCGAAGCGTTCCGCCAGCGCCGAGCGGCAGCGCTCGGTCATCTCGGCGGCGCGCTCGTAGCTCCACTCCGGAACGGAGTCGAGCGCGGCGAGGAGCCCGGCCAGCGCGGCGGGCGAGATCCATTGCGAATCGAAGCGGGCGGCGCCCGGCCGCGGCTCGAACTCTCCATCGGGCTGGAAGCTCTTCTGAGCGAAGTAGCTCGGCTGGGCCACCCGGAGCCGCTCGGGATCGCGAACGACGAGGGCTCCGACCGTGTCCGGCCCACAGAGCCACTTCTGCGCCGAGACGGTGAGGAAGTCGAGCTCGGCAGCGTTGACTGGGATGGCGCCAACCGCCTGGGCGCCGTCCACGAGCACGGGCAATCCGCTCCGCTCGCGCAACTCGGCCAGCGGCAGAACGCGCCCGTCCGTCCAGAGCACCTGCGAGAGCGCGAGCAGCCTGGTGCGCGGCGTGACCGCGGCCAGGATCGCGTCGAGTTCGGGATCTACCACGACGATGCGGGCACCCGAGGCATGGAGCGGCCCAAGCAAGCCGAAGTGCTCGGCGGTCGTCGTCACGACTTCGTCCTCGGACGAAAGGTCGAGCCCACCCAGCGCGATGTTGCAGCCGTCGGTGGTCGAGCAGGTGAGTGCGACCTGCGCCGGCTCGGCGCCCACGAGTGCCGCGATCCGTTCGCGCACCCGATCGCGCAAGTGCATAACCTCGAGGAAGAAATCTGGCCCCGAGCGCCCGAGCTCGAGATCGCGCCGCTGCCTCTCCTCCATCGCCTCGACCGTGGCGCGGGCGACCGGCCCGAAGGTGCCCGCGTTCAGATAGGCGAAACGATCGAAGACCGGGAACTGGGCGCGCGCCTGGGCGAAGTCCATCGCCGGGACGATAACCATTCCTACCCGACCCTGAGCTCGACCGGTGCGTGATCGGAGAGAACTCCGGATGCGGTCGTCCGGTTGGCCTCGGGCCAAACCTCGAGCGGGGTCGCGACGGCACCGCGAACGAGGATGTGGTCGATGCGCGGGCCTGGTGGCGAGAAGCCGGGCAGCACGGGTAGCTGATTCGGACGGAGGTTGAAATCGCCGGCGAGGACGATCGCATCGCCATCCTCGGCGAGCGACTCGATGAAGGCGAGCGCGCGCGTGATCTCAGCAGCACCGATCTCGGAGTGGCCGGGCTCGCTCGAGGCGTGCAGGTTGGCGATCGCCATCCCCTTCAGGCGAATCGCCTGGCAGATGCGACGCTCGCGCCGGCCACGGCTGATCGTCGTCCAGCTCTTTTCGAGCGGGACAAGACGCGGACGGAGCAGGATCGCGTTCGCCTGACCCGAGATGGCAGAACGGAGGAGGCCCTGGTCGAGCCGGGTGATCCAGCCGCCCAGCCGGGGCGGAAACCAGACGCGGCGAGTGCTCCTCCAGATCGCCATCATGCCGCTCCAGTCCTCGAGATAAGGGCAGCCCCAGAGCGGAACCTCCTGCAGGCAGATCACATCCGGGTGGTCGGACGAGACCAGTCGCACCGACTCCTCCAGGTGACTGCGCCGGTCGCGGGGCAAGGTCATGCCGTGGTAGAGGTTCCAGGAGCGGACGAGCATCGCCTCCGAGTGTACGAAAGCGCCTGGCCGCCGCGACGCTCTGGAACACCGACCAAGACGAGACACGCCGCCTGGCCGGGCTCGACGGCGCGGTGTTCTTCTGGCACGAAGTCGGCACGTTATTGGGTGCTTTTTCTCGATACCGTGCTACGCCCCGTGGGAGGGTGGGGGGAGGAGGGTGGATTAGCGAGGCGCCCGAGACTCCGAGAACTCGGGGATCGCACCCGGTCGGCGGGTCGTTACTCCGTTGGACGCTCTACGCTTCCGGCGTGCGCGTAATCATCGCCGACCCGCCCGCCTTCACGCCGCCCTACGACCACGAGCTCTCGGCCGCGCTCGCCCGCGCCGGNNCGCGAGGAGCTCTTCTACCCGCTCAGCTCGCGCCTGTTCAAGCGCTCGCGCCTGCGCCTACCGATGAAGGTGGCCGAGCACGTGCTCGGGATGGGACGTCTGCGCCGCCGCCGTCCTGACGTCTTCCACTTTCAGTGGCTCGCCCTCCCCCAGCTCGATCGCCGCCTGCTACCGGAGAAGGCGCCACTCGTCTTCACCGCCCACGACCTCCTGCCGCGACGCACGGCCGGAAAGCGCGATCTCTGGCTCGAGTTACTGCGCCGCTTCGACGCCGTCGTCGTTCACTCAGAGCGTGGTCGCGAGACACTGGCCGAGCTCGGCATCGCGGCGGAGCGCCTGCACGTTGTCCCCCACCCCGTGTTCCGCAGCGACTCGCCACGCGTCGACGACGGGCACACCCTGCTCAGCCTGGGCATGATCCGTCCTTACAAGGGACTCACCGACGCGATCGAGGTGACCAAGCGACTCGGGGGCGCGCGCCTGCTCGTCGCCGGCGACTCGATGGAGCCGGTCGAGCCCTACCGCGAGCAGGCGGGCGACCTGGCCGAGTTCCGGCTGGGCTGGCTTGACGATGCGGAGATCGACCGCGCCCTCGGCGAGACGACCGTGGCACTCTTCCCCTACCGGCCCGAGCTCGACCAGTCGGGCGCCCTCCTGCGCGCGCTCGGTGCCGGCGTACCGGCGGTCGTCTACGACGTCGGCGGCCTGGCCGAGCCGGTGCGCCGCTTCGGCGCCGGCACCGCCGTCCCGCCTGGCGACATCGAGGCGATGACCGAGGCAGTGCGCGAGCTGCTCGACGACCCGGAGGCTCTCGCCCGTGCTCGCGAAGGCGCCCTGGCCGCGCGCGAGGCGCTGAGCTGGGACGCAGCGGCGGCGAGCCACCTCGAGATCTACGAATCGCTGATCGGTTGATCGTCCCGCAATCTCAGAAACGACATCCCGATCGGCAGTCCAGTCTCTTTTCGACCAGCGGGGATTGAACGCGAAGCGTGACGATACCCGCGAGGCCGCCGCAGCCGGCATGCACGGCTGCGGCTCAGCAAACGTCGTCTCCAACACGAACCGGACCCCGCAAAACAACCCGAACGACCGATGCGCCTAGAGGAGCAGAAAGTCAGAGCGCCGAAGGCGCGATGACTTCTCGTAATCGCCTCCGCGAAGAATCGCCAGATTCTTCGCGACTCAGTCGAGTATCCAGGCGTTCTCGCGCAGGATCGGCACGGCATCGCCGTCTTTCGTGATCCCGTCGACATCGACCTCGGGGCCGCCGATCATCAGGTCGGTGTGCACCTGCGACCAGTTGACGCCGCGGCGCACGAGCTCATCGGGCTCGAGCTCGAGCCCGCCCTCGATACCGCCGGGAAAGCCGCGTCCGTAGGCGATGTGGCAGGCCGCGTTCTCGTCGTAGAGCGTGTTCAGGAAGATCATGTCCAGGTCGCCGACGCGCGAGGTGCGATCGACGATCGAGATCTCGCCGAGGCGGCAGGCGTTCTCGTCCAGACGGGTTTGCGCCTCGACGGCCTCGGCGCCGGCCGAGGCCGAGACCTCGACGATGCGACCGGCCTCGAAGCGCAGCTCGAGATCGTGGGCGATCGTGCCGTCGAGCGAGAGCGGACGGGTCGAGCGCACGTGGCCCTCGGCGCGAAGCCGATCGGGAGTTGCGAACACCTCTTCGGTCGGCAGGTTCGGCACAAAGGTCTGGCCATAAACCGTCTTCCCTTCGGCCGCATGCCAGTACGAGTCGGGCAGCAGGCCAATCGTGAGATCGGTTCCCGGGCCCAGGAAGTGGATCGAGTCGAAGCGGCGCTGGTTGAGTATCTCCGCACGCTTTGAGAGCCTGGCGATGTGCTCGTGCCAGGCGGCGACGGGATCGGGCTCGTCCAACCTGACCGTGTGCTCGATCGCCCGCCAGAGCCGCTCGACGTCCGGCTCGCCGAAGATCGCCTTGGCCCAGCCTTCGGTCGGGGCACCGATCAGAGTCCAGGCGACCTCGTCCTCGACGTGCTGCTGAAGCGAAGTTTCCAGCAACTCTCGCTGCCTCGCCTCGGCGACGCGAGCGGGATCGAGATCGGCGAGAAGACCCGGCTCGGGGTCGCCCGAGAAGTTGATCTTGGCAGCCTTCTCCGCGGACGCGTACTTGAGGCGTTCGACGAGCCAGGGCTGCGACCAGGAGAGCATCTCTTCGGGCCCGCTCTCGATCAGCGACCGGCGCACGCGCTGATCGCTGTAGTTGACGTCGACGAAGCGCGCCCCGGCCTTGTAGGCGCAGGCGACAACGGCGCGCGCCAGCTCGGCCTGCTCGGGGTAAGCCTGGACGAGAAGGAGCTGCCCCGGCTGGAGATTGGCGCCCACCTCGACGGCGAGTTGGGCGTATCTCTCCAACCGTCCGTCCGCGTTCATGCGGGCAACGATATACCGTCGGCTATCTACCTGCGTTCGGTTCCCACAAGAACTTCGTTAGGGGCATTCCGGATCGACCTGAGCTAGCTGGTACGGCAACTTGGTTTCTCGGGGCGCCGCTGGTGGTGCAACGCCGGAGGGGATGGTGCTTCGCACAGACCCGGAGAGCGATGTGCCGCCAGCGGCGTCAGGCGGCGGCCTGCCACGCCCTCACCGTTGCCCACCTACGCCGCCGACCGAGGAAGCGAGCTCGATCAGGAGGAGCGCCGGACGCGGGCGAGCACGCGGAACGTCGGCTGGCCGACGGGGAGCTCGCTGAACTCGGGATTGCGGCAACCGAGCCGGTCACCCCGGTGCGCATAACACAGGTCCACTTCGGCCTGGCACATCGGCAAAGGCTCGCGCTTCGCCTTGACCGCACCGAAGCCCTTGGCCTCCTCAGCCAGGCGCAGCAGGTCGAGATCGATCTCGACCTGGTAGATCTTCTGCATGCAGCCCACATAGGTGTGCTCGAAGGCCTCGTAGGCATAAAGAAACGGGCAGGAACGCCCCACACAGGCGCCTGGATAAACGACCTTGTCGCAGTGCACCTCACAGCGGCGGCACTCCGTCTCCTCCTGCGGCCTCAGAGGTAGGCCAACGACCTCACGGAGATGCTCGGACATACTCCGATTGTGCGCACGGCTGACCTGCTCCGCAAGCCTTGACAGGAGCCCCAAACTGAGCTAGTCGAATCGAGTCTCTTAACGAGCGAGATCCGATCTCACGCTCAAAAAAACCACCCGCGGAGTCGAGACACGGTAGCCACACGTCGCGCACGCGAACGTAAAACCTTTGTGCCAAGAACCGCCGCCCTCGCAATCTCGCTTTCTCGACTACCGACTCTTCTCTCGATCCGAACTTGCCACAATCCCTCGATAGAGATCGCGCCTTCTTCCCTGTAGTGTCCGCCGTGTGATCCGGCGTATCCTCTGGCTGAGCCTTGCGCTGGGGCCTCTGGCGATAGCGCTCGACGCCACCTCGGCCCTCTCGGAAACACTTCTGTTCGCGATCGCCGCCCTGTCGCTGGCCCCGCTCGCCTGGCTGATCGGCGAGGCGACCGAGCACCTGTCCGAGCACACGGGCGCGGGAATCGGCGGCTTTCTCAACGCCACCTTCGGCAACGCGCCCGAACTGATCATCGCGCTCTTTGCGGTCTCGAACGGACTTACGGGCGTCGTGCGCGGGTCGTTGACCGGAAGCATCGTCGGCAACCTGCTGCTCGTTCTCGGAGCCTCACTCGTGGTCGGCAAGAGTGGAAAGATCGACCGCACCTCGTCGTTCACCTGGCTCGCGCTGATCGGTCTCTCGGTGCTGCTCTTTTTGATACCGGCGACGCTCGCCTGGACAGGCCAGTCTTCCCGGCAGGTGACGGCGCTCTCGAGCGTCCCGATCTCGGTCGTGCTGCTCGTTTGCTACCTCGTGGTCACCTGGCGCACGCTCCGACGTCACCGCCTCCTGCACGTCTCCGACCTCCCCGGCGAGATCCACGGCTGGTCGCTTCCGCTCTCGCTCGCCGCCCTCGCCGCCGCGACGGTCGTGACGGCGTTCGTGGCGGAGACCGTTGTCGGCACCATCGACACCTTCGCCCGACACGCCCACCTGTCCGAGTTCTTCGTCGCCGCCGTCATCGTCGCCATAGCCGGCAACGCCGCCGAGCACGGGGGCGCGGTCGTCGTCGCTGCGCGCGGGCATATCAAGCTCGCCTCCGAGATCGCGCTCTCCTCTGGCGCGCAGGTGGCCGTGTTCCTGATCCCGGCGATAGCGCTCGTCTCCTGGTTGATCAAGCCGCTCGCACTCTCGTTCCGCCCGGTAGAGATCGCGGCGCTGGCGCTGTCGACGGCGCTCGTCGGCGTGCTGCTCGCGCGAGGTCGTTCCAACCGTCTGCGCGGCGCCGCACTCCTGACGGCTTACGCGGTACTCGCCACCGCTTTCTTCCTGGCCGGCCGCTAGCAACCCGCACCCGGGCTCGACCTGCCCGCACCGGTGGAGTTCGGTTGCCCGCACGGCGAAACACCGGCCCGCCCCGTTTCCGTTTTGCGCCCGGCGAGAAAAGCTTGGGAGCGCTAAACGGATGCAAGGCGAGTGCGATCATTGGAGACTTCCTGGCGGCGCTGACCAGCTCGGCGCTCGGCCGTTACGACACCGTCTTCTCGCTCCCGGTCGCCTCGCTCGTCCTCTTCGCAGTGCTGGCGATCGTGCGCGGAATGCTGGCGGCAATCCTGCCCGCCCGGCGAGCCTCGCGGCTGAACGTGCTGGAGGCGCTGCGGTACGAGCAGGGAGACGCGCGAGCTCCGCCGTGACCTTCACGTCGCGTCCATCAACACCGTTACGGAACTTGAAACAGGCACTCATAGAGATATGGCTACTATCGTTTCGGCGCCGAGCCGACCACGGCGCCGAGACGCATCGAGGAGGAACGCATGAGCACCGGAGCTACGAAGAAGCTTGTGAGTAAAACCGCCGCGCCCGACGGAATCGCCGTGCACGCGGTCGATCTATGCCGCATCTACGGCGAGGGCGACACCGCTGTGAACGCGCTCTGTGGCGTCTCGCTCGACGTCCCGAACGGTCATCTGACGGCCGTCATGGGCCCCTCGGGCTCCGGCAAGTCCACGCTCATGCACATCCTCGCCGGCCTCGACAAGCCGACCACCGGAACGGTAGAGATTGCCGGCACCGAGATCACGAACCTCTCCGACAGCGAGCTCACGCGCCTGCGTCGCAAGCACGTCGGCTTCATCTTCCAGTTCTTCAACCTGCTGCCGATGCTGACCGCCGAGGAGAACATCGTGCTGCCGCTCGAGGTGGGCGGACGCGATATCGACAAGGACTGGCTCGACGAAATCACGGGCAAGGTCGGGCTCGCCAACCGGCGCAAGCACCGCCCGTCCGAGCTCTCCGGCGGCGAGCAGCAGCGAGTCGCGATCGCCCGCGCCCTGGTGCTGCGCCCGACCGTGATGTTCGCCGACGAGCCAACCGGCAACCTCGACTCGCGCACCAGCGGCGAGATCCTGCAGCTGCTCGAGGAGATGGTCAAGGACTATGGCCAGACGACCGTGATGGTCACCCACGACGCCCGCGCCGCCTCGATCGCCGACCGCGTCCTCTTCCTCGCCGACGGAGCGATCGAGCGCGAGCTGCCCCGCTCCGAACCCGGCGCCGTCCTCGCCGCCATGAACGAGCTCAGCCGATGATCAAGGTCGCACTGAGAGGACTACTCGGACGCAAGCTGCGGAGCGCCCTGTCCGCGATGGCGATCGTGCTCGGCGTCGCGATGATCAGCGGCACATACGTGCTCACCGACACGATCAACGGCTCCTTCAACAGCCTCTACAAAGAGATCTACAAGGGGACGGACGCCTACGTCGCCGCCCGCACGCCCCTCAAGGCGAACCAGAACGCGCAGTCGCCCAGTATTCCGGAGTCGTTGCTGGCGCAAGTTCGTGCCGTCAAAGACGTGCGCGTCGCCGACGGCGGCGTCACGAGCTTCCCGGTCTCGATCATCGGCAAGAACGGCAAGGTCATCGCCAACGGCGGCGCGCCCAACCTCGGCTTCAGCGTCAATCCGAAGATCTCGGTGTTCAACTCGCTGACTCTCGTGTCCGGCTCCTGGCCGAGCCCGAACCAGGTTGTCATCGACCAGGGATCGGCCAAGAAGGGCGGCTTCAAGGCGGGCGACATGATCGGGATCCTGGGCGCGGGGCCGGAGCAGAAGATGCGCCTGTCGGGAATCGTCAAGTTCGGGACTTCGAACGGGATCCTCGGCTCCACCCTGGCGGGCTTCGACCTCGAGACCGCGCAGAAGGTCTTCGACAAGGTCGGGAAGTTCGACTTCATCCAGGCGGCGGCGAAACCGGGCGTCTCGCCGGCCAAGCTCGCTCAGGAGCTGCAAGCAGCCCTGCCCGCGTCCGTCACGGTGAAGACCGGCCAGGCGGAGGCCGCCAAGCAGACCTCGGACACCTCGGCCAGCATCTCGATCATCCGGGACTTCCTGCTCGCGTTTGCGGCGATCGCGCTTTTCGTCGGCATCTTCGTGATCGTGAACTCGCTCTCGATCACGATCGCCCAGCGAATGCGCGAGTTCGCCACCCTGCGAACGCTCGGGGCGTCTCGCGCGCAGGTGCTCGGCTCGATCGTCGGAGAGTCCTTGATCGTCGGCGTGATCGCCTCGGTTATCGGCCTACTGCTCGGCTTCGGTTTGGCCCGCTTCCTGATGTGGGTGTTCGGAAGAGCCGGGCTCGAGTTGCCCGCCAACGCGATGGTGATCCTGCCCCGGACGATCTGGGTCTCTCTGATCGTCGGCGTCGTCGTCACCCTGATCGCCAGCGTCCGCCCCGCACTGCGTGCCACCAGGGTGCCTCCGATCGCAGCGGTTCGCGAAGGCGCCACACTTCCGCCCTCGCGTTTCCATCGCTTCCGCACCGTGGGCTCGCTAATCCTGGTCGCTCTCGGTTTCCTGGCGCTGCTCGACGGCCTGTTCGCGAAGGGCCTGACGACGAAGCAGATCCTGTTCACGATCGGCGCCGGCGCGCTCTTCATCTTCATCGGCGTTGCGCTTGTGTCGGCGCGCTTCGTCAAACCCCTGTCGAGATTCGTGAGCCCGATCGGAGTCGTTGCGGTCGTCGCGCTCTCGGTGCTCGTCTGGCCGATCTCGATCCTGATCTGGGCGATCAAGCACGCCGCCGGGAACGCGACCGAGTTCCCGAGTGTGGCGCCCGACAAGATCATGAACAAGCTCGCGCTCCGGAACGCAATCCGCGGCCGCGAGAGAACAGCGTCGACTGCGGCCGCACTCATGATCGGGCTGGCGCTGGTGACGCTCGTGTCGGTCTTCGCCTCCAGCCTCACCACCTCGTTCAAGGGCGCCGTCGACTCGATCTTCACGGGTGACTACGCGGTGACCGCCGCGAACGGGTTCACTCCGATTCCCGTCTCCGCAGCCAAGGCGGCCGCCAAGGCGCCCGGCGTCGAGGCTATCGCCAGCGTCCGCGTCGGCGAGGCGCTCGTCTACAAGAAGACGGCCCAGGTGAGCGCCGTCGACGGCAATGCGTCTCAGCTGTTCAAGCTCACCTGGGTCCAGGGCTCTCAGCAAACCCTGGATACCCTGGGCTCGACGGGGGTGCTGGTCAGTGACAGCTTCGCCAAGTCGCATCACCTCAAGCTGCACTCCCCGGTCGGCATCGTCACTCCCGACGGACGGCCGCTGAGCCTGGAGGTGGCCGGTATCTACAAACCGCCCACCGGCGGTTCGCCGCTTGCGGACGTGACCATCTCGGCCAAGCGCTTCGATTCGGCCTTCCAGAACCCGCTCAACGAATTCACCCTGATCAAGATGAAGGGCGGTCAAACCGCCGCGAACACCAAAGCGCTGGGCAGGTCACTGGCCAAGTTCCCGAACGCGAAGGCCCAGACAAAGCAGCAGTTCGTCGACGCCTACATCTCGGTGATCAACCAGGCGCTGACGATCCTCTACGTGCTACTTGCCTTCTCCCTGGTGATCAGCTTCTTCGGCATCATCAACACGCTGGTGCTGACGGTGTTCGAGCGAACGCGCGAGCTCGGCATGTTGCGGGCGATCGGTACCACTAGGCGCCAGGCACGGCGGATGATTCGGCACGAGGCCGTGATCACGGCTCTGATCGGCGGAGCTCTCGGAATCGTGCTCGGGATGGTCTTCGGCGCGCTCCTGGTCGAGCGGATCAAAAACCTGAGCTTCTCGGCCCCCGATCGGCTCCCGTACATCAACTTCGTTCTGGCTGGCTATCCGCTCGTCTTCTTCGCGGTCGCCGCCGTCATCGTCGGCAT
This sequence comes from Actinomycetota bacterium, assembly GCA_003170155.1. Lineage (GTDB taxonomy): Bacteria > Actinomycetota > Thermoleophilia > Gaiellales > Gaiellaceae > Fen-549. Next base: position 3,709 of record PMZQ01000096.1, on the reverse strand, counting down.
CATCGCGGCGATCTTCCCGGCGCGGCGCGCGGCAAAGCTGAACATCCTCGAAGCCCTCCAGTACGAGTAACCACGTTTCGGTAACGCGGTGGCGCCCGTGTATGCGGGCGCTACCGCTACCGTTGCTTCGGATGGATCGCGAACTCCTCGAGCAGACGCTCGCCGACCTCGGCCAGCCCGCCTATCGCGCCCGCCAGGTGTGGGAGCGCGCCTGCGCCGGTGCGGGCTCCTATGAGGAGATGACCTCGCTGCCTAAGTCCTTGCGCTCTGAGCTTGATCAGCGCGTGCCTTTCTCCACGCTCGAGCTCGAGCGCCAGCTCGAAGCCGGCGACGGAACGGTCAAGGCGCTCTTTCGCACTCACGACGGTCACCCCGTCGAGTCGGTGCTGATGCGCTACCGCGACGGGCGCCGCTCGGTCTGCATCTCGACCCAGTCGGGATGCCCGCTCAAATGCGTTTTTTGCGCCAGCGGCCAGATGGGCTTCAGGCGCAACCTGAGCGCCTGGGAGATCGTCGAGCAGGCGCTGTTCTTCTTACGGGTTGTCAATTCGACGGAAAGCAGCAGCTCGGGGCCCGAGACGGTGACAGCTAAGCCGGAGCCAGTCGCCGGCCTGAGTAATGCCGCACTCATGGGCATGGGCGAGCCGCTGATGAATCTCGAAGCTGTCCTAACGGCCGTCCGTGCGCTTCCCGGCCTCGGTATCGGCCCCCGCCGCACGGCGATCTCGACCGCCGGCTGGGTGCCCGGAATCGATCGGCTCGCCGGCGAAGAGCTTCCCGTGAAGCTGGCGCTTTCGCTACACGCACCCGACGACGAGCTGCGCGGCAAGCTGATGCCTGTCACCGCTCGCTTTCCGATCGCCGAGGTTCTGGCGGCCTGCAAGCGCTTCTACGCCGTTCGCCGGCGCAAGGTGCTGGTCGAGTACCTGATGCTCTCCGGCGTCAACGACCATCGGGAGCAGGCGCGGGCGCTCGCACGGCTGCTCAATCCGAAGGTCTTCAAACTCAACCTGATCCCCTACAACGAGACCGGCGCCTTTCGCGGATCGAGCCGGCTAGCGATCGACTCCTTCCGCGAGACGCTCTCCAAGGCTGGCCTCGAGGCGACCGTACGTGTCGCCCGCGGGCGCGAGATCGAGGCTGCCTGCGGGCAGCTCGCCGGGGAGCCCGGTACGACTGGCCATACCTGAGAAGACCAGCCGGGCGACGATTCCAGGCAGGAGCTACTGGCTCTAGTGCTGGATCCGCCCGCTCGAATCGATCGCGACGACCGGCTCGCGCCCCTCCGCGAGTACGCCGGAACAGGCGAACCCGACCAGTAGCGCCGCGATCGCCACGTAGCCGCCCGTATGCAGCACGAAGCTGCCCTTTCTGACGAGAGTGGCGACCAGGAAGCCGATTGCGATCGCCCAGAGAGCGAAGGCCAGCATCATTTTCTCGAAGAACCACTTCTGCCTGAAGACCATGTCTACGTCTAGCTCTGTCTTCAGCTCTTTCGCGTACTCCTTCGCGACGCCGCGCCGACGGAACCACCCCTCGGGCAGTAACCGCGTCGGCATGAGCAGAAAGCAGATGACCGCAATAAGGCCTATCTGCCAGCTGACCATGATCGTGCCTGCGTTCCCGTAGGTCGCGACGACGAAGTGTGAGAGTGTCTGCGATCCCAGCTTGTCTGTTCCCTTCAGATACCCGTTCCAGTAGTAGTTGATGAACCACATCGCCAGCACGGCTATCACGGCTACCAGATAGAACGGATAGGCGGCGCGCTGGGCAAGCGACGGGACGATGCCCAGGCGCTGTCCTCCGGCCGACGCCCTCTCCTTAGCGGGCTCCGGTGGGGGCCCGAGGTGGACGGGCGGAGCCACCGCAGCGGGCGTTACGGGGCGCCCGGCGCCGGCAGGTGGAGCCGGTGGGCTCGGGACTACCGGTGGAGTGGTGTCGACCACCGGACGAACCGGAGGAGTCACGGGCGGACGCGGCGGCGCAGTGAGAGGCGGACCAGGCGGAGGCGCGATCGGCGGCCCCGGTGGCGGAGGACCGAGTAGCCCGCCGGTCGGCGCCAGGGGAGCCGGTGAGGTCGGCGCGCCGGGCTCGCGCCGGCCAAAGGCGGCCAGGCTCTCGGCGCCGGTGTCCGGCGTCGATTCTGCGACTGGTCGAGGTTGGGCGGGTACCTCAGGCTCGGGCTCGGCCTCCGTAGCGTCGGACTCCTGCTCGGGCGAAACTGTCTCGGTGGGAGCGCCGAGCTTGGCCCAAGAAACTCCGGAAGGCGCGCCGGGAGCGGGCGAAGGGGTGGGTGGCAACTCGGGTGCGGACGGCTCGGCGGGAGCCGGCGGCGGCCAGACGGGGATGACCTGAGGCGGGGGCTCGGTCGCGGACTCGTCCGTGATCTCATCGATCGGCTCGGGCGAAGGTACAAACCCGGGAACCGACGCGGCAACGGGCTTCCCTGCCTGCAAGCCGATCGTCGGCCCGGCGGTCTCCAGGCTCTCGAGGCGAACGTCGAGCAGGCGTGAGCCACAGATCGAGCAGACACCGAGCTCGCTCTGAGCAACCACCTTGTGACAGCGAATGCAGTAGCCGACGTGCGCGAGCGCAAAGGTCGTCCCGCAGTAGCGGCAGACCTTGGCCTCGAGCTTGATCTCCTCAGCGCACTCCGGACAGGTCTTCATTCCTGAGTTCGACACCGTAAGAACCCCTTTTTTGATCGCTCCAGTAGGCCGAGTATCGTCCCGCAAGCGGTCGGACTCAAGACGTTTTCGTCCTCGAATCCCGAAGCCCTTGCTCTACGGCGGCGATTTTAGACGGGGATTTTACGAAGGTAACGCGACGCGTCACGTTGCTTTATCGTCGTCTGAAGAGAGATGAGACGCTCGACCTCCCAGATGGGCGTGCTTGTGACAGCGGCAGTGCTCGTGGCTTCCGGATGCGGCGGTAAGAGCACCTCTAGACCCGTCACGGTGCCGCAAGTTCCGGCCCGGAACGTGGTGCGGGCCTACCGGCTACTGCACGAGGCCGGATTGAAGGTCGCCATTCCCAGCGGCTTGTTGATCCTCGACCACTCCGGGCAATCCCTTCGAATCAGAACAAAGGCCGCACCCGGAGCAATCGTCGAGCGAGGCAGCATCGTGACGATCACCTTCCGCTCAGACGTCCCCCATCGCGTCGGATCGGGGCCGAAATGGATTACGGAAGGACACACGGACTTCGTGTTTCCCTCGAAACCGCCCGCTAATACGAGAGTGCCTGACTTCGTCGGGGCGCCTTTAACCGAGCTCGACCGCTGGACGAGTAAGCACGGTTTTTTCTGGCTGTCCGGGGTTGCGCCGGCGCTTCCGGCAAGTGACCGGTCCGAGCTCCGCGACAACTACGTGGTCAAGCATCAGTCGCCGGCGTCGGGCACGACTCTCAGCTGGCCGACGCGGATGACGATCGACGTCCGGCTCTCACTCAGACCAGAGAGCTAGCCGATCTCGCGCTCGCCGAACTCGTAGCGGACGAACGCGCGCTTGACGGCACCGGCCTCATCGAGGCGCTCGACCGGGCGATCGTGCGGCGCCTCTCGCAGCAGCTCGGGACTCTCGGCCGCCTCGACGGCGATCCGGCGCATCGCCTCCACGAACGCGTCCAGGTGGAGCTCGTAGACACCTTCAGCCGAACCGGCTCCAGCCCGAGCCGCCACCCCTTCAAGAGACGACCTGCGGCTCGGGCG
>PMZQ01000111.1:19164-35001 GCA_003170155.1 Actinomycetota bacterium | reverse complement strand
GTGCTCATCCACCGGCCGCTCGAGCCCGAGACCGTGCGCGAGCTCGTGCACGGTCTGCGCCGCGAGGCGCCGGGCGTCGTCTTCGGCTGCGAGCGCCTCTCGGGCTTCATCGCCGAGCCCGCCTACCGGCCCCTATTCCGCCCGCACGATTCGATCCCGCGCGCCGACGCGCTCGCCTTCCTCTCCGAGCCGGTGACCAAGCTCGTGCTCCAGCACCCCGAGCTCTCCCAGCCCGAGTTACACGCGATCGCCGAGAGCTTCGGTGGCGAGAAGATCGAAGCCTGCTACTCGGGCGCCGGGCTGGTCGAGATCGCGGCCGCCGGAGTAACGAAGGGCTCGGCGCTGGCGGAGCTGTGCGCCGAGCTCGAGATCGATCGAAGCGAGGTGATCGCCTTCGGCGACATGGTCAACGACGTCTCGATGCTGGCCTGGGCCGGTCGCGGCATCGCCGTGGCGAACGCCCACCCCGAGCTGCTCGCGGTCGCGGACGAGGTCACCGCCTCGAACGACGAGGATGGCGTGGCACTCGTGCTGGAGCAGCTGCTCGCCCTCGACTAGGACGCGCCCGGCANNGGCATACCGCGTGAGGCGGCGGCACGGTAAAAGCGCTCGAAGACGTGCGGCTTGTCCTTGTCGGGCACGCCGGGACCGCCGTCGCGGACCGTGAGCTCGCCGCCTTCCAGTCCGATCTCGACCAGGCCGCCCGGCTCGCTCCACTTGGCCGCGTTCTCGAGCAGGTTCCAAACCGCCCGCTCCAGCCTTTCCGCGTCTCCCTCGAGAGTCGCCGGCTCCAGCTCGGCCAGGAAGTGAAGGTTCGGATAGCGGAGGGTCGCCTGGTCGATGCAGTCGCTGACGAGGCTGTCGAGACGCACCTGCTCGCGCCGCTCGCCGCGATTCCCGCGCGCCAGCTCGACCAGATTCCCCACCAGCTTGCGCACCTCACGCAGTTCGCCGAGCAGGTCGCCGATCAGGTCTTTGCGCTTCTTCGCCGGCAGGCGTGGCGCACGGGCCAGCACCTCCAGGTTTGTCTGCAGGCTCGTCACCGGGGTCAGCAGCTCGTGCGAGGCGTCGGCGACGAAGCGCTTCTGCGTCTCGATCGCCTCCTCGAGCGCCGCCAGCATGGCGTTGAAGGAAACGGCCAGCCGGCCCAGCTCGTCCTTGCCCCGCTCGGGAACCCGCTCGCTCGTGTCGAGCGTGCTCGCCACCCGCTCGGCTGCTCCGGTCACGCGGCGGACCGGCACCAGCGTCGTGTGCGAGACGAGCATGCCTCCGGCTGCCGCGAGGACGATTCCACCGAGCGAGACGAGGAGCAGGATCAGCTCCAGCCTGTGCAGCTCACGGTCGACGCTGTCAAGGGGACTGGCGATCTGAAGCGCAACGCCATTGGCATAGGGCACCGCCAGAACGCGGGCGTGGATCCCGGCAATCGTCGTGTCCGTCAGGAAAGCCTTGCTCTTCCCCGTCGCGACGGCGAGCGTGCGGGGATTGACCGGCACCGCTCCGGGCTCGTTCGTCGGCCGAAGCGTCGTGCCCTTGGCGCTGACGAACTGGAAGTAATCGTGCTCTCCGAAATGCGGGGCGGGAAACACGACCGTCGACTTGCCGCTGATCGACTTGCTGGTGAATGGCCCGGGAACGAAGGGCCGGCTCTGGATCCCGGTCGCGCGATTTTTGAGGTCGTTGTCGACGTTCCGGAGCAGATCGGCTCGCATGGAGAGAAAGACGGCGATCGAAGCCAGCGCCACCGCTACCGCAACCACCGCGGTCGTGACCAGAGCGAGGCGAACGCGCAGGCTCATCGCTCTCGCAGAACGTAGCCGGCGCCACGCACCGTGTGGATGATTCGGGGCTCGCCGCCGAGTTCGGTCTTCTTCCGCAGGTAGCCGACGTAGACGTCGAGCGTGTTGGACTCGGTGCCCAGATGCTGCCCCCAGACGCGCTCGAAGACGAGTGAGCGCGAAAGAACCTGGCGGGGATTTAGCAGGAAGAACTCGAGCACGTTCGCCTCGGTCACCGAGAGCCTGAACTCGCGCTTGCCGCGCCGCGCCTGAAGCGAGCCGAGATCGAGTGTCAGATCGGCGAAGCGCAGGATTCGGCTCTCGGAGTCGGGCGCCACCCGCCGCAGCAGTGCGCGCACGCGGGCCAGCAGCTCCTCCAGCTCGAAGGGTTTGCCCAGGTAGTCATCGGCGCCGGCGTCGAGCCCCTCGACCCGATCGCCGAGCTCGTCCCGGACGGTCAGCATCAGGATCGGGACGCGGTGGTGCGCCTTACGCAGAAGGCGACAGACCTCGAACCCGTCCAACTGCGGCATGAGCACATCGAGCACGATGGCGTCGGGTTCGCGCCGCTCGACCGCGGCCAGCGCCTCGGCCCCGTCCGCGGCCAACTCGACGTCGTAGCCCTCGAGACCGAGCGCCCGCTCGAGCGCCTCGCGAACCGCACGATCGTCATCGACGACAAGAATCTGCATCTACCTGTCCCTTCGATCTGGCGCTGGGCTGACAGCTCTTCGGACGCTGAGACTGAAACCCCGTACGCGTGAAAGTAAAGACTCGGACGCTAAGACCAGTATGAGAGAAGAGAACGAACCCGAGCCGATCGCACGACTCTCATCCCCGTCTCATCGACTCTCATCCCCGTCTCATCGAGAGCTGCTTTCCTTTCGAACGTGTTCTACTTGAGTTATCTGCGCAGCGAGCTCCTACGCCGTAAGGGACGAACGATCCTGACGTTGCTCGGACTCGCGCTCGGGGTCGCGCTGGTGATCGTCATCTCCGCCCTCTCACGCGGACTCAACCAGGCACAGAAGACAGCGCTCAATCCGCTCTCGAGTATCGGCACCGACTTGACAGTCACGGCCGAGGGTGGCATCGGCGGCGGCGCCTTCGCCAACCGCATCATCGAAACTGACCTCTCCAAGCTGGGCAAGCCCGGCCAGCATTTCGTGCACGACACCTTCTCGGCCGGGACGCAGCCCGCCTTTGCTCAGTCACAGGCGAAGACCGTTGCCAAGCTCCCCGGCGTCGCCAAGATCTCAACCGGCCTGACCTTGACGGTGCAGCACCAGGAAGGGAAGGTGCCGAAGATCACCGCCACGTTCAAGACCGCCGCCAAGAAGTACCAGATTCAGGGTCAAACGCAGCCGAGCGCCGCGGACTTCGCGAAGATGGCGGCTTGCATCCAGAAGCTGCAGGCCAAGAGTGGACAGTCGGGCACAGGCGGCACGCCCTCTCAAGGTAGCGGCGGCCTCACTGGAGGAGGCGGCTCGAACGGCGGCGCCTTCCGCTCGTGCATGCCGGCCAGCATGCGCCGCTTCCGCCAAACCTTTACCGCGCCCGGACAGATTCACACGCAGCAGGTGAATACGCCGCAGACCGACATCAAGACTTCGACCTTCACGATCGGCGGCGTCGACACGAGCCAGTCGGGGATGGGCCTGATCACGCCCTCGCAGGTCACCAAGGGCGCCTTTCTCAGCACCAAGGGCGGTCTCGAGGCGCTTGTCGCCGACTCCTATGCCTCCAGCCACAAGCTCAAGGTCGGCTCGGCGCTGAATCTGAACAGCACCAAGTTCAAGGTCGTCGGAATCGTCAAGGCGCCGCTTGGCGGTCAGAGCGCCGACGTCTATATCCCGCTCGCGCAGCTGCAGAAGCTCGCCGGCCAGAAGAATCAGATCAACGTCGTGCTCGTTCGCGCCAGCAAGAGCTCGGCCGTCAGCCAGTTGCAAAAGGAGATCGAGAAGGCCCTCCCGCGCGCCCAGGTCGCAAGCTCTCAGGATGTTGCGAAGGAGATCTCGGGCTCGCTCAAGGACGCCTCCAACCTCTCCAAGAGTCTCGGTCTCGCACTCTCCATCATCGCCATCGCAACAGCCTTCCTGCTCGCGGCTCTGCTCACGCTCTCCTCGATCACCAAGCGCGTGCGTGAGATCGGCACTCTGCGGGCGATCGGCTGGACGAGAAGGCTCGTGATCAGGCAGATCGCCGGCGAGTCCTTCGCTCAGGGGATCGCCGGCGGCGTGCTCGGCGTGGCGCTGGGCGCGGCGGCAGCAGCTTGCATCGACGCCTTCGGCCCGACCCTCAGCGCGAGCTCGCCCGTTGGCGACAGTGTTCGGGGCCCGCAAGGGACCGCTTTCGGACTGGGCCAGACTCTCACCCACACGGCGACCAGTCAGGTATCGCTCAAGGCACCGCTCGCCTTCTCTCTGATTCTGATCGGTTTTGCGCTCGCGCTCGCCGGCGGCCTGCTGGCTGGTGCGATCGGTTCGCTTCGTGCCGCGCGACTCCGTCCTGCCGACGCCCTGAGGCAGGTAGAGTAGATTGCCGGCCCCACTCTATGAGTTGCGCGGCGCGGCCAAGTTCTTCCAGCTCGGAGGCGCGACGATCAGGGCGGTCGACGGCGTCGATCTCACCCTCGATGCAGAGGAGTTCGTCGCCATCGAGGGACCGAGCGGCTCGGGCAAGACCACGCTCCTGCAGCTCCTCGGTGCTCTCGACAAGCCCTCGAGCGGCGAGGTTCACTTCGAGGGCCGCGATCTCGTCACGCTCTCGGACGGCGAGCTGGCCGAGCTGCGACTGCGGTCGTTTGGCTTCATCTTCCAGCAGTTCAACCTGCTCTCGACACTCACCGCGCTTCAAAACGTGGAGGCCGGCCTCGCTCCTCTTGGGATTGCCGCAGGTGAGCTGCGCGAGCGTTCGCTGGCAATGCTCGCCGAGGTCGGCCTCCGTGATCGCTCCTCGCATCTACCCAGTCAGCTCTCTGGCGGTGAGCAGCAGCGCGTCGCGATCGCGCGGGCGCTATCCGCCTCGCCCAGAGTCGTACTGGCCGATGAGCCGACCGGCAATCTCGATTCCCGCAGCGGCGCCGACATCATCACGCTGCTCACCGGTCTGGCCTCCAAGCACGGCACCACCATCATCGTGGCGACTCACGACAGTGAGCTCGCAGCCAAGGCGCCACGCCGCCTGAACATGCACGACGGGCTTCTCGTGGGCGATGACAATGTGAAGGACGCCCGTCCGAACGTAAAGCGGAAGCGCTAGCCTCGCAGCCGTTCGATCTCAACCTCGTTACCCGACCTCTCGCCGCGCTCGAAGGTGTCGATGTTGGCGAGCGTCGTCTCGGCGATGTTCGAGAGGGCGTCGGAGGTGAAGTAGCCCTGGTGAGCAGTGACGATCACGTTCGGAAAGGTGAGTAGACGCATGAAGACGTCGTCCTGAATGACGACATTGGAGAGGTCCTCGAAGAAGAGCTCGTCTTCCTCCTCGTAAACGTCCAGGCCGAGCGAGCCGATCCGTCCGTCTTTGAGAGCGTCGACCACGGCCTGTGTGTCGATCAAGGCTCCGCGACTGGTGTTGATGAGCATCACGCCCGGCTTCACCTTGGCCAGTGCCTCGGCATCGATCAAGTGGTGGGTGTCGCGCGTCAGGGGGCAGTGGAGGCTGATCGCGTCCGATTTGGCAAGAAGCTCGTCCAGCTCGACGTAGCGGACTCCGAGCTCGACGCAGGCGGGATTCTCGCGAACGTCGTACGCGAGCAGGACGCAGCCGAAGCCGGCCAGGATTCGGGCCAGCGTCTCACCGATAGCGCCGGTGCCGACGATCCCGACCGTGCGCCCGTGCAGGTCGAAGCCGAGCAATCCGTTGAGCGAGAAGTTTCCGTCGCGCACCCTGCCGTGGGCGCGATGAATGCCTCGGTTCAGCACGAGGATCAGAGCCACGGCGTGCTCGGCAACCGCATAGGGCGAATAGGCCGGTACGTGGACGACCGTGATGGCGAGATTGCCGGCAGCCTCGAGATCGACGTTGTTGAAGCCGGCCGAACGGAGCGCGACGAGGCTGGTACCGCCGCCGACGAGCTGCTCGAGCACCGGCCGGTCGACTCGATCGTGGACGAACGCGCAGACGGCCCAGAAGCCCGAGGCGAGCGGAGCCGTCTCCTCGGACAGGGCGGATTCGAAGTAGACCAGCTCGTGCCCGAAGTGCTCGTTCGCCGCATCGAGAAACTGGCGATCGTAGGGCTTGGTGCTGAAGACTGCTACTCGCAAGAGGGCTCCCTTCGCACTGCGGTTGGATCGTCTGTACTCCTTCTATCCACGAACGCCTTCGCCTAACTCCTGCGCAACCGACGGTGACCGTGCGAGCGCGAGCCTGCATCCTCGAGCAACGGCCGGGTGAGGCCAAATTTCGCCGCCGTAGGTATTAGCCTTAGGGAATGACCCCGATCGAGCCCCGGCGGAGAATCGAGTTCGTTCTGGGCGATATCACGAAGGAGACGGTAGACGCGATCGTCAACGCGGCCAACAGCGGCCTGCGCGGAGGCGGCGGGGTCGACGGGGCGATCCACCGTGCCGGTGGGCCTGAGATCATGGAGGAGTGCCGCAGGATCGGTCACTGCGATCCGGGCGACGCCGTCATCACCGGCGCCGGCAGGCTTCCCGCGCGCTTTGTGATCCATGCGGTCGGCCCCGTCTGGAAGGGTGGACGCAACGACGAGGAGCTTCTCCTCATCTCCTGCCACGAGCAGGCGCTCGAGTTGGCGCGGGAGCACGGCTGCCTCACGGTCGCCTTCCCGGCGATCTCGACCGGCGCCTACGGTTACCCGCCCGAGCTGGCCGCGCCGATTGCTCTGCGAGCAGTGATCGAGGCGCTCGAGCGCCTGCCGATGATCGAGAAGGTGCGCTTCGTCTTCGTCGATGAGAATCTGCTCGAGATCTACAGAGAGGCGCTGGCGCACCTGAAGGCCTAGGGCGCCGGCCTCTCCTTCACGATCAGCACCGGCCGGTCGGCTTCGCTCAGCACGTCGCGCGAGACGCTACCGAGGAACATGCTCGAGATCGTGCCCAATCCGCGCGAGCCGACGATGATGATGTCCGCCCCGCGCAATCTGGCCGTATCGACGATCTTTTCGGCGGGACTACCCTCGACGATCTCCGACTCGGCATCGACCCCGGCCTGTAGCGCCTTCGCGAACGCTCGATCGAGGAGGAAGTGCGACTCCTCGGTCTGCTCGCTGACCTCGCCCGGCTGGTATCGGGAGGAATCCACCTGGGGCTGGACGTGCACGAAGACCACCCGGGCGCCCGTAGCGACGGCCAGCGCGACTCCCTCATCCTCGGCCTGCTGCCCGCAGACCGAGCCGTCGGTCGCAATCAAGATCATCTGCATGGGCAGTACTCCCTCCCGAAGAGCTCGGAAATCGGCGTCGCAGCGATCAATTTACCTTGGGAGCCCGATCGCGCCGTCACCGAGCGCGCCAAAGCGGCGGAGCGCTCGGTTCGAGACGAGTTCCTAAATGCCGAGCCGTTCGAGCGACGCCGGGTCTCGCCGCCAGCGCGGCTCGACCTTGACCGTGAGGTCCAGGTAGACCCTGTGCCCGAGCAGCTGCTCGACCTCGGGCCGTGCCTGCACTCCGATCGCCTTCACCATCCGCCCGGCCCGACCGACCAGGATCTGCTTCTGCGACTCGGTCTCGACCAGAATCCGAGCTCGGAGAACGCGCTCGCCCAGCTCCTCCACCTCCACCGAGAGCGAGTGCGGAACCTCGTCGCGGGTGAGTGCAAGCGCCTTCTCCCGCACGAGCTCGGCCAGCCGATGCTCGAGCGGCAGGTCGGTGATCGCGTCGCGGGGGAAGTAGGCGACTCCCTCGGGCAGGAGCTCGATCAGCTCCTGGCGCAAATCGGCGACTCCATCCCCGGTCTTGGCGCTGATCGGATGGAGAGCGAGGAAGTCACCGAGACTGGCGGCCGTCTTCATCTGGCTGGCGATGTGACCGGGTTTCTGCTGGTCGACCTTGTTGAGCGCGATCACCACCGGTATGTCCAGCGCGAATACGGCCTGGGCGATGAAGCGATCACCGGCGCCGATCCGCTCCTGGGAGGAGAGCATGAAGAGAACGGCGTCCACATCCTCGAACGAGCTCTCGACCGTGCGCTGCATGCGCTCGGTCATCAGGTCGAGTGGGCGCTGGAAGCCGGGTAGGTCGAGCAGTACGAGCTGGTAGTCGGGGCCATTGGCGACGCCGAAGATCCTTCGTCGCGTCGTCTGCGGCTTGTCCGAGACGATTGCGACCTTGCCGCCGCAGAGCGCATTCACGAGCGTGGACTTGCCGACGTTGGGCCGTCCAGCGATGGCAACGAAACCGCTCTTCAGCCGCTCGCTCACGCGAACAACTGGAACAGGGACAGGGTCACGAGCGCGCCGATGACGGCACCGTAGGTGACCTCGAGTGCGGAGTGATAACCGGCCTCGACACGAGTCTGCGCGACCAGGAGCGCCATCGCAAAGGCCAGCGCCGAGATTAAAAAGCGGTGCTCGACACCATGAACGAGATAGGTGAGGGCCATCCAGCCGGCGAAGGCGATCGCCGAGTGGCCGGAGGGGAGCCCGCCCCGAAGCGGCGTCCCCCGGTGGGTCAGAGCTTTGGTCGCGATCACGAGCAGCACCGTGACGATCAACGCCACCAGGGTCAGATAGACGGGCGCATTCTCGATTCGGTTGAGTAGACGCGTGCTCGGGTTGGCGATGTGGTCGTCGAAGACGAGGAAGCCGATCGTGAGCGCCGCGATCGTGGAGATCAGAACGGCGCCTGCGGCCATGTCCTTGGCCAGTTTGGCCATCGGATCAAACGAGGTGGTCGCCACGTCGATCGCCCCCTCGACGGCGCTGTTGATCATCTCGGTGATGAGCACGAAGGCGATTGCAATCACCAGTGCGATCAGCTCCATCTGAGTGACTCCGATGGCGATCGCAACGACCAGCACGGTGATCGCGGCGAGCATGTGGATGCGCATGTTGCGCTGCGTTCGGACAGCGTGGATCACGCCCTGAAAGGCGTAGTTGAAGCTGTCGATGAGGGTTATACGCGAGCGCACCGTCTGGTCATTCCTTTACGTAGCGGCTTTCCCGCTCCTCCATCTCGGAGCCGTGCTCGTAGCCGAGCAGGTGCAGGACGCCATGCACGAGTGGCCGGCGCCAGTCGCTGTCGACGACCTGCGGGCAGAGGACGACATCGCCGAGCTGACGCGGTAGTCCCTCGGGCAACTCGTCCAGCCCGTCGATCGGGAAGGAGAGGACATCGGTGACTTCATCGATCTCCAGGTGCTCGCGCTTGAGCGCGCGGATCTCCTCGGGGCCCACGAACGAGAGCCCGAGCTCGCAGGAGCCGACTCCCTCGGCCTCGAGAACCGAGCGCACGAGCGCGGCGGCCGCCTTCTCCTCGACGCTACCTCCACTTCGGTTCTCGATCTCGATCTCGACCATCAGTGCCTCTTCAAGTAATGCTTCCGAGTTTCTGGGTCGCTAGCACCAAGCGATGCTAGGACGCAGGGAGCTTTCGTACTGGATAGTACGGGCGCGACTGAGGACAACGCAGCGCGCCGCGTGATAGCGGGCCAGAAGCCGGAGGGTATTGCTTGAAGTGGCACCAACGCTAGCGGCGCCGCTCGGCTCCAGTCGCCTCGACGTGACGCTTGTAGGCCTCGACGATCCGCTGCACCAGCTTGTGGCGAACGACATCCTCGTGCCCAAAATGGACGAAGGCGATGCCCTCGATGTCGGCCAGGATCTGCTGCACCTGGATCAGCCCCGAGGCCTGCTCCTTGGGCAAGTCGACCTGAGTGATGTCGCCGGTGATGACGACGCGCGAGCCGAATCCGAGCCGAGTCAGGAACATCTGCATCTGCTCGGGCGTGGTGTTCTGGGCCTCGTCGAGGATGATGAAGGAGTCGTTGAGAGTGCGTCCGCGCATGAAGGCGAGCGGCGCGACCTCGATCGTGCCCCGCTCCATGTAGGAGCTCAGCCGCTCGGGATCGAGCATGTCGTAGAGAGCGTCGAAGAGCGGGCGCAGATAGGGGTCGACCTTGGCCATCAGGTCGCCCGGCAGGAAGCCCAGTCGCTCGCCGGCCTCGACCGCAGGGCGAGTGAGAATGATGCGCCCGACCTGTCCATCGGAGAGCGCCGCCACGGCCAGAGCCATCGCCAGGTAGGTCTTGCCGGTGCCTGCCGGGCCGATGCCGAAGGTGACCGTGCGGCTGCGGATCGCATCTACGTAGAGCTTCTGGTTGACGGTCTTGGGGGTTATCTTCTTGCCGCGGTGGCGCCAGACCACGTCCTCGAAGACCTCGCGCACGTCGGCGGCCTGGTCGAGTGCCGCACGCACCGCATCGACCGTACCCGGCCCCACTTCCTGCCCGTCCTCAAACAGCCCGACGATCTCCTCCACGACCGTCCGCGCCTTGGCGACCTCCTCCTCCCCGCCCTCGAGTGTGAGCCGGTTGCCGCGCAGTCTGATCGTGCAACCGAGCTGCTCACGCAGAGCCTCAAGCACGCTGTCCGAGACGCCAGCGAGCTCGGCCGCAACCTCGTTGGAGATGGTCAAGACGTCCTGCATCCGGGATTCAGTGTAGGCGCTAGCCCCGAGGCCCACCTGCGGCTCGGTTGTTCCCGCCGCGTCGGCCTTGTCCACAAACGCCACGTCCCCGAGCCTGGCACCGGGACAGGTCCCGGGCAGACGCGTCAGAAAAGCGAAGGTTTCCTGCAAACCGAACAGATCTGGAGAAATCGTGCGTTTCGACACAGTCCTGGCACAGACCGCTCGATTCCCTGCAAACTGCCGTTTTCCCGATCGACCGCATCGTCTCGCTCGGCCATGTCCTGGTGCCAGGCACAGGGACGTGTCTGGGGCGGACAGGTCGGGCGGGGGGACTAGGCGAGCGCCTCGCGCACCAGCTGCGACACGACCGAGCCGTCGGCGCGGCCGGAGACCTGCGGCATCACGTCGGCCATGACGCGGCCGAGATCACGGATGCTGGTCGCGCCCACCTCGGCGATCACGGTGTCGACGATCTCCTCCAGCTCCTCCTCGGAGAGCGGCGCCGGCATGAACTCCTCCAGCACCGCCAGCTCGGCCTGCTCGCGCTCGGCCTGCTCGGGGCGCCCGCCCGCGCGGAAGGCGTCGGCCGATTCGACGTGGCGCTTGCGCTCGCGCTGGAGCACCTGCAGCTCCTCCTGAGCCGAGAGAGGCCGCTGAAGATCCTTCTCGGCGGCGCGCAGCTCAGACAGCGCCAGGCGCAAGGTATCGCGGCGAAGCTCAGCCTGATCGCGCATCGCCTGCGCGAGCTCCTGCTCGATTCGCTTGATCAGGCTCACTCCTCACCCTCCACTTCTGCGAGCGCCAGCGCCGGCAGACGGCCGTCGAGGTCGCGCCCGCCGAGCAAGTGCCAGTGCAGATGGAAGACCGTCTGACCGGCGCTCGGTCCGACGGTGCAGAGCACGCGATAGTCCTCGAGGCCGAGCGAGTGTGCCGTCTCGGCGATGAACTCGAGCATCCGTCGCACTTCCTCGGCCGGAAACTCACCGATCTGGCGGAAGGTGTCGATGTGCCGCTCGGGCACGATCAAGACGTGTATCTCCGCCTTCGGGTTGACGTCGTCGATGGCGACGAAGCCGTCCGTGCGGCGGATGTGCGAGCCGCTGCGCACTAGCTCGCAAAAGAGGCAGTCATTCGGAGTCATGATCATCTCGCTACACCGATTATCCCCTGCTCGGTCACCTTTTCCGCGCGCGCTTGTATGAACTCACCGACCGGACCGTCGAGGAGCCACGGCGTGTAGTCGCTCGCGTATCCACGTCCCGGTCGATCGATCAAAACACTCTCCTCCATACCGATCTTGCCACGCCAGCGTAGTAAACACGCGTTTTTCGAAGATTCGCGCATCCGAGCCGCTCGCTCTTTCTTCACCGCGGCGGGCACGTCATCCTCGGCCGCGGTCTCGGTTCCGGGGCGCGGAGAGTAGGGAAACACGTGCACTCTCGTGATTCTCGCGCGCTCTACGAGATCGCGCGTGTGCTGGAAAGCCGTCTCGTCCTCGCCGGGAAAACCGACGATCACGTCGCTGGTGAGATTGAAGTCCTCCAACCCCTCGAGCCGGCGCAGGAAGGTGGAGGAGTCGTAACGGCGCTTCATCGCTTGCAGGATCCCGTCGTCGCCGGATTGCAGGGGAACGTGCAGGTGCCTGCAGGCGACGGGCGTCTCGCGAATCGCGGCGATCAGCTCGGCACCCAGGTGGTTGACCTCGATCGAGGAAAGGCGCAGGCGACCGAGACCGGGTGTCTTCCCCGCCTCGCGCACCAGCCCGGCGAGAGAGATTCCGGCCGAGCCATCGCGGAAACAACCGAGATTGATCCCCGAGAGAACGACCTCTCTGTGCCCCTGCTCGACGCGGCGCCGCACTTCGCTCAGCACCTCCTCGGCCGGCTTGGAGCGCCCCGGCCCGCGCACGAGCGGAACGACGCAGTAGCTACAGCGAAACGAACAGCCGTCTTGAATCGTCACGAAGGCGCGCACGCGCTTCGGCCTCGGTTTCAGGTCGATCCTGCGGCCGGAGCCGAGCATGTTCGCCACGAGCTCGGATGCGGCGGTCTCCCGCCGCGGCACGACGACGACGTTCTCCGCCAGTCCCGAGAAGGCTCCCTCCAGGCCTGCTCCGCAACCGGTCACGTAGACGCGTTCGTGAGTGCGCGCGGCCTTCGCCACCGCCTGGCGCGACTTCCCGACCGCCTCGCGCGTGACGCAGCAGGTGTTGACGAGCGCGACCTCGGCATCGCCGGCCCGCGCTTCCTCGTGTCCGCCGGCGAGCAGCCGCTCGCGGATCTCGTCGGCGTCCGAATAGGAGACCTTGCAGCCGAGAAAGCGCACCGAGAAAGTCGTCATAGCTTCAACTCTAGGTGACGCCGTGACTAAGAAAGGAGATCGGCGGCCTCGTAGTGACAGGCAGACCGCCCTTCGGATCGGGTCGGCCCCGGAGAGGCGGGTTCCCCGCCTCCCATCCCCAACTCGAGCTTAACTCGAAAAGACGCACGCGAATGTGGCAGTTCTGTGCCGAAACAGAATCGGGCAGCCCCCTACGACCAGGGCAGATCGTTCCAGTCGGGCGGATGCTCGGCGCGAAACGAAGGTACATGTGCGTAAGCCTCGGGAGGCGAGCTGGTCCCGTCTTCGACGCCCGCGCTGTAGCGGCGGGCGAGCCCGGAAACGGGATAGAACACTTCCCCGTCCGGATCGCGCGCGCCCACCATCAAGATCACGCAGGGGTCGCTTCCGGCACCGACGAAGACGTGCTCGGTGCCGGGTGGGCAGTGGACGAAGTCCCAGGCCCTGAGCGCCCGCTCCCCGCCCTCGACCAGGAGCAGGCATTTGCCCGCCAGCACGAGGAAGTCCTCCTGACTCGATTCCCTGTGATACATCGCGTTGGCTTGCCCCGGCCTGAGCACGCGCAGATTGATCCCGAGCTCCGGAAAGGGGCGGCTCGTGTTCTCGAACCGGCAGCCGGCTCCAAGTTGATCGTTCGTCGCCCAGGCGGTGTCGCGAACATTGACGACGAACCAGCCGTCGCTATTCGGTAGAAGCCCCGACGGAGTCTCCACCATCTCTGCTTCGTCGATCATCTCCGCCTCTCTCCTCAGTGTTTTCGATCTGCCAGAACGGCCGCCCACTCCGCCTGCTCGCGCCTGCTCACGACGCGATACCCGTCGAGCCGCAACTCGTCGGAGGCGAGAAAACCCGAAGCCACCAACCGCTCGCTCTCGAGCCGGGGCGCCAGAGTTTCCAGAACCGGGAGACTGATATTGCAGCCTGCGACCTCTGTCTGCGGAAGCGAATCGGCGAGCACGTCGGTGAGGCGCACGTCGAACGAGACACCGTTCACCTCGGCGTTGGACAGCGTCGCCTCGATCGCCGCGGGGTCGTTGTCGAACGCCGTGATCGGTGCAAAGCCGAGCCTGGCCGCGGCGATCGCCAGCACCCCGGAGCCGCAACCGACATCCAGCAGGCTCGCCGGCTCCAGCTCCTGCAACAGCTCCAGACAGAGTCTCGTGGTCGGATGGGAGCCCGTGCCGAAGGCGCGTCCGGGATCGATCACGACCGGGAGAAGACTTTCGCGAGCCTCCTCCCAGGGCGGGCCGACCCAGAGCCGACCGATCTCGACCGGGTGGTGGAAGGCACGCCAATTGTCCTCCCAGCCGGGCTCGACCCGCTCGCACGAGACTTCGCCGAAGCTCGCGCGCAGCGCCTCCTCGATCTCCGGTCCACCGTAGACGGCCAGCTCGAGCTCACCAGGAAGATCCCGTTCCTCGAAGCCATGGGCGGCGAACTTGAGCAGCTCCGCCCGCGCCTCCTCGGCCCGCTCGAGCGGCACGCGCACGGCAATGCGAAACAGATCTTTCAGTGGAAGACGCTCTTCAGGCGTTTAAACAAACTTTCGTCGTGCTCGTAGGTGGCGGCACTGGCGGTTTCTTCGAACTGCGCGAGCAGCTTGCGCTGTTCCTCGTCGAGCTTGCGCGGAACGAGCACGGTCAGAAGCAGGCGCAGGTCGCCGTGACCGTAGCCGCGCAGCCGCGGCATCCCCTTGCCCTTCAGGATCAGGACGGCGCCGGGCTGGGTGCCCGGCTCGATCTCGACCTCGGCGTCACCGTCCAGGGTCGAGACGGTCGTCTTCCCGCCGAGCGCGGCCTGGGTCATCGTCAGCTCCAGCGTCGAGACGAGATCGTCGCCCTCGCGCACGAAGCGCTCGTCCGGGCGCACGTGCACCGGCACATAAACGTCGCCGGCACGGCCGCCGCGACTGCCCGCGTGCCCCTCGCCGGAGATCCTGATCGGCTGCCGATCGTGAATACCGGCCGGGATCTCGACCTCGAGCTTGCGCTCCTCGAGCTCGCGCCCGGAGCCGCCGCAGTTCTTGCACGGATGCTCTATCACCTTGCCGGCGCCGCCACAGGTCGGGCAAGCCTGGGTGCGCACGAGCTGGCCGAAGAGGCTCTGCGAAACCTGCTGGAACATCCCTTGCCCTTTGCAGGTGGGGCAGGTCACGGCTTCGGTGCCCGGCTCCATGCCAGAGCCCTCGCAGACACCGCAGACAGCCTCGACCTCGATCGTGACCTCGCGCTTGACCCCCGTCGCCGCCTCGGCCAGATCGATCTCGACCTCGGCAGCGATATCGCCGCCGCGCTGACGGGTTGGCCGCGCGCCGGCGAGGAGGTCGTCACCGAAGAAAGCCGAGAAGAGGTCGGAGAGATTGCCGAAGTCGACCCCGGTCGGTTGGTAACCGCCGCTGCGCAGCCCGGCGTGACCGAAGCGGTCGTAGAGCTCGCGCGTCTCGGGCTTGGACAGCACCTCGTAGGCTTCGACCAGCTGCTTGAAGCGTTCCTCGGCCTCGGGGTGATCGGACACGTCGGGATGGAGCTCGCGCGCCAGCGCGCGGAAGGCCTTCTTGATCTCGGCCTCGCTGGCGCCGCGCGAGACGCCGAGCAGCTCGTAGTAGTCGCGGTCGCTGGTGGCCATCACCGGAAGGTTACTCAGCGCACGCAAGTCGAATAGGATCCCGGGCATGACGGCCATCGATGCGATCAGGCGACGCGGTTACGCAACAAGACCGGGCGCTCGTGAGGCCGAACTCGGGCAGCTCCTGACTTTCTGTCCCGGCACCCCGGACGTACTTCTCGACTTGTTGCACCATACGAACGGTCTACACGACGAGTACGACGCCGGCGTCGTCTGGCCGGCTTCCGAGATTATCGAGCGGAACCGCGCGATGCGCTCGAATCCTGACTTCCCATCGCTCTACTGGTCGTTCGAGCAGGTGCTCTTCATCGGCGAGGATGGTGGCGGCAACCTCTTCGCGTTCCGCGTACTACCAGGGTATAAAGGTCCAGAAGACGTGTATTCCTGGAACCACGAGGACGACAGCCGTACGCTCTTCACGCCATCCCTCGCCGAGTACCTGGCTCGGCGAGCTTAGGCGCACTCTCGCTACGGCTCTTCGTACACCTCTTCGGCGAAGCGGGA